>CALDZZ010000058.1 GCA_937944075.1 uncultured Rhizobiaceae group bacterium
ACCCTTTCAACTCCGATCTGTACTTTCAGTCGGAGTTGTTTTCATTCAACAATCCCTACAACATCAGGGGTTTCCCAGGCGAGATGCTGACCGCCATCCAGCGCAATCATTTGCCCGGTAATACTTGGTGTTTCATACAAATAGCGTACAGTCCTGCCAAACGATTCAAGGGTAGGAGCCTGTTGCATGGGTATGGCTTTTACCTGTTTTTCGAAATCTTCCTGCTTTTGTCGTTCGTTGGCAAGCGTAGGGCCGGGGCCAATCGCGTTGACACGAATTCGAGGAGCAAAGCTTTGCGCCATGGTTTGTGTCGCTGTCCAAAGTGCAGATTTCGAAAGTGTGTAGGAAAAGAAATTGGGGTTAAGTCTGTTGACGCGTTGGTCGATCATGTTGACGATAAGACCACTGGAAAGCTGTTGTTTGATCATTTCATTTGCCAGGATTGCGGGGGCTTTCAGGTGAATGGCAAAGTGTTTGTCCCATGTTTGACCGTCAAAGCTTTCTGCGCTGTCATTTTCAAAGATGGAAGCATTGTTAACAAGAAGGTCTATCGACCCAAGTGTATTCGCAGCATTTTCAAAAACCTGTTTGGTTGATTTTGCGTCTGTAAGGTCTCCGGATACAAAGCAGGCCTTGACGCCATGTTCGAGGGCAAGTTCGGTCAGACTTTCTGCTGCATCTGTTGATGAGGCCGCGTGAACGGCTACATTGAAGCCATTTTGCGCCAAATCCCTGACTATTGCCGCGCCAATGCGCTTTGCACCGCCTGTTACCAATGCTGTTTTCATGGAGAAGGGGGTTCCTGAACCTAGTTAACGAGTGCCAATGCAATATAACTGGTGTAAAGCGCCAACATGACAAGCCCCATGATACGACCAATCTCATCCTTGAAATAGGCAACAAAAGCCAGGAAGAGCGAAACGGCAAACATCACCCACATATCAAGTTGGATAATATGTGGCCCTACAGGCACTGGTGTTATAATGAGTGTAATGCCCATGATCGCAGCTATGTTGAATATATTCGATCCCACAACATTGCCAATCGCCAGATTGGAATTGCCCCTTATGACCGCCATCATGGAGGCAGCCAACTCTGGAAGCGACGTTCCAATAGCAACGACTGTAAGGCCAATAATTTCATCAGACAGCCCCCAATCAAGTGCGATGGTATGCGCACTGTTGACGGTTAGTTGTGCCCCGACCGGAAGCATTATCAGCCCGACGACTAAATAGGCCATAGCCATTTTTGGCGAAGATATACTTTCACCCACTTCCTCGTGATAGTCAGGAATATCATTCGACAGAAGAGAACTTTTGTATTGATCCCACAAAAACAGACCTAGCAATACCAATAGGATCAAACCATATACGAAACCCATGGAACCGGTGGACAGCATGCCCATGAAAACCACTGTTATGCCAAGCATCACCAAAATGTTACGCCCGATGCCGTCTTCCTTGACGCATTGCGCAGCAATAAGTGCCGGCAATCCCAGAACAAGAAGAATATTTGCGATATTAGAGCCAACAACATTACCAATGGACAGGCCACCAGAGCCTGCAAGTGCTGCCTGAACAGAAATAAAGAGCTCTGGGGCAGAAGTGCCTAATGAAACGATGGTCAGGCCGATAATAAGAGGGGAAATTGAAAACCGCTCTGCAATGGAAACGGCGCCACGAACTAGAATGTCGCCCCCGATCACAAGTACTAGAAGGCCAACGATCAGGAGAAAATATGTGAGCATTTGTCCGGACTTAAAATTAGGATATGTATGAAAAATAAATTACGAAAATACTATCTAGGTATGCCTAAGCAGAATTATAAGTGCCTTGATTAAAAAAATAACAGAACAGTGGTTGTGAATAGTGGGTGGTACGTAAAGCACATTCACAATGGGAAGCTTATGAAAATGGTATTCTCCTTGCTTTGACACATTTGCAGCAAAGTTGATTGATTTAAGAGGCTTTGGTCTGTAATAGTAATCCTTACTATGCGTAATGTGTTACCAATCATTAACCATAACGACATAGGCTGTCATGAATCGTATTCATTTATTGTACTGCGATACCAGGGAAATAGTGACAATCGCCAGGAGGCAAGCTGAAATGTATTGTGTAAAAAGCAAAGGGCCTTCTGGTCAATCATATGCCATTTTACGCGGAATTCTTTTTGTTTTCTGTATGATGTTTGCCTTGCCGCAAAATGTGATTGCTTCTGATTTCAATCATCCCTGGCGTGACAAGAAAAAAGCCATTGTCATTGATGCTTATGAAAAGAACCCCATTGACTGGCACAAAATGGTCAAAAACAAGCAAATCCGCGGCTTCATCGGCAAGTCGAGCGATGGTCTGCCATCCCCATGGTCTTGTGGTGGCAATGCTACCAAACGCCAACTTTGCAAAAAGTCCTTTCAAAATTACTGGATGAAACAACAGCTTTATCATACGCGCAAAACACTGGCTAAGGCTCTGGGTTTGAAATGGGGCGCTTATCATCTGGGTCGCCCCGGTAATCCGGTAGCCCAGGCAAACCATTTCCTGAATTTTGCAAAGCCTGAAAAAGATGAATTGATTGCCCTGGATATTGAGCATGATGATCCAAAGAAGTGGATTTCATTTGCGGATGCTGAAATTTTTGCGAAACAGATTTACAAGCGGATAGGGCGATACCCTGTTCTTTATACTAATCACGAAACCGCAAAAAGAATTGCAGCCCGTCGTGCGGAGTTCCCAATACTGTCACGAATGCAGCTTTGGTATGCCCGTTTCAAGGGGGATATCCGGGGTGCATTTCCGATGGGTAACTGGGATACATACATGTTGTGGCAATTCTCGGCCCATCCAAACTGCAATAAGAGGCGTTGCCTTTATAGAGTGCCTGGTACGGAAACAAACATAGATGTGAATGTTTCGACACTAAATATCAAAGAGTTTGAAAAGGCTTGGCCATTTGATGGTCTGGTCCCTGAAAAACCATTCCCGCAAGCGCCTGATGTGCTATTGGTTGAGAATGAAAAGCCAGAAGTTAACGTGAGCGACAGTACGATTATTACAGCTTCTGTCATTGAATCAGACACTTCACATGAACTGGATGAAGAGGCCAGTTTTCAACTTGCGAGTATTACACTGGAAAACATCGTCGTACCTACACGAAATGTGAGAAAGCCTGTAGTTGAAACACCGATCTTTGGCATAGTAACTGCTGATTATGAAACTGAATATGATCTGGTAATTCCGCGCTCTGAACATGCAGAAGATCTGACGATGCAATTGCAATACATCTCAGGCGCACTTTAGAAAATTAAGTGAAATTCTAAGGTTACTGACTGAGGACCCTGCAATAGCTATCATGATATTTCCATGGGTCCAGACCGTGGATACAATATTCAACATTCCAGGTGTAGCCTGCAAAACCAGCACCTTCTTCGATGAGAAAATGAATACGGCGCTTTTTGCCATTTTCAAAAACAGCATCACCATGGCAATAGCGCCTGTTGATTTGGGATTCCTTAAAAGGGTTCTCACTATGAATGTGGCGGTTTTTAACAGTAGTCAGCACAAGTCTACGCTTTTCCCAGTATATTTCTTCAGTTTTGTTAAAACGTTTCAATATACGCTCAACAACATCTGGCGAGCTACAAGCCGGGAACGGGTCTTCTTTCTTTAATTTCAAAGAAAATGAATGGGCTGGCGTTATCAGGGATAAAAACAGAACTGAGGCCAAAAGCTTTTTCATTGGATTTTCCAAAATTGAATATTCAGATGATTATTTGCACTTTACATCTTTTTTGCAAGCATTGCGATGACGGATGGATATAATTTGTGTTCTTCCACCAAAACCCGCGCTGCTAACGTATCAGGCGTATCTTCTTTTAATACGGCAACCCTGGCTTGGGCAATAATCTCGCCTCCATCCATTTCACTGTTAACGTGATGGACAGTGCAGCCGTGTTCATTTTCTCCTGCATCCAAAGCACGCTGATGCGTGTTGAGCCCTTTGTATTTGGGTAACAAACTCGGGTGTATGTTAATCAACCTGCCTTCATAGGCATCAGTAAAATCCCCTGAAAGAATTCGCATGTAGCCGGCAAGGCAAATCAGATCAGCTTGTTGCGCATTAATTTTGTCTTGAACGGCAAGTTCATGATCGTGGCGGGTGTCAAACTCAGATCGCTCGAAAGCGGCCGTTTCGATGTTAGCAGCGCGAGCTGTTTCCAGTCCCATGGCATTTTTGTTATCAGATAGTACCAGGCAGATTTCAGCGGGGTATTCAGAATCTTGTGTCGCTTTCAGAATTGATTCCATATTGGAACCGCGGCCAGAAATCAAAACAGCAAGTCTTTTGCGAGGGGTACTTACCAAGATATGGCACCTTCGTAATGAACTTCACAATTATCATCCTTGATCAACTGACCCAGGCGCGACACTTGTTCTCCATGTTCGCATAGAACACTTTCTACCTTTTCAGCCATCTCGGGTGATGTAATGACAATCATTCCAACGCCGCAATTAAAAGTTCGCAACATTTCGGATTGTTCAATATTGCCGGCACTTGAAAGCCATCCAAATACAGCAGGTGGCGAAACCTTGGATAAATCAAGTTTTGCGCCAATACCCTTTGGCAAAACGCGAGGTATGTTTTCTGTAAATCCGCCACCCGTAATATGAGCCAAAGCCTTTACACCAGAAGTTTCTCTGATTGCGGCCAAAAGCGGTTTAACATAAATCCGGGTTGGTTCAAGAAGCGCTTCGCCCAGTGTTTTGCTATGATCAAATGGCGCCTTTGATGACCAGTCTAGACCTTCCAGTTCTATGATTTTTCTGACCAGTGAAAACCCATTCGAGTGAACGCCGGATGAGGCAAGGCCAAGGATGATATCACCCTCACCAATGTTGTTGGATGGTAGAATACCATCTCGTTCGACTGCTCCGACAGAAAACCCTGCCAGATCGTAATCCTTGTCTTGATACATGCCAGGCATTTCGGCCGTTTCACCGCCGATCAATGCTGCGCCTGCCTGCCTGCACCCTTCGGCAATTCCCTCAATAACCCTTGTGGCCTCATTGACGTCGAGTTTGCCTGTTGCAAGATAATCCAGAAAGAAAAGCGGCTCTGCGCCCTGAACCACCAAATCGTTTACACACATCGCCACAAGATCAACACCGACGGTGCCATGAATGCCTGCCTCAATCGCGATTTTGAGTTTTGTCCCGACACCATCATTGGCTGCTACCAGTACAGGGTCCTTGAAACCGGCTGCCTTGATATCAAACAGGCCACCAAATCCGCCAATATCCGGATTGGAACCCGCTCTTGCCGTAGACTTGACGGCAGGCTTGATTGCATCCACCAGTGCATTGCCGGCGTCAATATCAACACCTGCCTGCGCATAACTTAAACCATTGGATGTTGGGGTATCTGAAGAAGACATGATTGCCGCGTTGCTCCGCAGTTGATAACAGTGATAAAAGGTTAGTGTCATTAGATAAGAATCTGCGAGACAACTAACACATAAGTTTCGCTTTAGGGAGTGCTCAATGGACGAGAGTTTTGGATTACGCATGCGAAGACAGGTTTTTTTCTGGCTTGGCATCTTTGCATTCTTCATTCTCTTCATGTGGGTCTTTGCAGACATACTGCTGCCGTTCATTGCCGGAATGGTGCTCGCCTATTTTCTTGATCCTGTTGCAGACTGGTTGGAGAGCAAGGGATTGAGCAGAATAATGGCAACTTCCATTATCATGATTGCCTTTATTCTGGTTTTTATTCTGTTTCTGATGATTTTGGTACCCGTTCTTGCAAATCAGATTGCCGGATTTCTTGATCGACTGCCTGATCTTGTTGGCAGATTGCAAGCATTGATAGCGTCAACTGACATAGAATGGCTTCGCGATCGCATAGGCGTTGACGGAAAGTCCCTTCAGGAGAATATCAACGGATTGATGAGAGAAGGTGCTGGCTGGGTTTCCACAGTTCTGAAAAAGGTTTGGGGAACCGGAAAATCTCTTGTTGATATCATTTCATTGCTTGTGGTTACGCCAGTCGTCGCCTTTTATCTGTTGTATGATTGGGACCACATGATTGAGCGTGTGGACAATCTTTTGCCTCATGATCATCGTGATACCATCCGAGGCATCTTTTCCGACATTGATGCAGCTGTTGCCGGTTTTGTGCGCGGGCAAGGGACTGTTTGTTTGATACTGGGCTTGTTCTACGGCGCGAGCCTTACAATCATCGGGCTTAATTTCGGATTGTTGATTGGTCTCTTCGCAGGTCTGATTTCATTCATACCATTTGTAGGATCAATCATCGGCTTCCTGCTTTCAGTTGGTGTGGCACTGGTTCAATTCTGGCCTGATTGGATACCGGTTGCCATGTGTGCGGCAACATTTTTTCTTGGCCAGTTTCTGGAGGGAAATATCCTGCAACCAAAGCTTGTTGGTGAAAAAGTGGGTCTTCATCCAGTTTGGTTGATGTTTGCACTCTTTGCCTTTGGTACGCTCTTTGGATTTACAGGAATGCTAATTGCTGTTCCGGCTGCCGCGGCAGTTGGGGTTGTAATTCGATTTGGCCTTGGACGTTACCTGGAAAGTGAATTATACAAGGGCAAATCACATCCAAGGCGTACGGCTTCAAAGAACAAGTCAAAAGCCTGATAGTAACCTCTAAAAACAAAGCGTTCATGAGTAACAAGACATCTGACAATCCCCAGATACCGATGGATCTTTCTGTCCCGGTCACCCATTCACGGGAAGACCTGATTGAAAGCAAAGCCAATGAAATGGCGATTTCCATGATCGACAGATGGCCAGACTGGCCTGGCAAGGTCAGTGTGCTGGCAGGGCCTATTGGGGCAGGTAAAACCCATATTGCTAGCGTCTGGGCGGAGAATGCCAATGCCAGTCGTCATCTTTGCAGGGAACTGTCCGGACAGATTGATCAGCTAGTAGAAGAAGCTGGAACAGGCGCCAATTTCCTGATTGAAGATGCCGGAAGTAATGTCATTGATGAAACCGCAATGTTTCACTTTCTCAATGCGGTGAAACAGGGCGGAGGCTATTGCCTGTTTACCAGCCGCTACTGGCCAATAGAATGGAATGTGAAGCTTGCGGATCTGTCATCCAGGCTAAAGGCAGTTCAGGTGTTTGAACTCAGTGAGCCGGATGACCTGTTGTTACGTCATGTGATGGTGAAATTATTTGCTGACAGGCAACTGACTGTCGATGAGAAAATCATAGACTATTGTGTATTGAGAATGGAACGCTCACTGGAGTCTGCTGGAAGGCTTGTTGAAGCCATCGATGCCGCCGCACTTTCGCGCAAGTCCGGCATATCAAAAGCGACTGCTGCACAGGCATTGGAGCAGCTTGGAATGAATTAACCAAGTCCGATATTAGTCAAAAAATCCCTTACACCAAAATACTGTTTTCATGCTAAAATTAAGTCATGTGGGAACAACCGGAATCTTTAACAGGCGGCATATTGGCTGACCTGAACACGCCAGACTTTGAAGAGGTCTTCAGGGATCCGTCCCGCTTTGTGAATCGTGAATTGTCCTGGCTGGAATTTAATCGCCGTGTGCTGGAAGAAGTCAGGAACGAAAACAATCCCTTGCTGGAGCGGGTAAAGTTTTTGTCGATATCTGCAAGCAATCTCGATGAGTTCCTGATGGTCAGGGTTGCTGGCCTTAATGCCCAAAAATCCCGTAATGTAGAAAATCGTTCGGATGATGGCATGAGCGTTGAAGAGCAACTTGAAGCGGTTCATGCGACTATCGGGGAATTGCAATCTGATCAACAGTCCTATTGGCTGGATTTGCAACAGGAACTGCATGAAATAGGGTTTCAGATATTAAGCCCAGGCGAACTGGATGAGGCAGAACTGGCATGGCTTGAAAATCATTTTGACAATCACGTTTTCCCGGTTCTGACACCCTTGTCCATGGATCTCACGCATCCGTTTCCCTTTATCTCAAATCTTGGTCATGCAATGATCTTTGAGCTGGAAAAAGAAACTGAAAAACATGCCATGAAAGCCTTTGTCAGGATACCTGCTGCGCTAGACGGGTTCATTGAACTGCCTACGAAGAGACAGTCGGAAACACGTTTCATCAGTCTTGAAAATCTGATCTTCCTGAACGTGAACAAGCTCTTTCCAAATTACAAGGCAATTAATTATGGCACCTTCCGCATTATAAGGGATAGTGATCTTGAAGTTGAGGAAGAAGCTGAAGATTTGGTTCTAACGTTCGAAAGTGCTCTGAAGCGCAGAAGAAGGGGGAGGGTCGTTCGCATGGAGACAGACAAGAAAATGCCTCAACATCTTGGCGGCTTCATTGCATCAGAACTTGATCTTGATGATGACAGCATTGCCAGTGTCGGCAATTTGTTTGTTTTAAATAACCTGGGTCAGATTAACAGGTTGAACAGGCCTGAGTTGAAATTCAGTCCTTTTGTTGCACGCTTTCCCGAGCGGGTAAGAGAACATAACGGAGACTGCTTTGCAGCCATTCGTCAAAAGGACATTCTGGTTCACCATCCATATGAATCCTTTGATGTCGTCGTGCAGTTTATCAGACAGGCAGCTCGTGACCCGGAAGTCATTGCCATCAAGCAAATGCTGTATCGCACTTCCAACAATTCGCCGATAGTTGCAGCGCTCATTGAAGCTGCAGAAGCAGGCAAATCAGTTGTGGCGATTGTCGAACTGCGGGCTAGGTTTGATGAAGAGGCAAATATCAAATGGGCAAGGGATCTTGAACGTGCTGGTGTACAGGTGGTCTTCGGGTTTGCTGATTGGAAAACACACTCAAAACTCAGCCTTGTTGTCAGGCGGGAAGAGGGCAAGATCAGGAATTATGTTCATATCGGAACAGGGAATTATCATCCGGTAACAGCACGACTCTATACAGACTTATCCTATTTCACAACCAATCCGAAAATTGCACGGGATGTAACGCGCGTTTTCAATTATACAACAGGATATGCCCGGCCTGGCAATCTGAAAACCCTGGCAGTTTCTCCAGTTACCTTGAGAAAAACGATCCTGAACCATATAAATGACGAAATTGAACACGCCAAGGCAGGTCGCGAAGCGCATGTATGGGGCAAGATGAACTCTTTGGTGGATCCTCAGATCATTGATGCGCTGTACAGGGCAAGCCATGCAGGGGTCAAGATCAGACTGATTGTAAGAGGCATATGTTGCTTGCGCCCGAATGTATTCGGCATGTCTGAGAACATTCAGGTGAAATCTGTTATCGGCCGTTTTCTTGAACACAGTCGTATCCTTTGTTTTGGTAACGGAAGGGAACTGCCTTCTCCGGAAGCGATCGTCTACATGGGGTCAGCAGACATGATGCCACGTAATCTCAACAGGCGGGTGGAAACCATGGTCCGTATTGAAAATGATACCGTGCACAAGCAATTGCTGGATCAGATCATGGTTGCCAATTTAAACGATACTGCGCTCAGCTGGGAAATCATGCCGGATGGCACATCCAGGAGATTATCCACAAACCTGGATGGCGAATCGTTTAATTGTCAGACATACTTCATGACTAACCCAAGCCTGTCAGGACGGGGGGAGGCTCTTAAGAATGACGCACCGAAAAGGTTTGTCGATCAGCGCACTTTTGACACGTAAGAAAAAGTCTGTTCAGTCAAATCTGGAAGCACAGGGCAGGCTGCGTGAACGTGAGCCGGTTGCTATCATCGATATAGGTTCAAACTCGGTTCGCCTCGTTATCTATGAAGGTTTGAGCCGCTCTCCATCCGTTCTGTTCAATGAGAAGGTTCTTTGTGGTTTGGGGCAGGGCTTGGCCGAAACGGGTAAGCTGGACAAAGTTGCGCGGCAACGGGCATTGACGTCCATCAGGCGATTTAGTCAATTGTGTACCCAAACCGAAGTCGGCGAATTGCACGTACTTGCAACAGCAGCTGCAAGAGAGGCTGACAATGGTGCCAAGTTCATCGATGAGGTTGAGGCCATTACGCAGTCCAGTGTAAAACTGCTGTCTGGCCAAATGGAAGCGTATTACGCCTGCCTTGGAGCAGTCAGCGGTTTTGACAAACCTGATGGTATAGTAGGCGACCTCGGCGGTGGTTCGATGGAGTTGATTTCAACTGATGCAGACAAGCAACAGGCAACAACTTCACCCCTTGGTGGTTTGAGACTTCTGGAAAGCTCTGGTAGCGATCTTGATAAAGCTGAAAAAATTGCTCGCAAGGAATTGCAGGACATCAAGATTAAATGGCCAGGCAAGAGCAGATGCTTTTATGCAATTGGGGGAACCTGGCGAAATCTTGCAAGATTGCACATGTTTGCAAATGATTACCCGCTTGATGTGGTGCATGATTACACCGTCAAGGCTAAAGATTATATTGAGTTTTGCAAACGTGTTGCAAAGGGCAAGACTGATGAACTCAAGGGCATTGAGGAAATCTCAAAAAATCGTCAAAATCTTCTTCCCTATGGGGCAATCTCAATGATTGCTGTTTTGGAACACCTCAAGGCCAAAGAAGTCAAAATGTCTGCTACGGGTTTGCGTGAAGGTTATTTGTATTCCCTGCTGGAAGAGAAGATGCAAAAACAGGACGCCCTTCTGGAAGCAACTGGAGAGCTGGCCATTTTGCGGTCGCGATCACCTCAACTCAGTATTGAAATGGCCGACTGGACAGGAAAGGCATTTTCCAGCATTGGAATTGATGAAAACAGACAGGAAAAGAGATGGCGTCAGGCTGCCTGCAATCTTGCAGATGTTTCATGGCGGTCGAGTTCAGATTTCAGGGCAGAGCAATCGCTTGGAATAATCAACAACGCAGGCTTTAATTCAATCAGTCATGAAGGCCGTGCGTATCTGGCGATCGTCAACTTTCACCGATATCAGGGCCTGGGTTCAAAACAACAGCCCCCTCAATATACAAGACTAGCAACAGAAGAGACTGCCAAAAAGGCGCGCCTGCAAGCTGCATTTTTCAGAGTGCTCTATATTTTTTCAGCAGGCAGTGAAGAGATCATTCCTAACCTGAAGCTGGTGCGTACTGCCTATGGCAATCTGGTTTTTGAAATACCAAAGGCACTTGAAGCCTTGGTAGGTGAAAAACCTGAAAATCGCCTTTCCCATTTAAGCCGTGAGATTGGTGAGGAAATCACGATTGGTTTTGTATAGTCTTTAATTTTTGAAAATAGGCCTTGTCAGCTTTTGAATTAGCTTCAATATACGGTCACAAACATCACATCCGGAGTTCCCATGCAGGCATCTTTAAATGAAATTGAAACGCTCACTCATGATCTGCTGGTAAAGCATGGAGCTGATAATTGGATTGCTCAAGAAGTTTCAAGAGCAGTTAGAAAAGCGGAAGCCATTGGCAACAAGATTTGTGGTTTATTCTATGTGGAAAGCTATTGCATTCAACTGGAAAGTGGCCGTGTTAATGGCAAGGTGCAGCCTGTTGTCAGCAGGCCAAAGCCTGCTGTGGTCAAGGTTGATGCCAAGATGGGCTTTGCCCAGCCGGCATTTTCAAAGGGCCTGGATGAGGCAGTCAGTGCGGCCAGGGAAAATGGCATGGCTCAACTGGCCATTTGTCATTCTCATACCTGTACATCTCTTGGTTTTTTCACAGAGCAGATTGCTCGCAAGGGCATGATTGCAATAGGCCTGACTAATGCTTCTCCAATTGTAGCGCCCCCCGGTGGCAAGAAGCGTACTATTGGCACAAACCCGATAGCCTTTTCTGTGCCGGATGGAGAGGGCGGTCTTGCAATGCAGTTTGACCAATCCACTTCTGCGGTTGCATTGGGTAAAATCAAGATGGCAAAGGCTGCAGGTGAAGAAATTCCATTAGGCTGGGCGGTTGATGCAGATGGAAAGCCAACTACAAATCCGGAAGAAGCCCTTAAAGGCTCACTTGTTTCTTCAGGTGGATACAAGGGCTGGGGGTTTGGCTTGATGTCGGAGATACTTGCTGCCGGAATGACGGGCGGTACGTTATCGAAAGATGTAAAGCCCCTGCTTGTTGCTGAAGGACCACCCCATGACCTTGGTCAATTTTATATTCTCATAGACCCATCATCGTCCAACGAGTTTTTTGACAGAATGCAGGCAATTGCCGAAGCCATAGATCAGGAAGAAGGCGCCAGATTGCCTGGTCGAAACAAGCTTGATGCCGACCCTGTCGAGGTTGAGGATGCTTTGTGGAACAAGTTGCTTGCCATGAAGGGGTAAGGCCGCTTGGTCCGCTCTTGTAATAAATAAATAAGTTCAGGAAGTGGTATCAATAATTTGAACTGACTTGTCCTTATAGCCAAGCGCGATGCGCCCGTTTTTCAAATCGAGCGCCTTGTTTCCAAACAGTTCCTTTCGCCAGCCTTTCAGCGCCGGGACGTCAGCTTTGTCGTCAGCCGCGATTTTTTCCAGATCATCAACCGTGGCTATGATTTTGGCAGCGACACCATGTTTTTCTGTCGTGACCTTCAGCAAGACCTTCAACATCTCGGTTGCGGCCTGACATCCTTCGGGTGTTTGTTTGGGGCGTGGAATGCCGGGGTGCTCTGAATCCGGGATGTTTTTGACTTCTGTAATGACTTTCAAAAGTTCATTACCATAACGGTTTTTATCAAACCCTCTTGAAAGGCTTCGAAGTTCGGAAAGTTTTTGCAAGGTAGTGGGAGCCCGCGTGCAGATATCGTATATTGCATCATCGCGAATAACACGCCCGCGTGGAATGTTATTGGCTCTAGCCGTTTCTTCACGCCATTGTGCTACACGTTTTAAAAGCGCAAGTTCCCTTGGTTTGCGGGCCCGCATTTTCATACGTTTCCATGCGTTCTCCGGTGGCATGTCGTAGGTTTCAGGAGAAGTCAGAATTTCCATTTCCTCAGAAACCCAGTGAGCACGGTCCTGCTCCTTGAGGCTTGCATTTAATGCCGTGTAGACATCTCTCAAATGGGTAACATCTGCAAGGGCGTAAACTAGCTGCTTCTCAGAAAGCGGACGTTTTGACCAGTCGGTGAAGCGTGAGGATTTGTCCAGAGTAACACCGGTAATTCGTTTGACGAGTTGATCATAGGATATGCTGTCGCCATATCCGCATACCATTGCAGCAACCTGTGTATCGAAAATCGGAGAGGGGATAATTCCTGCAAGGTTATAGACAATTTCCACGTCTTGTCTTGCAGCGTGAAAAACCTTGACCACGTCCTTGTTGGCCATAAGCTCAAAGAAAGGTGCAAGGTCTATACCTTCTGCCTGAACATCAAGGATCCACTCATCCTCAGGACACGCCATTTGAACAAGACAAAGGATTGGCCAGAATGTGCTCTCTCGAAGGAACTCCGTATCAACAGTGCAAAAGGAATGCTTGGCACATTGATTGCAGGCCTGTTTCAGGGTCTCGGTATCACGGATAATTTTCATCGCACCTATATAAACAATGAAGGCATGCTTGTCTTGCGGAAAATTTTATTGCGATTTGACGGTTCTTTCATTTTCCAAAAACCTTGACAAATGCCCCCTTAAATGTGTTTGTCGCGCAACAAGAATATAAAGACTCATTTGTTATATTTGAGACGAATAAAATTTCAGGAAATATCATGACTAATCTTAGCGAACGATACCGCAGCCATACTTGTGAAGGTCTTCGGAAATCGGATGTGGGAAATACAATCCGTCTATCTGGCTGGGTGCACCGCGTAAGAGATCACGGCGGTGTATTGTTTATTGATTTGCGCGATCATTATGGCATGACGCAAGTTGTAGCGGATCCGGATTCACCTGCTTTCAACATAGCTGAAATGGTGCGTGGTGAATGGGTCATCCGAATTGATGGTGAAGTCAAGGCGCGTGACGCAGAGGCGATTAATCCGAAACTGCCAACCGGTGAGATTGAAGTTTTTGCACGTGATATTGAAATCCTTTCAAAGGCCTCTGAGCTGCCGCTTCCTGTTTTCGATGAGCCGGATTATCCTGAAGACATTCGACTTACATATCGTTTCCTTGATTTGCGTCGCGAGACCTTGCACAAGAATATTATGCTTCGCACGCAAATCATTGCCAAGATGCGCGAGCGCATGTCACAGGCTGGGTTCAACGAATTTTCAACACCAATTCTTACAGCATCCTCTCCAGAAGGTGCGCGTGATTTCCTTGTGCCAAGTCGCATTCATAATGGCGAATTTTATGCGCTCCCACAGGCGCCACAACAATATAAGCAGTTGATCATGATGTCGGGCTTCGACACTTATTTTCAGATTGCCCCATGTTTCCGCGATGAAGATCCGCGAGCGGACCGTCTGCCTGGTGAGTTTTATCAACTCGATCTTGAAATGAGTTTTGTCGAACAGGATGATATTCTGGGAACCATGGAACCAGTGATGCGAAGTATCTTTGAAGACTTCGCCGAAGGCAAACCGGTAACAGATACTTTCCGCCGCATTCCTTATGATGAATCCATTCGCAAATATGGTTCAGACAAACCTGACCTACGCAATCCGATTGAGATGCAGGATGTTTCCGAGCATTTTCGGGGTTCTGGCTTCAAGGTTTTTGCAGGCATCCTGGATGCAGATGAAAAAAACCAGGTATGGGCAATTCCTGCCAAGGGCGCTGGAAGCCGAAAGGCATGTGACCGCATGAACTCATGGGCGCAGCAAAATGGACAACCCGGCATGGGGTATATTTTCTGGCGTGAACTAGAAGGAAAGTTTGAAGCTGCAGGGCCTATTGCAAAAAACATTGGTGAAGAACGTGCAGAAGCTCTGCGTCAACAGCTTGGGCTTGAGCTTGGTGATGCAGTATTTTTTGCAGCCGGCGACCCGGCCAAGTTTGCCTCCTTTGCAGGCGACGCAAGAAACAAGGCCGCTGAAGACAATGGTCTGATTGATGAAGACCGTTTTGAACTCTGCTGGATTGTTGATTTCCCGTTTTACGAGTGGGACGAAGAAAACAAAAAGGTTGAGTTTGCGCATAACCCGTTCTCCATGCCTCAAGGTGGCATGGAAGCACTGGAAGCCGCCGATACAGACGAAAAAAAGCTGGCACTGAAAGCCTATCAGTATGATCTCGTATGTAACGGTTATGAAATCGCTTCAGGGGGGATCCGTAATCACTTGCCTGACACAATGGTAAAAGCATTTGAGGGCGCAGGTCTTTCTCGTGAAACAGTTGAGGAGAGATTTGGCGGATTGTATCGTGCATTCCAGTATGGAGCACCGCCTCATGGTGGGATGGCTGCAGGGGTAGATCGTGTGGTCATGTTGCTTTGTGGCGCCAAGAACCTTCGTGAAATTACGATGTTCCCGATGAACCAACAAGCTGTTGACCTCTTGATGGGTGCGCCAGGTGGGGTTGATGCCAACCAGCTTTCAGAGCTTGGTATACGCCTCATGCCCAAAAAGGAAGACTAACCAAACCGCCAAAAAGTCTGTCTGCAGTATATTTGCAAGTAATTGCACAAAGACTGCACTTTGATTGAGATATTCGTCCAATCAAACTTTCTATCCCTTGAAAACAACCTGTCTAAGAGCGTTTGCAGAGAGACAGGTTTTTGTCTTCAAGGGAAAGGAAAAGACATGACTTCTCAAAGTGAACAACAAAACTCCGAGACTGCCAGAATAAAAGGGGCTGAACCTGCAAAAGCTTCCGTGTCAGTCTACAAGGGATTTTCTGCTACGATGGCAAGTCCGGGTGCAAAGTTTGTACTCTTGGGTATCATTATTTTTGCATTGATGATTCCGACCTTAATGGTTTGGGGTATCGTAGAGGAGAGGGCAGGAAGGTCTCGAACTGTTGCCAATGAAATATCCCAAGGCTGGGGAACCCCGCAAGTTATCAACGGTCCCTATCTGGTGGTGCCTTATGAGAAACAGGTTAATTTGAATGTAAGCAACTACGAGGGTACGAAAGTCGAAAAGAGGTTTACCAACCACCATATCGTCGTTTCGCCTGAAAGTTTGAATGTGGACGGAACGATTGATGTTGAGGAACGTCGAAGGTCCATTTACAAAACTCAGCTTTATCATCTTGAAAGCAGGTTCAAGGGAAAATTTCCAAAATCATATCTGGAAGTAATCAAGTCTGAAGGTGGAATTCCTGATTTGGATAAGGCCTACCTTATACTTGGTGTATCCGACCCTTCAGGATTTCGTTCAGACATGACGCTTCATATTGGAGACAAACCTGCAAAGCAGTTTTTGCCAGGTCTCAAACACGCCAGTGTGACAAAAATCGGCTCAAAACGCTTGCCGAGTCAGCGCGG
This sequence comes from uncultured Rhizobiaceae group bacterium, assembly GCA_937944075.1. Classification (GTDB taxonomy): domain Bacteria; phylum Pseudomonadota; class Alphaproteobacteria; order Rhizobiales; family Rhizobiaceae; genus JAALLB01. The sequence continues at coordinate 16,260 of CALDZZ010000058.1, forward strand.
TGTTCATGTACCTCTCTCCGAAAATGAAATCAAAAACGGTTTCGATTTCGATATTGCGATGGCACTTAATGGTGCAAGGAAAATATCATTCACACCGGCAGGAAAAACGACCAGACTGGAGATGAAGTCGAATTGGCCGCATCCGGGATTTGATGGAAAATTCCTGCCTGAGAAACGCACCATAACCAGGGATGGTTTTGATGCGACCTGGACGGTTCCAAACCTGGCGCGTGGAATTGAGGGAATTTATCTGGAAGCAAGTCTGCCGCCTGCAAGCTCACTCCTTGGCGTAAACTTTGTTGAGCCGTTGAGTTTCTATCAGGTCACTTCACGCAGCTTGAAATATGCCATTGGGGTTTTCTCACTCGTTTTCCTGGCTGTTTTTGTACTGGAATTTTCGAGCAAGAAATCGCTGCACTTTATCCAGTATGTACTTACGGGACTTGCCATGGTGATTTTCTATATCCTGTTACTTGCATTGGCGGAGCAAGTGGGATTCCTCATGGCTTATTTGGGTGCCGCATCTGCAACCACCTTGCTGATTGCCTGGTATATCGGGGATGCACTTGCCAGTAAAAATGGCAGTTTGGTCGTTGGTGGTGTTTTGGCAACCACCTATCTGATCCTTTATCTGACCTTGAACGAAGAGACCTATGCACTGCTCGCCGGCTCACTAATTGCCTTTATTGCGATAGCAGCAACCATGTTTGCAACACGCAAGATGGATTGGTCGGGTACATCTCAACCCGTTCTTCAAGGATAACTCCAGAACTAGAAAGCCTGGTGCAACTGCTACACCAGGCTTTTTTGTTACTCGGCAAGTATTCTTAGATTGAAACGCTCAACCAACTCTGCTGTCGACACACGTCCTGCACGTGCTCCGGATATAAGAGCCAGTATTTCTGTAAGTGCAAGGCCGCTTTCCGGTTCTGAAATAATACGCAAGGTCTTGTTGCCTTGCATGAAAGTGCCAAGGGCCGCACTAGTCTGGTCAGCGAGCTCCGGAACCTGGTAAGGTGCCAAAACAATACCAGTCATTGGGCCGACGATACCCTTGATGCGATCAGGTTCCTGCTTGAGCTTTCCAGCCTGATAGTTGACAACACGGTCGAGCAGGGAATTATCGGCAAGAGCCAGTTCAAGTCTTTCAACCTTAAGCCCTGCAAGGGATGCAAGAAGCTGTAATCCTAATGCCTGACGTTTCTGTGGGTCTTTTTCGGTATTAATCTGATTGGCTGTTCTTGAAACACTATTTGCAATTTCCTCCGTATACCCTGTTATGCGCAATGACATTTTGACAGTTGCATCGCCTTCGACCTCAAGCTCATAATTATTGATATCGAGAAGTCCGGTTTCACGGTTCCAAAGAACACTAAGCCTTAGATTTCCCTCAGGATTGAGAAGCTCCAGTGCTTTCAAGGTTTCAAGAGTTTGGGGATTGATACCCGCTGTTTCTATTTTCTGAAGGTCAAGATAAAGGCCGTTGATATCAAATTTGGTTGCTACTGTATTATCAGTCTTATTGTTTATTGTAGTTCCCTTGCCATTTATCCAGCCCGCAAACTCCTGATTGTCCAGAGAAAGACTAAAAGGTTTTAAGATAACGGTTGAATCCTTGTCAGAAACGAGTTTGCTACCTTCAAACCCAAGATCAGCCGAGAAGAAGTTTTCAATTGAAAACCCTTCAAATTTCATATCAAGGGTTTTCGAATTCTTTAATTCAAGCGATGAGGTAAACGTCGCAACATTTACAAGCCCTATATCAAGGCCTTTGATGCCAAAAAATTCCGTATCATTCAACTGAATTGCACCCAGACTGAATTGGGCAGGCTTGTTAGTGGTATCTAACGTGCCTATTGAAGGAGCAATTGATACTGACTTTGCAAAGATGTGCCGAGTGCCTATTTGATTAACATTCTCCATCGTAATGGAGGGGACATAAACTTTACCTTTGCGACCATTTTGATCGATGCTCATCTCAAGGTTTGACAATTCTGCCCTGGAAGTGCTGGTAGGCCAAAATGCATTTGCATTGTTGCTAGTACCATCAAACTTCAACCCATTCGTTATAATGCGCTCTATGGTTGCTATTACAGTCTCGTTGGCAAGCTGGGAGGTTTGGCTATAGTTTAGAACTTCAATGCTTTCATACTGAAGACCACCATCCGAATTTTGGGTAATGTTGCCAAGCTTTACACTTTCAGCCTTCTGTCTAAGGTCTAACTTCTCATCATAGTAATCAGCATTTTTAATGATGAGTGAGTTGTCGCCTGTTCTTTCCGTAGCGCTAAAGGTGAAAACGATATTCTTGTCGCGCGCGTAACTCTGAAATTGTTTCAGCGCAAGCTGTTCATCAAATGCATGTGAGGCAGCAGGGACAAGTAGCAAGGATATAACAACAAGCAGGGCAGCGAGGGTCTGGTTTTTGATAAAGCACATAAATGAAAATTCCCGAGAAGGTGTGTAGATCATGAATTTCTAGCATTCATTCTGTCTATAATTATGGTAACAATGGCATTATTCAAATTCAACGTAATGTGAATGACTTCCAGCTGTTCAAATTTACGTATACTGTCTTGTCATAAGTGTTTGTTTTGGTGTTTAACTTGCCACAACGCAATAACAGGTGAAATTCATGATCAACAGAATCATTAAATGCATTGCAGCGCTCTTCGTTTCGCTCACCGTGCTTTCCGTCTTTGCACTGACTTCAAGCTTTGCTCAAACTTCGAATTCATCTGTTCAGAAACCAACAAGAATTGTCACCAAGGGTGTTTCTGTCGGTGGGGGTCTCAGGGTTGATATACACGCGCCTATCAATGTCAAGTCGCGCGGGCTGTTCAGACCTGGCAAAAAGGCACCGGTTCTTCTTTATGTCCATGGTGGCGGTTGGATAAAGGGAAGTCGTGATAAAATCTACAATCTGGATACATTTGCCACCCGTCGTGGGTACATGCTTGTTTCTGTAGATTATCGCCCGGTGCCACGCACAAATATTGATGGTCAGGTAAACGATATTGTGCGTTCCATCAATTGGGTCAGAAAAAATATTGGGCGCTACGGCGGAGACAGGCGCAAGATTGTTATAATGGGGCATTCAGCCGGGTCTCATCTGGTTTCGCTGATTGCAGCAAAACGCGTTGGTGGTGCATTGCGCGGGGTCATCGCCAATGATGTTCAGGCCTATGACATGGTTGCCTATGGCGGCATGAGAGGGAGTCTTCCACGGGTTTATGCAGCGGCATTCGGATATAATCCAAAAAACTGGATCCGTTGGTCACCAGTAACCTACGTGAGAAAAGGTCCAAGAGGTGGCCTACCACCCCATATGATCATGTATTCCGGTTCCAATTATGAGCGCAGAAAAATATTGGCTAACGGCTTTGGAGCTGATTTGAAGGCAAAGGGTGCCAGGGTTACTTTATTTGATGGCCGCAGATACTCTCACGGCTCTATCGCACGTGGTATAGGCACAAGCGCAGAAGTCACCAGAGCCGTAGAACGCTTTTTAAGACAGGCTTATCGCTAAGGCGCTGCAACGTTTTTGATTTTTATGTTCAATCTACTCAGCTGTGTACTTGCTGGTTAGTTACACTTGTTTCAGTTTTTGAATCATGTAAAGTGTAAATAAATTTGGACGTATAAAGTTGGAGACAACGAATGCTGCATGAACTTGTTTATACAAGTAGAGCAGGGGCTAGCATCACACGAGATAGGCTTGAGGAAATACTCGCAGTCTCCCGCACTAACAATGACAGAAACAACATCACCGGTTTACTGGTTTTCGACGGCAGTACATTTTGTCAGATACTCGAAGGTGAAAAATCTGCGATTGACAAAACATACGACCGGATCAAGCAAGACAATCGCCATATAGACAGTTTTGTTCTTCATACAGGTGAAATTCATCAGCGCAATTTTCAAAACTGGTCAATGTCTTTCAAGATGATTCAGAAACGTGTGAACACAGAAAGCTGGACAGACATTTTGACTGCAAGAAAAATGATTTCTGATATTCCTTCCGACAAAACCCTCGGGTCGCTGATTTTGAAACTTCTCACAGGAAAAGACTCTTTCGACGATGATACTCCTTTCGGAGTCGTCTGAGGGTTCGAGGTTCTTCTTTTTCAGCCGCGATAAACAAGCCAGCTTGTTGTTGGGCATGATATTTAATATGCTTTGACCATTGAGTCTTGGGAGAAGCATTTTGGATTATATTGCAATCATCATTTTAATCGCTATCGCCGTCTATGCAGTTGTCATTTACAATGGCCTTGTAAAAGCCCGTCAAATGGTTCGTGAGGCATGGAGTGGTATTGATGTCCAGCTCAAGCGAAGGGCTGACCTGATCCCTAACCTGATCGAAACGGTCAAAGGCTATGCGTCTCATGAAAAAGACACACTGGCTGAAGTCACCGAAATGCGAACGAGAGCGCAAGGCGTGCCATCAGGGGACGTAGCGGGTAGGGCAGTAGCAGAGGGCATGCTAAGTCAGGCGTTGGGTAAACTCTTTGCAGTCGCAGAAGCCTATCCGGATCTGAAAGCGAATGATAATTTCAGGGACTTGCAAAATTCGCTCGAGGAAATGGAAACAGAAATACAAATGGCAAGACGGTACTATAACGGTGCTGCGAGAGACCTTAATGTGCAGGTTGAAAGCTTTCCCTCCAACATGGTTGCCAATACCTTCAAATTTCATCAGGCTGACTATTTCGAAATTGAAAACGATGCAGACCGCGCAGTCCCAGAAGTGGACTTTGGGAACTAATCAAATGAATCATTTCTTCAAGACACTGTGCTTAAGCTTTGTAAGTGCAGTGTTTTTTTGTGCTCTTGCGATATCAGCAGTAACGGCTGCGGAAGTAATCAAGCGCTTTGACAGTCTGGTTCAGGTTGCTAAGGATGGTAGTTTTACGGTCACTGAAACCATCGTTGTCAAAGCTGAGGGGCGAAAGATCAAGCGTGGGATTTATCGGGATTTCCCGCTCTATAACGAAGATGCTAACGGCAAACGGCGGAAGGTTGATTTTGATCTGATATCTGTGAAGCGCGATGACAAAATTGAAAACACCCGTATCGAGAAGCGAAGCAATGGCATACGTATTTATATAGGAAACAAAGATTATTTTCTGCCCGAAGGAATTTACACTTACACAATCACCTATAAAACAGATGGCCAAATGCGGTATTTCGAAAACCATGATGAGGTTTATTGGAATGCCACAGGTAATTTTTGGGATTTCCCGATAGAAACAGTTCTGGCGCAAATTGTATTGCCAGATGGGGCTTCTGCTACGGATTGGGACGTATTTACAGGAAAACTAGGCGCCAAGGGTAAAGACGCTACGATAGGCAAGATTGCAGGCAAACGCGTCATCAAGTACCGCAATACAAGAACGCTAAATCCTCGCGAAGGCATGACGGTACTGGCCAAAGTAGATAAAGGCGTCATCGACCCGCCAAGTCAGGCACAGATCAATAAGTGGTGGTGGCAAGACTACGGTTCCATGATTATGGGTATCTTGGCCATTATCGTCGTAAGCTTATTTTATTTTCTTGCATGGTGGCGAGTAGGGCGAGACTTACCCAAAGGTGTGATCGTCCCGCGCTGGGACGTACCGAAAGATCTATCTCCAGCATTGGTAAACTACATCGACAAAAAGGGACTGGCTGGAAAAGGTTTTGATGCGATTGCCTCTGCTGTTTTAAGTTTGGCAGTGAAGGGCGAAGTAACGTTAGACAATGATAATGGTATCCTTGCAATCCAAACCAAGGAAGCAGGCATGCTTTACCCGGGAGAACTGCCAGTTGGCGAAAAAGTAATTTTTGACCATATCAAATCAACAGGTTCGGAAGAGTTAATAGTCTCTGTCAATCATGGAGCATCTGTAAAAAAACTGCAGCAAAAATTTTCTTCTGCCATGGAAAAGGAACACCGTAATAAGTTTTATAAAGAAAACTTTTTAGCTGTAATCTCAGGAATTTGTTTGTCCGTTTTTGCAGTTATCATGACCTTGGTTGTTGGGTCTACTTCAGAAGAGTTTTGGGCTTTTATATTCGGTGGAGCTATTATTACATTTATGATTTCAGTTTTTGTAATTAACTTGGCCAAGCATGTTTCCAGTGCAAGAAATATGTTTGGCAAAATTCTGAATTTGATATTTGCAGGATTATTTATTTTTCTTTTTCTTATACTTGGTATCGGGATGCTGCCTCAATTGATCGATGCTTTTTCATCTGCGCCTTGGCCACTCATCACTATCGTGGGCATAGTTGTGCTCAATGTTCTTTTCTTCTTCCTGCTCGGCGCGCCAACTCAACTGGGTCGCCAGAAGATGGATGAGATAGAAGGGCTTAAAACCTATCTCACCCTGGCAGAAAAAGATCGCAT
>CALDZZ010000059.1 GCA_937944075.1 uncultured Rhizobiaceae group bacterium
CTTTTTTAATATCATGTATGATGGATGGTAAGCTTTGCCGGTAAACCGGGTTCGCCAGTATCGTTCAGCTGTGAAACGAGCACCCTGAGTGATTCACCAATGGCAATGCCGTCTTCTTGCTGCATTGCCATTGTGTACTCGAGCCGAGAATAGGGCGTTTGAATTCTTCTTTGTAGGTTATTGTCTTCATCCCAAACCTGCACTTCATAAAGTTCGCTTGCTGCATCCAGGGGAATATCGGCGCCAGCCCAGGTATCTGAATTAATCCTGCCGCGCCTTACCCAGCTTATCTTGTAATCTCGTCCATTCATTTGCGTTGCTTTTAGATGAGCCGGAGAAAGCATTTTCTTGCTTCGAGCTGAATATTCGAACTGCAAATGTTGATGAGAATCCTCTGCAGGATTATCGCGCGATGGCCCTGCCCTCCAATTCAATTCAAGTCCGACTTCACTGTCAGACAATTCAAGCTCATTCAAAGCTTCATTCAGCACAATAACCCTTGCACCTTTCTGGGCTCCTGCAATGGCTTCCAGGTTTGTACCCATCTGACCTCTAAGCAATTGCGAAAGTTTCCATTTCCCATCAGCTTGTAATTGGGTATGAGAGAACTGTACGATCTCATAACTTCCGTTCAAGGATTGTATTGCCAGCGCATTGGCTCCATTCAGTACTGATGTCCGGGTTGCACTTTCAAACGCGCCATTACCCAATTCGACGGTGATATGATTTTGATAATCCCACCTGCCTTCAAATCTGCCGGCAAGGCCACTGCCAAGCCTGCCAAGCGTAGCGCGATTGGTAATTGTGCTCCTTCTCGTAAAAGCTTCCTGTTCTGCGGAGGAATAAAGGTTATAGCTCCCTGCCCACGGTTCAGCATTGATAGCTACATGAAGCATGGACTTGTTTTCATTGCCAGCCCTTAACAGTGGCAAGTCCAGCAGTATAATATCCGGTTTTCCAAATAGTCTTGGAAGTATGCTGGCACGGTTTTCAGTGACATTCACAGCAGCAAGGTTTGGCAAGTTTACAATCGATGACAATGACACCGTTTGAGCGAAATGGCGCTCAACCTGATTTACAAGCCATTTTCTTGATGAATTTTCACCAATTTGAATGACATCTCCATTTGCAAGCGCAATATTCCCGATCGGAATTGATAGAGTTGCCTCTTCTCTTCCAACCCAACCTTCACGCAATTGCATATCTGCCAGTTTAAGAGCTGTTGTATCGGGCATTATGACAGGGGATTGCAAGCTGATTTGTCGATCGCTCATGCCTTCCAGTCGTCTGGATTTGGTAGCTGTTTCCTCATAGTCACCAAAAACCGAGCCATGATTGATTACTGCTTCACCCGGCAATTCCAGCTCGTTGCCGCGCTTGAAAACAAGTTCAGCTTCTCCCTCTTCCTGAACAAGATTGGCTTGATCAATTAAAATCTGATCAGCATAAGCCTGATCCTGCATAATAATATCGCCATTTTCTTCAAAGACCTGAATATTATGCAGTGCCAACAAGGGTTCCAAAGCAGCACGCGCAGATGTTTGGCCTGGTATGAGATAGCCATCGATAACGCCATCCACGTTTATCTTTGCGGTATCATGCCCAAAGTCCTGTAGAATTTGCCTGATCAGGTCATCAAGGGAACATCCGCCCAGACGACCCGTTAGCCAGTGACCAAGATGCCAGTTTTCACCATCGCTCCAGGTATCCAGTTGCAATGGAAACCAGGGGAAAGGTCTTGCGTCCCATGCCCATGGAGTGAAACTTTCCAGATGAACCATTCTTCCCTGATATAGATCAGACAAAGGATTGTTTTCAGGCCTAGCCCAAAATTCATAATGCGCTTCAAGGTATCGACGCTGCACAAGGTCGTCACGACCACCAGAGGAAAAATAAGGCAAATTCGATTGATCCGATTTAGGATCAAAAAAGACATTTGGCTGATTTGTACCCTTGTCCACTGCCGGGCATCCCAATTCTGTAAACATGAAGGGTTTTGATTTTGGCTGCCAAGCCGTTGCCGTTGTTTGACGCATACCGTTTATCCGGTTGTAGTGCGGGTTCGACCACCAGGATTGCAAATCCTTGTAACGGTAGATCCAGGGCTCTCCCTGCCCATCAGTTATCAATGTTCTGATACAGTTCACTCGATCAGCTTCTGAGGCGTAATACCATTCATGGCCTTCTTGAGCTGTTATATTGGATTTGAGATAATCCAGACTATAAATAGAATATGCATTCGGGTTTTCTGCATCGCCTTCATCGCGCCAATCCGACAATGGCATGTAATTATCAATTCCAATGAAGTCGATTGAGGGGGCAGCCCACAGTTCATCCAGATTGAACAAGACATCACCGGTTTCATCTTGAGGTTGATATCCAAAATATTCAGACCAGTCTGCACCATAGGTAATGAATGTTTCAGACCCCAGAATTGAGCTGCACTGGTTTGCCAATTGAATAAGATTTTCCACAAATGGAAAGGCTCCGGATTCATCACGCACCCGGGTAAGGCCACGCAACTCTGACCCTACGAGAAAACCATCCACACCCCCTGCCTGCTTGCACAGGTCAGCATAATGAAGGATCATTTCATTGTAGGCTTGAGAAAAAACATTTAGTTGATTTCTCGCCTCATTTGTTTTGTCAGATGTGCCTGCATGTCCTGGTTGCGGAAAACATGAAATCATGCCTCTCCACGGATACACTGGCTGTTTATTTTCACCAGACAAACCGGGTAAATTATTATCATCAGGTATGTCCATCATGATAAACGGGTAGAGGACTGCTTTCAGTCCTCGAGATTTCAAATCCTGAATCGCTCGAATGACGGATGCATCATCCGGTGTGCCGCCAAATGCGGGTCGTTCATTCACGCTTGATACAACATGCGCTTCATGCCGCTTGTAGCCCGCCACCTGCCATCCGCTGCCTGCCTTGGTTGTAACGCCAGGCAAAACCTGACACTCATTGGCACGCAAGTCGGTTCCAAACCACGAGACAACCAATGAAACTGATTCCAGATTTGGACAAACCATTTGAAGTTCATCAATGGCGGCCTGCCAGTCAGTAGTTGCAATGCTTGAATGCCGGTTTTTTGCATCATAAACCGTCTCTCCACCGCCCGATGCAACTAGCTCAGTGTCATATCCAAACTCTGTAGAACCCGGTATGACGGTTATGGATTTGATCTGTTTTTCCAGATTTCCAATAGAACGGATGACTTCAAAACTTAATTGTGGAATGCGGTTTCCGTAGTCTCCAAGTGGCATTCCCTCAAAGACAATATATGCCGTTCCCCGATAGGCTGGCGCTCTGCCTATGCCTTGCTTTGCTTCTATTAGAGGATCTGCCTCCTGGCTTTCATTGCCATTATAAAACCGAAACTCCACATTGGTCAGATCAAGTTCTTTTCCATCTGCCCACACTCTTCTGATGCCTGAAACAGGCCCCTCACATATGCCGACTGCGAAGTTTGCGAAATAAGCAAAGGTCGTTGTACTGGTGCTGTTACCGGTACCTTTTCCGCCTCTTTTTTCAGTACTGGCAACTTCTTCAAAACGCGTTGCCCAGACTATCTGACCGGATATACGATTACGACCATAAACCCTGGGAATGGTTGCTCCCTCCGACGACGACAAGATTCGGGATTTTTCAAGCCTTGGACCCTGGATAACCTGATCTTTGGCAAGATATGTTTGGTCTATAGCATATCCAGCAGCTGCACCTGCTGCACGACCAAGGATCGCCCCAAAGGGGCCGCCTAATGCGCCACCTATTGCAGCGCCAACAGTTTGTAAAACGACAGTTGCCATGATTTATGATCCAGAACTGTTTAATGAGGGAAATCTAAAACAGGCCACAATCCTGGATTTCCAGTGGGATCCGAGAGTTGTTTCCACAACACCGGATTTTTCATAAGCGTGGATAAAATGTGGCGTTTGTCTCAAGGGTGACGTGAGTATGCCTACGTGTTTTACGATGGTTGTTTTTCTCCATCTGAACAAAATGATATCGCCTGCAAGGGCTTCCTGTCTGGAAATCGGCAGAAACCATTTTTGAGCAGCTGTCATCATGGTTTCGTCCTGGGATACCTCTCCCCAGTCCGGCGTATACTCAGGTGTTTTTTGAGGTTCATCACCAATACATTTTCGCCAGACACCACGCACAAGGCCAAGGCAGTCTGCACCCTGCATTTTGACTGAAGCCTGATGAACATAAGGCGTACCTATCCAGGAGCGGGCCTCGCGAACCACTCTCCTTCTTAGATTAAAGTCATTCATTCTATTATTGGCCCACCATCAAAATTTTCAGAATTTGAGGCGTAGCTGAGAGCGAACGCGTTGCCAGGCATATGCGGAAAACCTC
>CALDZZ010000060.1 GCA_937944075.1 uncultured Rhizobiaceae group bacterium
ACGTTTAAGCCACATTGTGTAAATGACTGCATAGAAGAAAATGGTGAATGCAAGCAGGAATGCCGCCAACCAGTTGACAAGTAACCCCAGGACAGCAACAGAAAAGAGCGACAAGACCATTCCGAAGGAATAGGCTTGGGATGCCTCAATCTTTCCTGCAGGAATTGGGCGCTTGGACGTACGGTCCATGACAGCATCAATGTCTGCATCATACCACATGTTCAGCGCTCCGGATGCACCAGCACCGATTGAAATGCAAAGTATGGAGATGAAACCGAGGAATGGGTTGATACCGCCAGGCGCCATCAGCATGCCTACAATGGCCGTAAAGATAACGAGATACATTACACGCGGTTTCAACAGACGATAAAAATCGGAAGGCATTGCAGATGAAATGCCAACGGTCTGATTTTCGTTTTTAACTGTATCGACGGTCATTTACGCTACCCGAATTTTGGAGCAAGCCGCTGAGGATATCAGCGGCTTGCAGTTTTGATTATTTAACCTTTGGAAGGATTTCCCACTGGTGGAATGGCGGCGGTGAAGGCAATTGCCACTCAAGTGTTGTCGCACCTTCGCCCCATGGGTTGTCACCTGCAACACGTTTCTTCGCGAAGGCTTCCCAAACAAGGTACATAAAGAGGAAGACTGAAGCAGCAGAGAGATACGAGCCTAGTGAAGATACATAGTTCCAGTACTCAAAAGGAGCAGGATAATCGACATAACGACGCGGCATGCCCTGAAGACCCAGGAAGTGCTGCGGGAAGAATGTGATATTCACGCCGACGAAGAACAACCAGAAGTGTGTCTTGGCAAGCAGTGAATTATACATGTAACCCGTCATTTTGGGGAACCAGTAGTACCAACCGGCAAAGATTGAGAATACAGCACCCATGGATAGCACGTAATGGAAGTGTGCAACCACATAATATGTGTCGTGGAAGGCACGGTCGAGACCGGCGTTAGCCAACTGCACACCTGTTACACCACCGAGTGTGAACAGGAAGATGAAACCGATTGCCCACAGCATTGGCGTGCGGAAGGTAATTGAACCGCCCCACATGGTAGCAATCCACGAGAAGATTTTTACGCCCGTAGGAACCGCAATCACCATCGTAGCAAAAACGAAGTAACGCTGGGTATCAAGCGAAAGACCCACGGTGTACATGTGGTGAGCCCACACGATGAAACCGACTGCGCCAATGGCAATCATCGCAAGCGCCATGCCCATGTAACCAAAAATCGGCTTGCGTGAGAAGGTTGATACAATGTGTGAGATGATACCAAAACCAGGCAAAATCAGAATGTAAACTTCCGGATGACCAAAGAACCAGAACAAGTGCTGGAACAGGATTGGGTCACCACCGCCGGCAGGATCAAAGAATGTTGTGCCAAAGTTACGGTCTGTCAGCAGCATTGTAATTGCACCGGCTAGCACTGGAAGTGATAGAAGAAGCAAGAATGCAGTAATTAGAACTGACCAAGCAAACAATGGCATTTTGAACAATGTCATGCCCGGAGCACGCATGTTGAAAATGGTGGTAATGAAATTAATCGCACCCAGAATTGAGGATGCACCCGCAATGTGAAGACCCAGTATAGCCAAGTCCATCGCAGGGCCAGGCTGGCCGGCAAGGGATGAAAGCGGCGGGTAAATGGTCCAGCCACCACCAACACCGTTTGCACCTGGAGGGCCTTCCACAAACATGGAAAGCACCAGCAACAATAGCGCAGGCGGCAATAGCCAGAACGAGATATTGTTCATGCGCGGGAAAGCCATGTCCGGGGCACCAATCATGATTGGAACCATCCAGTTTGCAAAACCGCCAATCAATGCCGGCATCACCATGAAGAAGATCATGATCAAACCGTGCGCTGTTGTGTAAACATTATAGGTATGCGGATTTGAGAAAATCTGCATGCCCGGTTCAGCAAGTTCCATCCGCATTGCGATGGACAGAAAACCACCCAATACGCCAGAGAAAATAGCAAAAATCAGGTACAGCGTACCAATGTCTTTATGGTTTGTTGAATAAAACCAGCGCTTGAAGAAAGCCGGTTTGTGATCGTGTGCGTCGTGCGTAGCAGCGTATGCCATGATTATAATATCTCCCGAATTCTCTTACTGCGCGTTCTCAGCGAGTTTCAGATTTTTCTTTGCTTCAATTGAAGCGAGTAATGACTTGTTTGCCTGTTCCAGATTAGCGCTCGCCTCTGATTTCCAGGTGTCGTAATCCGCACGGGAAACAACACGAATGGCGATAGGCATGTAGGCGTGATACTGACCACAAAGCTCTGAACACTGGCCGTAATAAAGACCTTCCTTGTTGGCCTTGAACCAGGTTTCATTGGTACGGCCTGGAATTGCATCCATTTTCAAACCGAATGCGGGCATTGCAAAGTTGTGAATGACACCGTCCGGGTCGCCGGTTACAAGAACACGGATGGTTTCACCAACTGGCACAACCATTTCGTTATCAACAGCAAGAAGCTTTGGATATTTGGCCATGTCGGTTTTGCCAAGCTCTTCGCGCTGTTTCATTTCCTCTTCCTGGGCGGCTGCATAGCCTTCATCCTTCACATTCAGCGCCTGACCGGCCTGATTGATAAGGTAAGAGGTGAAGGAAATTTCGCTATCGTCCTGATATTCGTATTCCCAAGCCCATGATACGCCAGTCGCCTTGACGGTCACTGTCGGCTCTTCGCCCGGATCGAACTGATTTTCCAGAAGATCAAAGGATGGAACCGCGATGGCGATAAGAACTACTATTGGCAGCACAGTCCATACAACTTCGATGAATGTGTTATGACTTGTTTTAGAGGGCTCAGGATTTGCCTTTGCATTGAACAATACCATCACAACAACCAGCAAGATCATTACAAATATTGTGATGGGCACGATGAACCATAATGTATAGGCATCAAACCACTCAATATCTGCCATCATGTCAGAACCAGCCGGCTGGTGCCATAATCCGCCATCTACCGGAAGGGCAAAGACAGCAATCGCTGATGCGAGTAAAATTCCAAATCCTGTTATGACAGAAGCAATCGCTCTCATCATTCATTCTCCTGTAAAGGCCATAAGTACAATTGGGGTTCGTTTACCCCCGTTGATTGCGTTTGACCATGCAATTATTCATAAGACAATACGTTTTTGTGATTTTCCCGAAAAAATGGTGATCAATGAGTACCTGCAATCGGGTTAAACCTATCAGCTCATTAAAAACACACGGCTGTAGAGTTCGCAAATAAAATGGCGGAAAAAAAATGCGGCATATTTGCACGTCTAATATTTATTACACCTCAACTTTTAGTCATTTTGCTTAGACTTGCCCAAAACTGCCACAGTTTAAGGGTTTTGATATCATTGTATCGACAAGCAAGCACCTGGAAATGGAAACTGGTTGGTTTTGGTTAACTTTTCCAAGTGATAGTTATTCATTAATTCAACTGATTCGGAATGCGTGATGCAAATATTGAAAAAATCATTGGTGCTGGCGACAGCTTTGGCAGGGTTTTGGACGCTATCCAGTAGTGTCAGTCTGGCACAAGGGGCTGTTAAGTCCTCACACGGCGCATGGTCGATGGTTTGTGAGACACCGCCTGGTGCCTCAAGCGAACAATGCGCCCTAATGCAGAACGTTGTAGCACAAGACCGTTCAGAAGTTGGTCTGTCCGTGGTTATTCTAAGAACAGCAGATGGCAAATCAGAAATCATGCGCGTCCTTGCACCACTAGGTGTGCTCTTGCCAAACGGGCTTGGCCTCAATGTGGATGGCAAGGATATTGGTCGCGCCTATTTCGTGAGATGTTTTCAGGATGGCTGCTATGCCGAGGTAATTCTGGAAGGTCAGCTGCTTGCTGATCTGAAAAAGGGTACCACAGCAACCTTTATTGTTTTTCAAACACCTGAAGAAGGCATTGGCATTCCGGTTG
>CALDZZ010000061.1 GCA_937944075.1 uncultured Rhizobiaceae group bacterium
CACATGTCATAAGGGCCCTGCTCAAGTCCATGGCCTACGCTCACCCTTTGATCAAATACAAAACATTCCCCTTCCCAAAGGCTTTCTTCCTTGGGAATATTTTCCAGATATTTCAGAATACCGCCTTGCAAATGATACACATCTTCATAGCCCAGTTCCTTCATCAGTGACGTTGATTTTTCACATCGAATACCACCCGTACAAAACATGGCTATCTTTTTGCCCTTCAGTAGATTGTCTTGACTCTCCACCCATTTTGGCAACTCCCGGAAGCTTTCGGTTTCAGGATCGATTGCTCCCTTAAAGCTGCCAATGGCAACTTCATAGTCATTGCGGGTATCGACAACAACAACATCAGGGTCCTGTATAAAATCGTTCCAGTCTTCTGGGGCGATGTAGTCGCCCACTTTTTTGGTAGGACTTATGCCCTCAACCCCAAGGGTAACGATTTCCTTCTTGAGGCGAACCTTCATACGGTAAAAGGGATTTTCCTCTGCGAGGCTTTCCTTGTGTTCCAGATCACTGATGCGATCGTCTCTTTTGATGGTATCAAGAAGCGCGTGAACACCTTTGGCAGGTCCGGCTACGGTTCCATTGATACCCTCCTCTGCCAAGAGAATGGTGCCCATGACATCATTCGCCAAAGCACATTGCTGAATATCGTCCTGCATCTCCCGATAATCAGGCAGTGCAACAAACTTGTAAAAAGCAGCAACAAGAAAAGAAGACATTTCCGCAATCCAAACTTACAATTATCTCTAGCGCTGGATACATACGACCTTTGCCTTGAGCTTTCAAACCCTTGAAAAAGATAATTTTGATTGGGAAAAATCAAAAAAGCGGATAAACAGGAGATATGGAAATCAATCTCGACAAAATTGACCTAAAAATCCTTGGTATATTACAAGAAAATACCTCGCTTAATATCAACGAAATAAGCGATCAGGTTGGCTTGAGCCACACACCCTGCTGGCGCCGTATTAAAAAAATGCAGGAAGCCGGCGTTATAAGGGCACAAGTGGCTGTGCTGGACGGAGAAAAAGTCGGACTGGATGTCTCTATCTTTGTCTTTGTAAGGCTGGACACTCATTCTGCTGAAGCACTGGATACATTTGAAAAAGCTGTTGAATCTGTAGCTGAAGTCATGCAGTGCTATACGATGAGCGGTGAATTTGATTATCTGTTGCGTGTTGTCGTCTCTACCGTCAGAAACTACGAGAAGACCGTAAAGGGCAAACTTCTACAACTGCCCCATGTTGGTATTCTCAATTCCCATTTCGCCCTCAGTGAAATCAAGAACACGACTGCATTGCCACTTTAGGATATTTTTTCAAGATTTGTCTTTTTACAAGATAATAATCTAAACACATTGAATATTCACGAATTTTTTGAACTGCTTTTTCCTCAATCATCAGTCATACTGGTAATGAGGGAAAATTCATTTGGAGAATGGCAATGGGAGAAAATACACCGGCAAGCAAGATTATTGCAGCAACGGATATTTCACTCGAAGACAAATATACTGCCACTGAAGGCAAGATATTTCTTAATGGCACGCAGGCGCTTGTTCGTTTGCCCATGGTTCAAATGCGCAGGGATCGAGCGGCCGGTCTCAATACCGGGGGGTTCATTTCCGGATATCGCGGCTCTCCCATAGGCGCCTATGATTTTGCACTCCAACAGGCACAGAAACATCTGGACAAGGAAGGCATAGTCTTTCAGCCAGGACTGAATGAGGATCTTGCCGCAACAGCTGTATGGGGCACACAACAAATCGATCTGACCCCAAGCCCGAAAGTCGATGGTGTATCGGCCTATTGGTATGGCAAGGGCCCGGGCGTGGATCGTTCTGGCGATGTCTTCAAACACGCAAACTCTGCGGGAACCTCCAGACTTGGTGGCGTTTTGGCTTTTGCCGGAGATGACCACACTGCCAAGTCCTCTACCGTGGCTCACCAGTCAGACCATGCATTCATGGCTGCCATGATGCCGATGCTTTTCCCTTCGAGTGTGCAAGAATTTGTTGAACTTGGCCTTTTGGGCACGGCAATGTCGCGCTATTCCGGCCTTTGGGTTGGCTACAAGGTAATCTCGGACACTATTGAAACCACTGGCGTCGTGGACCTTGCAGGAGAAAAACAGCAATTCATCATTCCCGAGGAGTTTGAACTACCTGAAAATGGATTGAACCTGCGTTGGCCGGACGGCATTCTGGAACAGGATGAAAGACTGGTAGAGCAAAAAGCCTATGCAGCACTTGCCTTTGCCCGTGCCAACAACGTCGACCAACTGATTTTTGACAGCAAGAAACCACGCTTTGGTATTGTCGCTTCCGGCAAGGCTTATGAGAATGTGCGTGAAGCACTTCGCCAATTGGGTATAGACGAGAAAATGGCTGATAAAATCGGCTTGCGCCTTTACAAGGTTCGTATGCCCTGGCCTCTGGAACCAGAAGGCATTCGCAGGTTTGCCGATGGCCTGGAAGAAGTTCTGGTCATTGAAGAGCGTCGCGAAATTATTGAGAACCAGATCAAACAGCAATTGTTCAACTGGAAGGCAACCGTTCGCCCACGCATCGTTGGCAAGTTTGACCATGAAGACAATCACATTCTCAAGTTAAATGAGGAAATGACGGCTGGTGTAGCAGTGCGTGCGATTGCAAGCCGCCTTCTTACATTTGACATGCAGGAAGGCATCGCAAGCCGATTGAAGCAGCGTCTGGCATATTATGAAGAGCGGGCCTCCATCAAGAAAAATCATGAGGCACCGGTCACCCGCACAGCACATTTCTGCTCAGGGTGCCCGCACAACTCGTCCACCAAGGTACCCGAAGGCAGCCGCGCACTGGCAGGCATCGGATGTCATTTCATGTCTGTCTGGATGGACCGTGAGACATCCACATTCAGCCACATGGGTGGCGAAGGAGCTAGCTGGTCAGGCTTGAACCACTTCACAAATGAAGATCATATCTTTGCCAACCTTGGCGATGGCACCTATTTTCATTCAGGCTATATGGCTATTCGTAATGCAATCGCATCCAAGGCCAACATTACCTACAAAATCCTGTTCAACGATGCGGTTGCAATGACAGGTGGACAAACCCACGACGGCCCACTTGATCCCCCGACGATTTCAAAACAGCTAAAGGCAGAAGGCGTCAAGGAAATCTGGCTCGTATCAGAAGACCCAAAACGGTATTTCAAGTCTGAGTTTGCGCCAGGCACTGAAATTCGCCACCGCGATCATCTCGACGAAGTTCAAAAACACTTGCGCACGGTAAAAGGGTGCACGGCCATTATATACGATCAGACCTGTGCCGCTGAGCTGAGACGCCGCAGAAAGCGCGGCCTTGCAAAGGATCCAGACAAAAGAGCTTTCATCAACCCCTTGGTATGTGAAGGGTGCGGTGATTGTTCGGTACAGTCCAACTGCATATCCATTGAACCATTGGAAACAGAACTTGGCCGCAAACGCAAAATCAACCAGTCATCGTGCAACAAGGATTTCTCATGTGTGGAAGGCTTTTGCCCTTCCTTTGTTACCATTAAAGGCGGCACACTGAAAAAACCTGAATTGCCTGACCTGGATGCAACGTCCATTCCCGCGCCTCATACGCCAAAGCTGGATGATGTCTACAATATCGCGATTACAGGCGTGGGCGGCACGGGCGTTTTGACAATTGGTGCCATCCTTGGCATGGCGGCGCACCTTGAGGACAAGGCCGCACTTATGCTTGATATGGCAGGCCTTGCCCAGAAAGGCGGCGCAGTACTCTCCCACGTGCGCCTTGCTCCAACACCCGATCTCGTCACCGCTCCGCAAATTGTAACCGGAGAAGCAGACCTGCTACTTGCAGCAGATACCGTCGTTGCCTCGGCACAGACATCGGTTTCCCTGTTCAGCCCGGAGAATACAAACGCAATCCTGAATACACACCTTAATCCGGTTTCCAATTTCATTTTCGACCGTGATTATGATTTCCGTGAAGAAGGCGTTATCAGCACGATACGTCAGCACGTCCGTGACAAGCCTGAACAAGTTGATTTCACCAAGCTTGCAGAAAGGGTATGCGGAGACTCGATTGCAACCAACATCATGATAATTGGTTATGCCTGCCAGAAGGGGCTCATTCCACTGCCGCCTGAAGCCATTGAACGTGCAATTGAGCTCAATGCAGTTGCTGTCAACGCAAACAAGCGTGCCTTCAACTGGGGACGCAAGTTTGCACACGATCCTTCCGAAATCGAAAAGGTTCTGGACAAGAAGCAGACAGCAGCCGAGGAACCTGAAACACTGGAAGAACTGATCAAAAAACGGGCAGACTTTCTTACCGATTATCAGGATTCAGACTATGCACAATCCTACCGCGATTTCCTCGCCAAGGTTGAAAGCTCGGAAGCAGGTCTTGGCAAATCCCGTGACCTTACGAATGCGGTTGCAAGAAACCTCTTCAAGCTGATGTCCTACAAGGATGAATATGAAGTGGCGCGTCTTTACACCAACGGTGAATTTGAAAAACAAATAGCAGAAACCTTTGATGGCAATTTTGAAATAAACTACCATCTTGCACCGCCAATCATCGGGTTTGGCAAAAAACCGAACGGGCGCCCGCGCAAACGTGCCTTTGGGCCATGGATGATGAAATCATTCAAACTGTTGGCAAAATACAAACATCTGCGCGGCACTAAGATGGATATCTTTGGTTACGCTGCAGAGCGCAAAATGGAACGTCAGCTTATTGATGACTACAAACAAACGATTACAGGCCTACTGGGCAAGCTGAATGAAAACAATCGCCATTTCGCAAGTGCCATTGCCAGACTTCCAAACGAAATAAGAGGCTTTGGACCTGTTAAGGAGGAAGCTTTCAGGAAAGCTGAAATCAGGAAGAAAGACCTGCTGAACCAGTTTGAAAAAGCCGATACGCAAGAACTCTCCAACAAAAACCTTAAAGCAGAACCTGCAGAATAAGCTGCAATTTCCCTTGCTGAAAAAATTAAACCCGACACGATAATCTCGTGTCGGGTTTTTAACATCTGAAGCTTGGGGTAGAAGCGTTCAGTATGAACTCTTGATTGTTTATGGTGTCCAGTAATTAAACTGTAGCTTTGCAATTTCTTCATCGAACAAACCGCGCAAGTCCACAATCGGGGAACCGCGACCAACGACAGCAGCTATTTTGAAAAGATCAATCTCTTCAACAAAGCAATCATGCTTCGCTGTAACAACAACCGCATCATAAGGCCCTTCTTCTTCAAGGGAAGTGATGACCTTTGCACCGCGTCCACCTTCAAATTGACCATCATCAGCGATAGGGTCATAGGAGAATACGTCTGCACCACGCGTCCACAAGCTATCCATCACGGCAAATGCCTTGGAGTTGCGGATATCAGGACAATTGTCCTTGAAGGCACGACCCAATACAAGAACACGCTTGCCTTGCAGATTGTGTGCTTCAGGGTCAAGCATCTCGTGCAGTTTATCAGAAACGAAATGCGCAGTTCGCTCGTTGACCGTACGCGCTGATGCAACCATATCCATGGCCAGACCATGACCGCGGCCTGCATTCAACAGGTAAAACGGATCAACCGAGATACAATGCCCGCCAACCAGGCCAGGGAAGTATTTGTGGAAGTTCCACTTGGAACCCGCCGCAGCAACAACATCTGTTACCTTGATATCCATGGCATCAAACAATTGCATCATCTCATTGATGAGGGCGATGTTTACGTCACGCTGGGTATTTTCAAGAATTTTCGCAGCTTCCGCAACCTTGATGGAAGCGGCCTTGAACAAACCGGCCTTAACGACACGGCTGTATAACTCAGCCAGATAATCGGTAACCTGAGGCGTTGAGCCTGAAACAATTTTCGATATATCACCGACACGACGCGCATGCTCACCAGGTGATACACGCTCTGGAGAATATCCAACGTAGAAGTCTATGCCCTCACGCATGCCGGAGACTTCTTCAAGTATCGGAATACACTTGTTTTCAGTCGTACCCGGGTCAACCGTTGATTCATAAACAACCACACAGCCACGTTTCATGTTGGCACCAATGGTTCTGCTGGCCGCAAGAACCGGACGGTAATCAGGCTTGTTGCCCTGCATGACCGGCGTTGGCACACACACCATCATCACATCTGCATCATGCAGATCTTTGACATCACATGAAAATTCCATGTTCTTCTTGGCAAGATCTTCGCCTGTGGTCATCTCGGTGGAATCTTCGCCATTGAGAAGCGCTTCAATCTTGCTCTCATCAATATCAAAGCCGATTGTGCGGGCGTCGTCTGCAAAACCAACCATTAGTGGCAGGCCAACATAACCCAGTCCCAATACCGCAACGACAGACGTTTTAGGATCTGGAAGTTTAACTGCTTCAAGAACTTCAAATGGCTGATTTATCGCAAATGATGTGCTCATAATATATATACCCCTGTTTATTATTACGCTCTTTATGACGTATTTTTACGACGTGTCTTTGCACGCCTTGGAGACAGTTCTACGTGAGAGAAAAGAATATTTGGTTAGTAGCCGTGGTTAAAATAACCTTATGTTTTCATTGGCGTTTTATTGGCTGAATCAACCATTCGTTTACCTTGTTTTCAAAGTTCCGCGTCGTAACTCTCTGTTAACTTTGAATCTTAAGCGCACTTTTATACCCCATATGTAGATTGTCCGTCGGGACGCTAAATATCGGGGCAAATCCGAAATTTAGTCATGCATATAAAAAAGAGAAAACGCATGATTAGCTTAAACGGCATTGAATGGCTTTTTGCCATTTTGGTGCTTATCATATTCACAAACAGGTATCTGTTTGGAAGCATCTTGCGCATGATGGACAAGCGCACAAAAGATGGTTTCAGCAAGGACCCTGAAGTGTGGCCGTCTGTAACGATTGTTACGCCTGTCTATAATGAAGGCTCAACCGTTATTCAGACAGCGGACAGCTTTGCCAAGCTGGATTATCCAAAAGACAAGCTAAAAGTGATTTTCGTGGACGATGTTTCCACTGACGATACTTATGAACATCTTCTTACAGCGCAGAGAAACCATCCATGGATGCGGGTGGATCGCAATCCTCACAACATGGGCAAGCGCCTGGGCATCAAGCGCGCCGTACTAACCGTCGACACCGATCTCATCATGTCAGTAGACTCAGACGTAATCGTCGAGCGCGATGCCATGCGCAACATGGTAAAGCACATGCACACAACAGGCGTAGACGCTGTGGGTGGTTGTGTCTTCGTCTCCAATGCAGATGAAAACTGGCTTACGCGCATGCAGGCAGTAAAATACTGGGTTGGTTACATGTTCTTGAAAAATATCGAGAATACGTTCAACCATGTCATGTGTTTGTCAGGCTGTTTGACACTTTACAAGCGTGAGGCACTGGTTGCAGTCGATGAAGATGTAGCAGACCGTCGCTTCCTGGGTGATGAAGTCAAATATGGTGAAGACCGTTATCTCACACGCAAACTCGTAGAGAAGGGTTACAAGACCCGCCTTACGTTTGACGCGCAGTGCTATACAAAAGCACCTGCCACGATGTCCAACTATATCTCACAGCAGTTGCGCTGGCGTCGTTCAAACATGGTCGATCTGATTACGGCAATTCCGCACATCAACAAGTTCAACACCTATGTTTGTATACATTATATTGCAATGGGCATGTTGCTTCTGTTCTACCCAATGGTTCTATTGGTGGAATTCATACGCCTGGGTTTTGTCATTCCGATGATGTTGCACGCCCTTTTGGCTGCCTGCTTTGGCATTGCCTACGAACTCAACAAACACAAAGTGCCGGAAATGGCTCGTACTGACGGTGTTTGGTTCATGGCCATGGCTCTGATCTTTCCCGTTGTCTATCTGACGCTTAACCCGTTGGCACTTGCAACCCTTGGCACGACTTCATGGGAGACACGTGGTGGTGCCAAGAAAAAAGCTAAAGTGGTGAGCGCAAAATGATGCCTACCATGTTGCATACGGGTGAGGCACCGGCAAATGACAGCTTGCGCAAGCGCATCATGGTAATGGGCCCTGCTGCCCATGGCATTGCTGCTGCACTGGTCAGAATGCAAAGCAATTCTGAAATTCACTCGGCGAATACAGCCGCAGAAGCTATTGAAATTTTGAAAACTGGTGACTTTGACCACCTGTTGATCGACAACCGTTCAGATGGTGCAATGAGCTTGACCATTCCGGCACTCTCCAGACTGGAATCCATTGAGAATATTACCGTACTTGCAGGTCCACAGTCAGGACCCTCCATTTCGGCACTACCGGGCGTCGCAAACGTTATCTCTGCACCATACAACCCGGTTGAAATTGCAAATTCACTCGACATCGAGATCCGTGACAGTCGCAAAGCAGACAAGCCTGAGCAAAACAGGGGTCGCCGTGCAAGCGATGCAGTCAAGGCTGATAAGGATCCTGAAATCCACGGGGAGGTGGAAGAAGCCAGTGCAGAAGGTCATGTAGAAGATGAGCGTCCCCTCGTTCTTCGCATGCTCTCTGCACTGGCTCACATGATACCGGGGCTTACTCCCCTGCTCTCATTGTTATACAAAAACCTGGCGCTGACGGTTCTTTCTGCACTCTTCATTGCCTTTGTCAGCTATGGCATCATGATTGCCTACTTCCTGACTTCTGGTGATTGGTCCAGCCCATTGCAACTACAACGTGGTCATGAGCTTGTCATCAAGGCTGAGCGTGACATGGGTGAGTTGAAAGTAAAACGCAACCTGGTCACACAGCAACTTGCAGAAGCCGGCAATAAGGCTTCGCGTGGCCGCTCTGCCCTGGAACGTGCAGAAACACTTGCAAACATCACCAGTGTCACAATCACTCAGGAAACTGAAAACCATATTGAAAGACAATTGTTGATCAAGGATGAGATTCATGCACTGCGCAGCGTCTTGAATTCTTATGGTTCATCAAGCAGCCGTCGTGCAGAACGTGCGCGCCTGCAAAATGAATTCAGACGCCGCATCATTACCCGCAACCTGTATCAGCGTTCGTTGCTTAACCTGTCTGAAGTTGAAGAGAATATCGTCAACTTGCGTGAGAAAATCTCTGCCAAGAAGACAGAACTAAAATTGAGCGAGCAGTCGATTGCATATCTTGCACAGTTGAAAGACCAGCTTTCTTCAAACAAGGACAAGGCAACCCTTTATGGCGGCAAGGCCGAGTTTATTCCGATTGCAAACCAGGTCATAGAGGTTCAACAGGTTCGCGCTTCTGGCAAGGCCGACGTTGCAGAATATGAAGCAAGCTCGCAAACACTAAACAACAGTCTTTCGGTTTTGACCAAGTCCATTACCGAATTAGAGAACACACCGATGATCAGGGCACAAGAACAGCCTGTGAACGTCTTGTTTGTTCCTTATGACAATTTGGATGCCTACACCAAGGGTGAGCATCTTTATACCTGCGCCATCGCCATTATCTGGTGCAGCGAAGTGGGCACTGTCGGTGCTCCCATCGGTGGCGAAATCGTAACTACGCATCCATTTTTTGGCAAACCAATCCGTGGCCAGTTCGTTGAAGCGAACCTGACTGAAAAATCAGCAGCACAGAAAGAGATTATCCATGTTGGACGTCCTCCGCTATTCTTCTAGAAAAGTGAAACCATTCACACTTGCATTCGGTGCAATCATGCTCTTGAGCGGTTGCTCGGCATCGACCTACGAAAACAAAACGTATTTCGAGCAGGACAATCGTGGCTTTTTTGAAAAACTCAAAAAAGAACCAAAGTTCGAGCGTAAGGATTTTGTTGAAGGTGATGATCTACGCAATCAACATGAAACGCATGTGCAAAAGAGTGATCCTGAAGTTGATACAAAGGTAAAGGTAGTTACCAGAAAGCCTGTGGCAAAATCAGTTGAAAAATTTAACATTGATCCAATCAAGCTTTCCCGTGTGAATGTAGACACAAACAGTGCCGCTTGCCGTTACCTGCGCAAGTCTGCAGATGCGGAGGCGTTTATAGTTGGCTCCCCTACTCTGTCGGCTTCTTCAGATGATGAAGGCTCCGGCTCGGTGAACATTGGCATGAACCTGCTTGACTTCCACAAGGCAGACCTGATCCGGGCTTCCGGGGATGCACGCTGTCGCCTGCATGAGGCTTCCAAGAAAATCGAGGCAACATTGGGTCTAGGCGTTGAGGCAAATCGCTTTGCCCGTTCAGATGCAAAGGCCAAATATATCAGGGACAACCTTGGGTATTTGAACAAGATTGAACGTCGTTCCCAGCAATTGTTGAACCAGGGCGCACTGACCGTGCAGGACACAAATCTGGTCAGTTTGCGCATAGATGAATTGAAAGCTGAAATGCTACAAGCGCAAGCAGAAGCTGATCAGCGTCGCGGATTACCAGCCTTTGATGTCAATCAGGTAAGAAGCCGTCATGGCGCACTGGTTGAGGCCACAAGTGACCTGCAAAACATTGAGCGTGAAATCCGCACCAATGATGCACTGGAACTGAGCGTCAACACGGGCTACCGCTACAACGAAACATTCAATGAAACACTTCAGCGAAACGACAATGATGGTGTCTTTGCAAGTGTTAGTGTTGGCGTTCGCCTGGGTGCTCTTTCCGCACAAAGAAATCGCGCAGAAGAGGAAGCGGCAGGCGCGCGCCTGGATGCCCTGTTTGAAGAGAACACAGGAACGATCTGGAAAAGTGGATTTTCTGATCGCGCAATTTCGAGAATGGTGGCTGATCTGAAAAAATCAGACAGGGAACTTACCGCTGCAATGATCAAGGCAAATGACACGATCAACCGTCTGGGTGCAGCTGATAGGCCTGAGGTTATGAGAGCACGCTTGCAAACCAAGCTTGAAAAAGTTCGCGTCGGTGCAAACCGTGCAGCCGTTCGCGCCTCTATCAGACAGCTTGAAGAAAACCAGAGAAAGATCCGCGCCCTTTCAGATTAAGCCAGGGATTGTGATGCCTGCATGATAATCATGTTGTCAGCAGGTCTCATGAAGATATATGCTTCCCTTATCCAATTTGAGTGAGGGAAAGCACAGTGCTGCGTATATTTGTTTTGACTATAATGTTCCTGGTCTCAGCCACCATGACACTGGCTGGAGAGCGGAAAATGAATGGCGCTGAACTCAAACAGTTCCTGCCTACCATTAAAGCAAGTGGAGACAGCTCTTCACAGACCTTCAGCGAGAAAGGTTTGACTACCTATGTCTTTGATGGACGCGCGAGTGAAGGCCGCTGGATGATACAGTCTGACCAGTATTGCTCTTCCTGGCCGCCCAATGATGTAATCGAATGCTATGACGTTCTAGTTGACGAAAGCAGGCAGACGATAAACTGGATTGGCCCCCGTAACTCGGTCACCCAAAATACATACAAAATATTATCCCGATAAACTGTCACACTACCCTCGAAAACGTCACTGTGTGTTCTTATATCAAGTTATCAGACAATGTTGTTTGCCGCATGTGGAGAGAACTATGCAATTGACCGTGAATGGTAAAACCCGAGAAGTTGATGTAGAACCGGAAATGCCCCTGCTTTGGGTCTTGCGAGATGAACTCGGCATCACGGGTGTAAAATACGGTTGCGGCATCGCTCAATGCGGTGCTTGTACCGTGCATGTAGACGGCGTGGCTATGCGCTCCTGCCAGATATCGGTTGGCGACCTTGAGGGCGAAGTAACCACAATCGAAGGATTGGGCACACCGGAAAACCTTCATGCAGTACAAGACGCCTGGGTCAAACATCAGGTTGCACAATGTGGCTATTGCCAGTCCGGGCAAATGATGCAGGCTGCCTCTCTTCTTGCAGAAAACAACAACCCCAGTGACGAAGAGATCAATGACGCCATGAGTGGAAATCTCTGCCGTTGTGGCACGTATCCGCGCATTCGCGAGGCGGTAAAAACCGCTTCCAAGACCATTCGGGAGGCGTAACCATGGGACGCATGAAAACAATTGCCAGAAGAAGTTTCCTCGTGGGTTCAGTTGCGCTTGCTGGCGGCGTTGCCTTTGGCACTTATCTTGTCAGGAAAACTCCGGAAAACCCGCTCAGTGCAGACATTGCCAAGGGTGAGGCCACTTTTAATCCATGGGTGAAAATCGACTCTGATAAAATAACACTGATTACCCCTCACGCTGACAGCGGACAGGGTGTCAGACATGTTCAGGCTGCCATGATTGCAGAGGAACTTGACCTTGAATTCGGTCAGTTTGAAACCGACTTCGGTGTTCCCAGCGCAGCATACTGGAACCGTGCCATGGCAGATGAAACAGTTCCCTTCATGGCAACTGACAAGAGCATGCCAGCAGAGGCAATGCGCAGCGTCATGGGCGGCCTGCTAAAGGTCTTGGGCATGCAGCTTACAGGTGGATCAACCTCCGTTGCCGACAGCTATGAAAAACTGCGCCATGCCGGAGCTGTTGCCAGGGAAACCCTGAAGCTTGCTGCCTCGGAAAAATCAGGCATTCCAATTGAAAACCTGAAAACTGAAAATGGCGCAGTCATCCTGCCTGACGGGTCCCAATATAAATACACAGAACTGGCTGAACTCGCAGCAACACTAGAGCCTGTTCAAGATGTAACCTTGCGCAATCCTGCTGAATGGCGCCTGCTTGGCAAACCAATGGAACGCCTCGACATTCTTGCAAAATCAACAGGTACCTTGAGTTACGGAATTGATGCCTCGGTTGAGGGCATGGTGCATGCAACTGTCAAAATGAATCCGCGCAAGGGTGGCAAGCTGAACAGCTTTGATGCAACGGCTGCAAAATCCATGCGCGGCGTAAAGGAAATAATGGAAATTTCCGGAGGCGTAGCCGTTGTTGCAGACAACACATGGCGAGCAATTCAGGCCGCCAATGAAATAGAATTCGATTGGGGTGAAGCCCCCTATCCTGCCGAGCAGGAAGATCACTGGAAAGCAATCAGTGCTTCCTTTAACGAAGACAGCATGGACATGGAATGGCGCAACGATGGCGACATCGCAGCAGCCCTTAAAGACGATGACGACACGATCGTGGAGGCGGAATACCGCTCACCTTACGTTGCTCATGCGCCATTGGAGCCTTTGAACGCCATCATCAAGGTAACGGATGAAAAGGTCGAAGTCTGGACCGGCCATCAAATTCAAAGGCAATTGCAAGTAATCGTTTCCGGCATTACCGGTCATGATCAGGATGACGTCATCCTGCACAATCAGTATATGGGCGGCAGTTTTGGTCATCGTCTGGAGTTTGAACACATCAAGCAGGCAGCAGAAATTGCCAACCGGATGCGTGGCACGCCCGTAAAGCTGACCTATAGCCGTGAGGAAGATTTCATCCATGATTTCCCACGTCATATTTCCATGGGGCGCGGACGCGGCAAGGTCAAGGATGGCAAGGTCGTTGCACTTGACTTGAAAATTGCAGCACCTTCCGTTGTCAGTTCACAAATGGGTCGCGCAAATATTCCTGCAGCCGGCCCTGATGCAATGATTGCGACTGGCGCCTGGAATAATCCCTATAAAATTCCAGATTACAGAATGTGTGCCTTCCGCGCACCTGAGCTTTCACCGACCTCATCATGGCGAGCCGTAGGTGCCCCCGGCGCAGGGTTCATTTTTGACTGCATGCTGGATGAACTTATTCACAAGGCGGGCGCTGATCCGCTTGAAGAACGAATCCGATTGATGGATCACGACGTTTCAAGAAAAGTGCTTGAAGCTGTAGGCGAAATGTCCTCATGGGGCAGCACCCTGCCTGAAGGTACCGCAAGAGGCGTTGCCTTCGTGGAAAGCTTCGGCGTGCCTGTTGCAGAAGTTGTTGAAGTCACCAGTACTGAAGACGGCATCAAGCTGAACAAGGTGTGGGTTGCTTGTGATGTTGGAAAGGTAATGGACCCAGTAAACTTCGAAAACCTGGTACAGGGCGGTGTTATCTTTGGATTGGGTCATGCGATGAACTGCGAAATCACCTATTCTGACGGAATGGCTGAACAGGAAAACTACAACACCCATGCCGGCATGCGCTTGAATCAGTGCCCAGAGATTTTTGTCAAGGGACTGGAAAATGCACCTGACATCAGAGGCATTGGCGAACCCCCAGTTCCACCTGCAGCGCCAGCTCTTGCGAATGCAATTTTTGCAGCAACAGGAAAACGTATCCGCGAATTACCATTAAACAGGCATATTGATTTCGTTTGATCCAAAAAACGGGACAACCGTCACAGACTGTTAAACCAGACGGGCACCTGAAGTTTTGTCGAAGAAATGAATGTTTTCCTTAGTGGCATCAAAATGCAGGGTGTCGCCCAGCTTGATATCACCCAAGGTTTCGAACTTGGCGATAAACTCATTGCCCTGCCCTGTAACCAGGTGTGCAAGGACGTGATCACCCAGTTGCTCCACCACATCCAGTGTTCCGGACAGGACCGCTTTTTGCTTTGTTGTTTGCTTCAGATGCTCCGGGCGAATGCCGATATCAATGGCGTTCACTTCTTGTGACAGCTTCACAGAGACTTTTTTGCCACCAATGCTAAACCCGCCCTTTTCCTGACTTGCCTCAAAGAAATTCATTGAGGGACTGCCAATAAACTCGGCCACAAACTTGTTGGCCGGGTTTTCATAAAGCTCCATGGGGGCGCCATATTGCTCAATAAGACCATCACGCAAAACAACAATCTTGTCTGCAAGGGTCATCGCCTCAACCTGGTCATGCGTCACATAAACAATCGTTGTTTTAAGTCGCTGATGCAGTCTGGCGATTTCCAGGCGGGTTTGCCCTCGCAAGGCAGCATCAAGATTGGACAAGGGCTCATCAAACAAGAATACATCCGGCTCACGAACGATCGCACGACCAATTGCCACGCGTTGGCGCTGGCCACCAGAAAGAGCACGCGGTGTACGTTCAAGATAATTCTCGATATCAAGAATCTTGGCAGCTTCCCGGACGCGTCGGTCAATTTCATCCTTGGGTGTTTTTGCCTGAATAAGACCAAAAGCCATGTTTTTATAGACGGTCATATGCGGATATAGTGCGTAGGTCTGAAATACCATGGCCACGCCCCTGTCTGCAGGCGCCACATCATTTACGACCCTGTCACCAATGGAAATATCACCGCTTGTAACCTCTTCAAGCCCTGCAATCATTCGCAAAAGTGTTGACTTGCCACAACCGGAAGGGCCAACAAATACCACAAAGTCACCATCCGCAATATCAAGATCAATTCCGTGAATAACTTGCGTTTCGCCATACGCCTTTCGGGCATCTCTAATTGTTAATCCAGCCATCTTTGTTCCATTCTGTGTATTGCCTCCAGCAACAAAGGCGTAAAGTCATTAAAGTGTTCAGGCAGGCCACCCCATAATTGCGCATTGCTCGCAAATTCACTTTCCATTCCCTCGGCCAGCATGGGCACAAGTTGATCCATGTAGGGCTCAATATAGTTGACCCTCATTTTACCGGAGTGGTGTCGTCTGGCAAAAACGTACCAGCTTGCAATCGTATCCATGGAATAAAATGGCGTGATCCCCTGCTCCATACAGGATTGTATGGTAGGACGAATATACAATTGCATCTTGGAATAGCCATCCATGCAAATGCGTTCCAGTTGATCTGCAATGGCACTGTTGCAAAAACGCGCTGCCACTTTTTTCAAATATTCATGTTTGTCAAAGGGCAATTCAAGCTGCAACCCCGGCAGAACTTCTTCCGTTTCAAACTGGTCAAAATGCTCGCGCAATTGATCATCACGCATAGCCTCATCAAACGTTGTGTAACCCGCAAGCGCCCCCAGATATGCAAGCGACGTATGGCCACCATTTAGAATTCGTATCTTGGTTTCTTCATATGGGTCTACATCAGCCACAATTTCAGCACCTGCTTTTGCAAGGTCGGGAAAATGGCCGGCAAACCTGTTTTCAATCACCCACTGGCTAAAGGCCTCAGAATGGATCGGGTCATACTTACCAGAACCAAAGGCAGCGCCAATTTCACTTTCCAGCTCAGAACTTGCACGCGGCGTAATGCGGTCAACCATTGAACAGGGAAAACTTGCCTTTTCACTTACCCACTCATGCAAGTCCTCTTGATTGCAGGCCTTGAGATAGGCAAGGAAGTTTTTGCGCAACATCTTGCCGTTGGCACGAATATTATCGCAGCATAAAATCGAGATGGATTGGTCAATCGTATTCTTGCGCCGTTCCAGTGCGCTAGCAAGAAACCCGTAAATCGAGCGCTTAACTCCGCCTGTTATTTCAGATGCAATGATGTCTTCATCAAGATCGAGGTCGCCATTGCCGTCCAGATAATAACCGCTTTCGGTAACCGTGATTGTAACAAGATGGATATCGCGATTGGCGAAAACACTTTCTGCCTTTTCAGTCGAAGCAGACCAGTCGACATAGTCAAGATGAGAACGAACAAGCCGGTAATCCAGGTTTGTGTCAGCATCAATGGTCTTGATGATATAGCCTTCATCAACCTGACTGGAGTGTTCAAAAGCAGCACTTTCCTCAGCGCGTAAATTGACCGCGACAATGCCCCATGAGAGATCTCCAGTTTTCTCCATGTAATCATCAAAATAAATTGCCTGATGCGCACGGTGAAAAGCACCATATCCGATGTGAACCACGCCAGCCCTGCATTCTGATTTGTCATATGCAGTTCGGTAAAGAACCGATGAACCATGATCTATGTTTACAACACTCATGCGACCACTTTCCTGCCTGGTACAAGTTCACTGATGGCAAGCTCCCGATAAGCCTTTGGCGTCATCTCTTTCATCTTCAAAAACTGCCGATTGAAGTTTGCCAGATTTTGAAATCCGACTGCAAATGCAATGGAGGCTATTTGTTCATCCGTTGAATAGAGCATTGAGCAAGCCTGACTGATGCGAACCCGGTTTACAAACTCAACAAACTTGTTGCCTGTAATACGTTGAAAATTTCTGGAAAAGGTTGCCGTGCTCATCCCGGCAAGATTTGCGGCCTTTTCAACGGAAATATCACTTGCGTAATTACAGGTGATGTAGTCGACCACTTCAGCAATTCTTGCCTGTTTGGAACTTCCCTCAGGCTGTATCATGCCTGCAACGGAAAGAACCCTTTTCTCGGCATGTTCATTGATGCGAACCAGGAATCTCAAAAAGGCAACAATACGCTCCGAACCTCTGGTGTTTCTGATCCGCTCTAGATGCCCCTGCGCAAAGGTTGGATTGAAACCGACAAACTCAATACCGGATTTTGCCATCTCGAACATGGCGTCCATTTCCCTGAACTCGGGAAATGCGCGGGCAAGTTCATTTAGGCTTTCCTGACTGAACTGAACCAGCATATCGCGCACTTCAACAGCTTCCGGATCAACCACTTCATCGGTAATCCAGTTGTGAGGCAAATTTGGTCCAGTCAAAAACAGAGACCCCGGTGTGAATTCTCCGATATAGTCCCCGACGAAAGCCTTTCCGTGCGTGGCTACAACCAGATGAAGTTCATATTCGGCATGACTGTGCCAGCGGCACAGATCAGTTGGCCATCCGTGTTCAAGATAACGAATGGTCTCCGTTGCCCTGTCAACATATTCAAATTCTGGTTGCGCTATGGACATTACTAAAGGACCTCGCAGCAAGCAGCAAAAGGCACAATTTGAAACACTCGTGACACAATCATTTCACTGCTCCAAAAGTCAGGCCCTGCACCAATTGCTTTTGACAGAACCAGCCAAGCACAATAATCGGAGCTACAGCAGCGGTTGAAACCGCAGACAATCTGCCAAAGAACAAACCTTCAGGCGCCCGGTTCCCTTCAATCAGTTTTGAAAGTGTCGAAGCCTCTGTCGTGGTCAGACGCACCGTCCAGTAAGCCTCGTTCCAGCAGAAAATAAAACAAAGCAGAGCCGTAGACGCAACGCCACCCCAAGCCAGTGGAATGAGAATATCCTTGATTTCTCCCCAGGTACTGACGCCATCCATTTTGCCGGCTTCAATGATCTCCTTGGGAATTTCCTTGAAATAGGTAAACAGCATCCAGATCACGATGGGCAGATTGATAAGGCACAAAACCAGAATAACCAGAAAATGCGTGTCATAAATATCCAGAAAGTTCTTTGTCAAAAATGTCATTGGGTAAAGCACTGCCGCCGCAGGAAGCATTTTGGTCGACAACATCCATAACAGGACATCCTTGGTGTGCCGGGTAGGATTAAACGCCATGGCGTAGGCCGCAGGCACCCCAACAACCAGTGCCAGCACCGTAGCGAAAGTGGATGTAATGACTGAATTGATCGCAAATCGCCAATAATCATAATTCTCGGTCATGTTGATGTAGTTTTCGAGCGTCGGCTTGAAAAAGATCAAATGATCCGGCTTTACCGCATCAGCGTCTGTCTTGAAGCTGGTAAAGATCAACCAGAAAATCGGGAAGAAAAACACAAGAGCCACTGTCCAGGCCAGAACTGGCCAGAACAGCTTGCTAAATCTGGATGATTGCGCGACGACAGCCATATTCTACTCCCTAATCCATCAAACTCTTGCCGACCATGCGAATGAGAAAAATCGCAACGATATTGGCAAGTATTACTGCAAAAATGCCTGTGGCACTCGCGGCACCGATATTGTTGGTGGCAAAGTCACCAATCAGATATGGCAGGTTCTTGTTGCCGTTACCCCGGCTGACAATCTCAATTTCAGCATATAACGACAAATGGAAAATCGCCTGGATCATCAGGACAATCGCAATGGGTCTCGCCAGATGCGGCAAGGTCAGGTTTCTGAACTGTGACCAAGCATTTGCACCATCAAGAATGGCCGCTTCCTTTTGCTGCTGATCTTCTGATTGCAGCGATGTCATGAAAATCAAAACGGCAAAGGGTGTCCATTGCCATGTTACCATCATGATAACCGCATAGGCTGAGGTTTGTGTGGCGCGAAATGAAATCGGTTCTATTTCGGGCCAAAGCGAGAAAAACCCGCCCAGCAGGGGAAACTCCCTCAACCCTGCAACAAGTCCGTTCAGTCCTTCGACAGCCAAACCATTCAGGCCCAGGACCGGATCCAGTATCATGTTGATCCAAAGCACCGCATTAACTGCCGGCATCACAAAGAAAGGGGATATAATCAAGACCCGAACAATGCCACGACCGGGAAAACTGCGGTTGACAAGAAGTGCAATAGCCAGCCCCAGGGCTACCGTCAGTAGAAGAATGCTGGTGACAATGAAAACACTGTTTTGAACCGCAAACCAGAAATCCTTGGCGTTGAACAAAACATATTCATAATTCCCAAGTCCGCGCCAATTGCTGAGACTTGGCGTCGTCCACTCAGGCTTGCGCAGACTGTTCAAAACATATCGTATAAAGGAAAAATACAGCGTCATGCTAAGTGGGATAAGCATCCACAAAAGCAACAACAAAACAGCAGGTGCCTGAAGCAAACGCGGCAATGTTCTCTTGGCCATGACGGTCGAACCTTTAAGTAAAATGAGAAAAGAGCGTTTAATGCATGTTGTAACAAGGCCCGCTGTGAAACACGCCGGGCCTTGTGTTAAGCAGTGACTTACTCGTAGTAGCCAGCTTCACGCATGATTGCGTCAGCTGCTTTTTGAGATGCGGCCAATGCCTCATCAACTGATTTTGCACCGGAAAGAGCCGCAGCCATTTCTTGTGCAACAGCACTACCGACTTCCGGAAACTCCGGAATGGCTGCAAACTGAACACCAACATACGGCTTCAGGTCAGTTGCTTCTGGAGCAGCCGATTCAATCGCCGCCATTTCAGCAGCAGCAAATTTTGCCACAGCCTGAAACTCGGAATTGGTATACGTTGAAGAACGCGTACCTGTTGGCACTTTGCCCCAACCAAAATCAGGATGTGCCGCTACAGCCTTGATGTAGTCTTTCGAAGTTGCCCATTCGATGAATTTCTTGGCTTCTTCCGAGTTTGGCGACCCTGCAGGAACAGCCATTGCCCAAGCCCATAGCCAGT
>CALDZZ010000062.1 GCA_937944075.1 uncultured Rhizobiaceae group bacterium
AGTGTCAGTCCGGCTACGGTTACTTTTGGCAGGTTTTTTGTTCAGTCGCTTTTCCTGGGCGCGTTTGTAGGCTTTGCATGGGCCAAGGGTGCCCTGAAATATGTCTTCTCCTGGGTGAATATATTGCGCGGAATGATCATGGGGCTTGCTGCCATGCTCTTTTTTACCGCTATCAAATACATGCCGTTAGCAGATGCGATTGCCGTTTTCTTTGTTGAACCCTTGATTGTGATGTTGATGTCTTCTGTGTTCCTTGGGGAAAAAGTGGGTTGGCGTCGCATCACTGCAGCCATCATCGGGTTCGGTGGGTCCATTATCGTAATCAGGCCAAGCTATGAACTGTTTGGTGCGGTATCCCTTCTGCCGCTTTGTACTGCTTTCCTGTTCTCGATCTATCTGATCCTGACGCGTATCTCCGGTAGCAAGGAAGAACCCTTAATCATGCAATTTTATGCAGGAATCGGCGGTGTTATCATGTGTGGAGCGGTTTTGGCTGTCGGGACGCCCTTGGGCTCGGTTGATTTTGGCCTGTCTTTGCCAACAACAAACCAGGCCTGGTCCTTGCTGTTGGGTATCGGGCTTTTTGCAGTCGCCTCGCACCTGTTGATCGTGATCGCCTTTACAATGGCGCCAGCTTCCATTCTCGCCCCGTTTCAATATGTTGAAATTGTAAGCGCCACCATTCTGGGTTATCTGATTTTCAATGAATTCCCGGAACCAACACAATGGATTGGCATCGCTATCATCATTGGATCGGGTATTTATATTTTCATGCGAGAACAAAAGCTGGAACAGGAAGCATCTGTTGAGAAGTCGAGGGAAGAATTGTTAACCCCCCTTTAACCATACTCATTTGTTAAATATCAAAAGTCTTTTTCTATACTGCACCCCAATTAGGGGATATATAGAAAGAGATTACGGATGGAATTTTCACATCACCTGGACAATAAAGAGCGCATTACAGACGAGGATGTTATCCGTTTTCGTCGTGACGTATTTCAAGACATGCTCGTATCAAGAGTTGAGGCTGAAGGCGTTTTTGCCCTAAACAACAAGATCAAGGATACCAGTAATGCCTGGAATGATTTCCTTGTTGAAGTGATGGTTGATTATTGTGTTAACCAGGCCAAGCCACAGGGCTATTTGAGCGAAAACAATGCAGACTGGCTTGTTTCCCAGATTACAAAAGACGGGCGTGTGGATACCAATTCAGAACTTGAACTCATCATTCGCGTGATTGAACGAGCCAAGGAAGTTCCTACACTGTTTTCAGCGTTTGCACTGGAGCAGGTCGCTGTTGCTGTCATTGAGGGAAATGAAACCTTGCTCAACAATGAACAGTTGAAGCCAGGCGTCATCGGAGCCGCAGAAGCAAACCTGCTTCGTCGTATTTTGTATGGCGTAGGGTCTGAAGGGCGTTTGTCGGTTTCAAAGGAAGAAGTTGAAGTACTCTTTGAATTAAATGACATGACGATAGAAGCTGAAAATCATCCTGAATGGACAGATGTTTTCATCAAGGCTGTGGCCTGTCATCTAATGGCAGTCGATGGATTTCACGCAGTTGGCCGCAAGGAGGCGCTTCGTCGCGAGGCATGGCTGGATGATACCGAAGTTGATGTTAGCGGCATGCTTGCAAAGACATTGTCCTCTGTTGGTGACCTGATGAAGAGCGGCAGCATATTTGGTGGTGCCTTGCGCACTGGCTCGGATATCATGGACGAAGCCTGGAGAGCGCGTAACGAGGAAATGGAAATCAACGAGGCGCATACAAGCGTTATTGATGAAAACGAGAGCCATTGGTTGGTTGATAGGATTGGGCGCGATGGAGTGATTCATGAAAATGAAAAAGCACTGTTGAACTATCTCAAGCAGGAGAGCCCGGACATCCATCAATCGCTTAAACCATTGCTTGATAAAGTTGCTTGATGTGATTCAAAAGACTCAACAAATTATAAGGCGTTGCTCGGCAGCGCCTTTTTTATTGGGACTTTCCAAACAGCTTTTCGAATTCCTGTTTGAGGGCAATGTCCAGGTCTTCCATGGTAACGGGCAACCCCAAGTCCACAAGGCTGGTGATGCCGTGGCCTTCAACACCGCAAGGAATGATGCCTTCATAATGTGAAAGATCCGGTTCCACATTGATCGAAATGCCGTGGAACGTTACCCATTTTCGAACGCGAATTCCAATTGCAGCAATCTTATCTTCGCGCGGGGTGCCATCGGGAAGCGCAGGTTTTTCCGGTCGCTTTACCCAGACCCCAACACGGTCTTCACGTCGTTCACCCTTGATGTTGAAATGGTCAAGTGTATTGATAATCCACTGTTCAAGCGTTGCCACGTAAAGGCGCAAATCCTGTTTGCGCTTGTTAAGGTCCAGCATGACATAGCAAATCCTTTGCCCAGGTCCGTGATAGGTATGTTCACCTCCGCGACCTGTTTTATGAACTGGAAGCGCATTGTTTAAAAGATGCTCATCAGAGGCGCTGGTGCCTGCAGTAAAAAGAGGTGGATGCTCAACAAGCCATACGCGCTCTTGGGCGTGACCAATGGCAATAGCACCAGCAAGCCGCTCCATTTCCGATATTGCCTTATCGTAATCCAAAAGCCCGTTCTCGATTACCCATTCTACAGAAGCGGAATCAGAAAACATGCCCTCAGTAGAGAGGCTTTCACGGTGAGGGTTTGCGCGCTTTGTCATGAAAATCTATGATTTCAATCATTCTGAAAAATTTGGTGCGGCCAAGAAGACTCGAACTTCCACGGGTTTTACCCCACAGCGACCTCAACGCTGCGCGTCTACCAATTCCGCCATGGCCGCGTACCCGGTAGGTTGAACTTGTCAACTCGAGCGATGTAACAAATCAGGGGAATGGAAACAAGTTAAATCACACAAAGGCCTGGATTAATTTTGGTTGGACTACACGACACAAGGGGCGGCTTCCAGCATTGTTAGCATGATTATATGAAAGCAAGGCAGCGTTTTAATACATAAGCCTTCGCCATCGCAAAAATCTGCGTTATATGATGGTCTAAAGAAAGTATCCACTCATGCCCTTGAAACGATCAAAATCCTATTTGTCAAATGTAAGCCCGGCAAAAGTTCTTTTGTTCGGGTATTTGTCATACGTAGCTGTTGGTTGGGTCTTGCTTTCGCTACCCTTTTCCCAAGCCATGCCGGTGGCCTCGCTTGATAACTTGTTCATTGTCACTTCTGCTGTGTCAACAACAGGCCTTGTGACTGTTGACCCTGGCCAGAGCTACAGTTTTATTGGCCAGCTTGTCATTCTGGTTCTCATTCAACTGGGCGGCATCGGTTACATGACCTTTGGCTCGTTTATTATTCTTTCAACCCGTCACAAGATGTCTTCGTTAAGGAGCGAGGTAAGTCGCAAGGCTTTTGCACTGCCGAGTGATTTCAGGATTGCCAGATTCATCAGGCTGGTCATAACCTTTACCCTGATAACAGAATTGATCGGCGCCATTTTGCTCTATGCAATATTCAGCTACAACAATGAGGATAATGCTATTTGGCTCGCCATCTTTCATAGTATTTCTGCCTTCTGTACAGCGGGTTTCAGCTTGTTCAGCAACAGTTTTGAAAGCTATGCGGATAATGTGTATTTAAATCTTGTGATCGCAACCCTTAGTTACCTTGGCGCAATTGGCTTTATTGTGATGGTCGATGTCTGGCATTTGCTGACGGGTAAGAGCAGGTATCTGCATTTTGCTAGCAAGGTCATATTGGAAATTACCTTTTGGTTTTCGCTGGTTGGCACAATTTTGTTTTTTGTCATGGAGCCTTCCATACAGGCCTTGCCAAATTGGGAGCGGCTGCTGGCTTCATTCTTCCAGGTCATGACGGCAGGTACGACCGTTGGGTTTAACACAATACCCATCGGTGCCTTGTCTGCTTCTATTATCATGTTTCTTTACATGCTTATGATTTTTGGCGCTTCGCCATCGGGAACTGGCGGAGGCTTGA
This sequence comes from uncultured Rhizobiaceae group bacterium, assembly GCA_937944075.1. Taxonomy (GTDB): domain Bacteria; phylum Pseudomonadota; class Alphaproteobacteria; order Rhizobiales; family Rhizobiaceae; genus JAALLB01. The sequence continues at coordinate 3,983 of CALDZZ010000062.1, forward strand.
AGTCCACGACCCTGGCAGCGCTGATTGGGCTCATGCGAAGCGTTTTGAAGGGCAGGGACAAAATACGATATCAAAAGCGAGAGATTTCTGCAGACAGACTGCAATTGGCAACTGCGGCCTTCACTTTTTACATGGGTGTTTTGTTTCTTGCCATGATCCTTTTGCTTTCAACCGAAGAGGCGGCATTGGAAATCATTCTATTCGAAGCCATCTCTGCACTGGGAACCGTGGGGTTAAGCATGGGACTTACGGGCGATCTCACAAACCTTGGAAAGCTTATCATCATCGTGCTGATGTTCATGGGGCGGGTGGGTATCTTGACCTTTGGTATTGCTGTCTCCACGCATGATGAAACCAGAGAAGAGGAAAAGGACAATGATCTTGTTTTGTAAAAGACGGCTACGCCAGTTTCCCCTTGTAACTGCGCACCAAACCGCGTAGAAGCACCGCAGATTATTAAACTCTGGCGATTGTTTCTTGTGGCGCCAGACGGGACAGGTTCTGCACCCGCAACCCTATCAGGTATTCCTTATGACACTCCGTAATATCGCGATTATCGCGCACGTTGACCATGGCAAAACTACACTTATCGATGTGCTTTTGAAGCAATCTGGCACATTCCGCGAAAACCAGCAGGTTGACGAACGTGCAATGGATTCAAACGACCTTGAAAAAGAGCGTGGCATTACCATTCTCGCTAAAGTTACTTCAATTCAGTGGAAGGGAGATCGCATCAACATTGTGGATACCCCTGGACACGCGGATTTTGGTGGCGAAGTTGAACGTATCCTGAACATGGTAGATGGCGTTATCATTCTGGTAGATGCTGCTGAAGGTCCGATGCCGCAAACCAAATTTGTGTTGGCAAAAGCCCTGAAGCTTGGGCTCAAGCCGATTGTGGCAATCAACAAAATCGACAAGCCTGACGGGCGTCCAGATTGGGTGCTGGATGAAGTTTTCGATCTCTTCGGCATTCTTGAAGCCAATGAAGAACAACTGGATTTCCATGTTCTTTATGGTTCTGCCAAGGAAGGCTGGATGGCCATGGAAGCTGATGGCCCCAAGGAAGACATGGCACCCTTGCTTGATCTTGTCATGAGTCACGTTCCTGAGCCTGCAGTGGAAGAGGGCGATTTCAGAATGCTAGCTACCACCATTGAAGCGAACCCGTATCTGGGGCGTATTCTTACCGGTAAAATTACCTCTGGTATTGCAATCCCCAACCAGGCCATTCACGCGCTTGATCAAGATGGCAAGATTGTAGAGCAGGGACGCATCACGCAGGTACTTTCCTTTGAAGGACTTGAGCGCAAGCCGGTTGAAAAGGCACAGGCTGGCGACATCGTATCCATCGCAGGTCTGGCTAAGGCGACTGTGGCCGATACGCTAGTAAGCCCAGGCATCAAGGAGCCAATTGAGGCTCAGCCAATTGACCCACCAACCCTTTCAATGACATTTCGCGTAAACGACGGGCCATTGGCTGGCCGTGAAGGTGACAAGGTGCAAAGCCGTGTCATTCGTGACCGCCTGATGAAAGAGGCTGAAGGCAATGTGGCTCTAAAGGTCACACAGGTTGAAGGCACGGATGCCTATGAAGTTGCCGGACGCGGTGAATTGCAACTTGCCATTCTGATTGAAACCATGCGTCGAGAAGGCTTCGAGCTGACTGTTGGTCGCCCACGTGTTCTCATGACTAAGGATGAAAATGGCGTCAAAACAGAGCCTGTTGAAGAAGCAATCATTGATGTGGATGAAGAGTTTTCTGGCGCAGTGGTTGAAAAACTAAGCCAGAGACGTGCAGACCTTGTCGAGATGAAACCATCAGGTGGCGGCCGTGTTCGCCTTGTTTTTCACGCACCGACGCGTGGCTTGATCGGATATTTGTCAGAATTGATGACGGATACTCGCGGCACTGCAATTTTCAACCGTACGTTCCTTGAGTATCAACCTTACCGGGGCGACATTGAGCAAAGACATACCGGAGCCCTGATTTCCAATGGGGACGGTCAGGCAGTTGCCTTTGCCATGTTTAATCTGGAAGATCGTGGTCCAATGATGATACACCCTGGTGACAAGGTCTATCAGGGCATGATCATCGGCGAACACTCGCGCGGCAATGATCTTGAAGTCAATGTACTAAAAGGCAAGCAACTGACGAACATGCGTTCATCAGGCAAGGATGAGGCGGTGAAAATAACACCACCCATCAATATGACTCTTGAGAAGTCACTCGCTTACATTACAGATGAAGAGCTGGTTGAGGTTACACCGGAAAACATTCGTCTAAGAAAACGAATTCTTGATCCCATCGAGCGCAAGAGACAAATGCGTGCAGCACAGTCTGCTGCTGACTAATCGCGTTGATAAGCAGTTTGCTTGATGCTCGAGAAGACTGCTCTATCAGCTTCTTGGAACAGTTTAAAGACCAAGCGTATCTTCAGGTATCTTGCTTGAGCAGGGGCTTTTATAGCCGTTGAGGCTCTTCGATGGTTTGTCGATAAGCGCCTTGTTAGGCAGCTTTAACAGTTTCAAAAGAAGCCGGATTTCCTGACGTGCCGAGAGATAAGAGGTCGTTCCCTTTTTGCTTGGTATCAAAGTCTCAAGATTATCAAGCGCAGTCAGCCCTTTTGGAAAAAGCTCTCTAAAAATTACGCGTTCGGAAATTCCGTCCGCCAGCCTGCAACCAACCTGCATCGCAAGGTTTTGCAAGCTGTGATACATGCTTTCCTTGTTCCGCGAAGAAATTTGGGTAAGGCGGTTACGCACTACAATCCAGTCAAGCAGGGTATTGTCTACCATACGCCTCTGCCTGCGTGCTTCCCGGACTGTGCGGGCATAATGAGACAACTCATCCACATTTCCTGTCTCGGGATCAATATGTCCAAGTACGTCAAAGTCCACATAAGAATCATTAAGTGGGGTTATAAGCGTGTCGGCAATCGAATGCGCCATTCTCATGAGGTAGGCATCATAACCGGGTGTATCAATAAGAATGAAATCATGAGAGCTTTGTATCTTTGTAATAATTCCCAGCAGATTGTTCAGCTCATTGTTTTCCTGATCGGAAACATAGTCAGAGAAATCTTTTTTCACGATGTAATGGTTTGGAAGGGAAAGCTTCAAACCATGTCGTCTGGAGTAATTTTCACGATTACCGATATATCTGGAAAAACTCTGTTGGCGCATATCAAGGTCAATCGTTGCGACGCTGTAGCCGGCATTTAAAAGTGCAACCGCCAAATGCATGATAGTAGTGGTCTTGCCGGATCCACCTTTCTCATTACCACAGACTATAACATGAGCCTGATGCGGTTTTTTACTTTTGGAATTGTTTACGCTGTACATGATCTGCCCGAAGATAATTCTTCCCTTAAGGTAAACTATCGTTCAGCTTTGGCTTCAATACAAGACTGCTTGACTACCTACGTATAAAGTGAATTAGTTTAAGGTTAATTGTAAAGTGCAATAAATATCAATATTTTATACTATAATAAGCCTAAATTTGATAGTTCAACCCTTAACTCTGGCGGTAGTGCATTCACGCCATTTTCACCAGCACCCAGGTCTCCAGGCGCATCTTCAGCCTTAAGGTACCGCCACCCTTGAAAGGCACGCCTGGGCTGCCATTGTGTCAATATCAACTTGGGTTCAAGCACCAGATCACAACGCTTGATACCATTTGCATCTACGAACGGCCGTATGTCAGCGAGATGTTGGCGAGCTTGCACATTTCCCTTGATGACCCAGTAAAGCGAACCACCATCCAGCAGTTCATCCATGCGGTTGGGGATCATGCGTGTCGTGTGAGCCTGGATTGCCTCAACACCACTACGACGTTTTTCATCCAGCCTGTAATCAATCCAGGCCTGGAGTTCTTCCACCGCTGATACGCCCACACAGAGTTTTAAAAGGTTCAATGCCATGACTTCAATCTAGGGCGGGGAGCCGATTGAAACCAGTCAAATACTCAGCATTCAACAACATTTACTGCAAGGCCGCCCTGGCTTGTTTCCTTGTAACGGGAATTCATGTCTTGTCCCGTTTCCATCATGGTTTTTATGCACGCATCGAGGGAGACGAAATGAGTGCCATCTCCTCTCAGGGCAAGAGAGGCTGCAGATACTGCCTTGATTGCTCCAAGTCCATTTCGCTCGATGCAAGGCACTTGCACAAGGCCGCCAATCGGATCGCAGGTCATGCCCAAATGATGCTCCAGTGCGATTTCGGCAGCATTTTCTATTTGTTCTGGCGTGCCACCCATAATGGCAGCAAGTCCTGCTGCTGCCATTGCCGAAGCTGAACCCACTTCGCCCTGACATCCCACCTCGGCACCGGAAATGGATGCATTATGCTTGATGATACCGCCCACGGCAGCGGCAGTCAGCAGATAATCTTCCCTTTGCTTTGCGTTGGTCGAAGGGAAAAATTTTGTGTAATAGCTCATGACTGCAGGAATAACACCGGCTGCGCCATTGGTAGGTGCTGTAACAACCTTGCCGCCTGCAGCGTTTTCCTCGTTCACCGCCATCGCATAAACCTGCAACCACTCATTTGCTGCCACGGGATTAATCTGATTGATGCCCCATTCGGCTTCAAGTTGTTCAACAATCGCAGCAGAGCGTCTTCTAACTTTTAGTCCACCTGGTAATTCACCATGTTGACGCAAGCCTCGCTCCACACAGTTGTGCATGGTGTCCCAGACATGTGCCAAGCCATCGCTCAATTCTGCTTGAGATAAGCTTGCATGTTCGTTGGCACGCTTCATGTCCGCAATAGAAAGGCCAGACTTCTTTGACATCTGCAGCATTTGCTCTGCATTTTCAAATGGGTAGGGGACGCCTTCGTGATGAACGGGCGCATCCTCTTCCAGTTGCTTCAGGCCTTTTTCATCAACAACAAACCCACCACCGATTGAATAGTATTCGCGTTTCAGGAGCATTTCTCCAGTGCCGGACAATCCCTTGAAGGTCATGCCATTGGTGTGGTGAGGCAACATCGTGTCATAATCAAAAACAAGATCTGTTTCAGGATCAAATTGGTAAACAGCTTCGCCCTTTGGAGATACTTCCTTTTCGTCCGATATACTTGCAAGAATGCTTTCAACATCATCAGGGTTGATCTGCGAGGGCTTTTCACCGGCAAGACCCAAAACAATTGCCCGGTCCGTTGCATGGCCCTTACCCGTAAAGGCCAGAGACCCGTGAAGCGACACCTGAATCCGGTCGACCTTGTCGCCTTCACGTCTTGGCCATTCGCCGTTTTCAATCTCGTCGATGAAATATTCGGCAGCTACCATAGGGCCCATCGTATGGGAAGATGAGGGGCCAATACCAATTTTGAAAAGTTCAAACACGGAAAGAAACATCATTATCACCTGAAATTAAGCCGACAGGTATATCTGATACAACGGATACACATCGTCCTATATGCTAAAACCGCCAAAAGACTTGGCAAAAAATGACATAAAAAAACCGGCCCTAAGGCCGGTATTTTCATTTATGATAATTGTCTTATTGAGAAGCTATTGCAATGGTTTCCGCATTACCGAACATTCCAGCCAGAAACATTACGCCAACAAAACATGCAATCGCCATGATTGCAGTACGCCATACACTTGGCTCAGTTTTTTCTTCGATCATTACTTCCCCGTTCATGTGGCTCCTCATTAATGGGAGCCTTTTTGGTAACACTTTATTAAGACTATCAGGGTTGGGGGGCAACAGGATTCGAAGGTTATACACGCAAGGCAGCCATGTGTTTTTTGCATGGCAGAAATGTGGCCATGAATTATCTTGCTTCTGCTCTATTTAACTGGAAAGAAATCAAGAACCGAGTTCGAAAGATCATACATGAACCAAATAAGCAAAGCAGGACCGATTGATATCGGTCTGTTGTTACTGACTGCATTGATATGGGCATCTGCATTTGTTTCCATAAAGTTTGTATTGGTCGACTTGCAGCCCTTTTGGGCTGCTGCAGGCAGGGTAACTGTCGGATTTTTTGCACTACTGCCTTTTGTCGTCATCAGAAAAGAGCATTTTGATCTGACATTTCATAAACTGCTAAACGGCGCGCTTGTCTCCTTGCTAAATATATCGATACCATTTTTGCTGCTGTTTTGGGGGCTACAATATGTAGACTCAGGCGTATCTTCCCTCCTGATGGGAACCACACCTTTCATGGCAATGATAATGGGTCATTTTTTTACAACTGATGAAAAAATTAATCGATATAAACTGGTTGCAGTCGGCTTGGCCATGAGTGGAATATTAATGATTGTCGGTCCATCTGCTACGCAAAATTTCGGCGATTCTCCCCTGATTGCACAGCTTGCAATAATAGGTGCTGCCTTTTGTTATGTTACCGGTAATCTCTTTATTCGAAAGGTCGACATGACGCCGGTTGCCTTCACTACGCTGACACTTGGCCTTGGAGCTGTTATATTAATCGTTCTGGCGCTTGCGGTTGAAGGAGTGCCGACCGCATTACCGCGATCTACAGCTCTACTTGCCTTGTTGTGGCTTGGAATTTTTCCAACAGGGCTTGCTCATGTTATGCGTTTTTATCTGGTCAGAAAAGTTGGAATATCAACCTTTTCCATAGCCATGAACACAATTCCGGTTTTTGGAATACTGTTTGGAGCAACACTTCTGAACGAGACGATAGAAATCACCACAATTTATGCATTATGCCTTGTGATAAGCGGTCTTGTTGTTGCAAGGTTGGGGGCACTATCGAGGGAAAAGACTGCATGACAAAGATCAGGATTGAGGCTTTGGATTTGGCGCGAGGCATAGCGCTGATTGCCATGACAATCTTTCATTTCGCCTATGATCTTGAATTGTTTGCAATTAAGGAACCTGGCTTTATTACCCAGCCGCACTGGAAGTATTTTGCCCGCTCTATCGCCACCAGTTTTTTGTTTCTGACCGGGTTCAGCCTTTACCTTGCCCATGGTAGCGGCATACGTTGGCGTGGATGGTCAATTCGTATGGTAAAGATTGTTGCAAGTGCGCTGATCATTACGATAGCCACTTATTTTGCCACGCCAGACCAATTTATCTTCTTTGGCATCTTGCATGCGATTGCTTTCGCAAGCCTGGCAGGTTTGCTTTTTTTACGGTTGCCCTGGCCATTAATTCTGGTCTTGGCAATCGGTGTTTTTGCCTTGCGATATGTGGGGCGCACAGAAACCCTTGATGCGCCAATTTGGTATTGGACCGGGCTATCGGCTATAAATCCAAACTCGAGTGACTATGTTCCCGTCTTCCCCTGGTTCTCGGCACCCTTGCTTGGAATTGCCTTTGCAAAATTATGCGTCTCCGCAAATTGGCTTGAGAAATTCGCCCGACCGCAATTTGATCAAAAGCCGGGAAGGTTTTTGAAGTTCCTTGGCAGAAACAGTCTGGTTTATTACCTGCTACATCAACCCGTCATGATCGCTTTGATATTCGCAGTGCTATGGATCACGGGCAGGATTTAAAGCTTCTGCATGTATTTGATGAAGGGCGTGAGAGTAGAAACCTTGTCGTATAATCTGCGACCATCTTCATTAAAGTCCTGCGTAAGCCAATAAACCTGATCGCAGTTGCTTTGCTTGCCCACGGCATAAACAGCCTCAATCAATTTTCGCCCGATGCCCTGACCGCGTGCTTCTTGGACCGTGTAAAGATCATGAAGGTAAATGCGCCGATGAGCAGACCAGGTCGTGCCATGAAACAGATATTGAACCAGTCCCAACAATTTGCCGTCACTTTCCGCCACAAGACAAAAAGGGCCGTCAGGATCATCCTCCATCAAACGTTGCCAAAGACTGTCCGTGGTATCGTCAAGATTGGTTTGATAATAGTCCTGATAGCCTTTCCATAATGGCTGCCAGGCTTCTCGTTCATCAGCCTTTAAAGGGCGTATGAAAACGTTGCTCATGTACTGACGCCAAGCTCTGCCATTCTGGTGAGGCTTTGCTCTTCCACCTGATCGAGTTCGGCAATGGTTTCTTCAATGTCCTTGCGCTTCTGAATGAGCTGATCACGCTTTTCGTTGACACGCTTTATCAATAGATTGAGTTGACCGGCTTCACCGGGTGGCTCCTTGTACATGGAGATGATTTCACGGATTTCTGCTATGGAGAAGCCAAGGCGTTTCCCACGCATGATCAACATCAACAGGCGCCTGTCTGATGGCTTGAACAGACGCGTTCTGCCACGTCTGACAGGCTGTATCAGCCCTTCGTCTTCATAGAAACGAATGGTTCTGGTAGAGACTTCAAACTCGCGGGTTAACTCTGTAATTGTAAAAAATTGTTTTTGTTCTGGTGACTTCAAACTACTCTCCCAGACCCCCCTGAAATGCATTAAATTTAATTTACGTAATAGTAAAATCGGGGTCAATCTGCCTTCTGGCAAACCCAATTGCAACCCCAAACCTGACAATTCTTTTGTTTATATGCCAAACCACCATGCTGCCAAACCCAGGAACGCAAAAAATCCTACGACATCCGTAACCGTTGTTACAAAAACACTGGATGCAATGGCAGGATCGATTTTGAGTTTATCCAGAATAATGGGAATGATAATGCCTGCAAGTGCTGCACAAAGCATGTTGACGACCATTGCGATACCAATGATCAGGCCAAGGCTGGGGTTTGAAAACCACACCGTTGCAATCAAGCCTATGAGAACAGCAAATACAAAGCCGTTTAACAGCCCAACATAAACTTCTCGTTTAATGGTTCTCATCATGTTGTAGTTATCAATATCCTTTGTCGCCAGACCGCGAACAGCAACCGTCATGGATTGCGTTCCCGCATTGCCACCCATGGAAGCGACAATCGGCATGAGGATGGCAAGCGCAACCATTTCCTGGATGGTTGCATCAAACAGGCCGATGATTAAAGACGCAATGATTGCGGTTACCAGATTGAGAAACAACCAGGTGAAGCGGGATTTGGTGGCTTCAAACACGTTATCGGAAAGCTCTTCATCCCCGACGCCTGCAAGTCGCTTGATGTCTTCATCTGCTTCCTGCTGGATGACGTCAACAACATCATCAATCGTAAGCACACCGACCAGACGGTTTGCATCATCCACAACCGCGGCAGACAGCAGGTCATATTGTTCAAAGACCCGTGCAGCTTCTTCCTGATCCTGCATCGCAGAAATCGGGTGCATGGCTGGTTCCTTGATTTGTTCAATTGGAATGTCACGCTGCGAACGCAGAATATTATCCAGCGTCACGTCACCCATCAACTCAAAGGAGGGGCCAATGACAAAAATCTCATGGAAGCTTTCCGGCAGGTTCTTTTCATCTCTCAGGTAATCGATGGTCTGGCCTACGGTCCAGAAAGGGGGCACGGCAACAAATTCGGTCTGCATGCGTCTGCCGGCAGTTTCCTGCGGATAGTCGAGAGAGCGAATGATTCTTGTGCGTTCTTCAAAGGGAACAAGAGACAAGATCTCATCACGGTCTGTCTGTTCCATGTCTTCAAGAATGAAAACCGCATCATCTGAATCAAGTTCAGTAACCGCTTCAGCAAGTTGGTCGTTGGGAATTGCATTGACGACTTCAAGGCGTACGGCTTCATCCACCTCGGTGAGGGAGGCATAGTCAAACTCTTTGCCGGTAAGGGAGACCAGACTTGCGCGAATGTCTGCTTCAAGCGCTTCAAGAATATCACCCAGTTCAGACTCGTGAAACGGCTCGATCAGTATCTTGAGGTTATCGGCATCCTGAACAGCAACAAGATTTTGAATGTCTGAAATGATTTCAGGGCGAACCGCATTGTCCTGGGTATAGACTGCATCTTCCTGATAGCTATCGTTTGAAATATCCTGTTCCATGCGCCTTTTATACATGGCTGACATAACAGGGAAAGATTATTTTGGGCTGAAAACAAAAATAAAAAAGGCGGAAACCAATGTTGGTTTCCGCCTTTTTCAGTCACATAATTTTATTTTGCAAGATATAGCGATGCTATGTTGTTCTTGATGTCAGAAAATGCAGTCGTCAATGCAGCACCGTCTTTTGCATTGTAATAGTTCTTGCCATCTGTGGAACAGTTCTTGAGGATATCCAGCGTGGCAACAGGGATGTTTTTGCCAAACCCGATCGTAAACAATGTAATACCGTCTTTCTTGATGTTATCACAGGCTTCAAGCGTATAGTTGTTTGCCTGCACTGTGTCCGTACCATCGTGACGGCTTTTGTCCGGGTTGCCAAGGGATGCCTGATTTTCGCCATCAGACATCAGGATAAGCACTTTTTGAAAGCCTTGTGGATTTGTGTTGCCGCTCAGCTTTGCATTTGTAAACGGTTCTTTTTCAGACAAGGCTCTCCAGCCCCAAATGAGACCGGTTGGAATGTAAGTGATGCCACTAGGCGTTAGCGCATCAATGGAATCCTTTAGAACGGTCTTATCAGACGTCATTTCTGTAATTCTTGGTGGACAGTATGTTGACAGCAAACCTGGAACTTTTTTGTTTGCATATTTATCGTCGTTCAGGTTGTTGGGGAAATTTCTGGAGCCAACGCACCCGTTCCACGTGTAATCATAAGTATCTTCGCGTTCATATTCAGGGCCATATTCGATGTTGTCGCATTGATTAACGGTTTGTGACACACCTTCAGCATCAGTCTGTTCAACGTCCTGACAGCCGGATGTTGAGACAACGTCGCGAACTGTGACAGTCTGTGTTTCTGAATAGTCATCCGGGACATCAATCCAACTTGCGTCCCTGTTGTCGAGACCAACATTCACGTAACGGGCAAATGGAGTAATGCCAATTCTAACTCTTTCTGAAGTTCCATTGGCATCCAGGAGATCATCGACAAACTGATGGGCTGAAGTCTTCAGATCATCCATTTTACCATCAACGCTCATGGAGTTTGTAGAATCAAGCACCATCATGATTTCAGCATTGGCGGTCGGAACTTTCACAACGCTTTCAGGATTGTAGTTCAGCTCCTTGATGCCGGCCAAACGCATCAGGCTAGTTGGGTGTTTGCTGGTTACTTTTACGGTAACCTGGTCTTTTGATGCCGGTATTGTGACCACATATCCGTCGATTTCAGAATATTGCACTCCGCTCAGGTTTGACTTTAGAAACTCATCAACCTTTTTCTCAACCTGAGCCTGTGTTTTGGTTTGCAGATCCAGGGCAACAGAAAGTGCTGCGGCATCTGTAACGTTTTGCAATTTGGTTTGTTTGCGCGCAAGCTGGGAATAATCAATCGCAGTTCCGGCTGCAATCATAAGCGGTACGCCAAGTAGTGCTACAGTTATGGCGATATTGCCACTGGTGTCTTCCAAAAAGTTTTTCATAATAATGTTTCCGTTAAATAGCCAATTGCATTCACGGTAACACCATAGATTTGAATTTCTGTTAGGATGTTGCGTTAATTTTCGGTTATTATTTTACGGCTCGTTAACCGTCGCTTCTGACGTTGCGTCATTCAAGGCGTTGCAAAAGGATAGGGCGGGTCTTGCCGTCCGGGCCATTGGTGTCGGCAATATCCATCGGACAGGCGGAGATAATCACCAGCAAGTCACTTTCTGCGCGCATCTCTATATATTGTCCGGCCTCGACCCGGGGCGGGATAATCGCAATGCTTTTGTCATGGCGAATTTCCACGTTTTGAAAGGTGTTAAAAGGTGAGGGCAGTTCGTGCGCCGTGGCGCCGGCCTCATCCATTGCCTTGCAAAGGTTTTCTGCGCATGACTTGTGATAGCCCTCATGTCCCAGCAATTCATAGCGTCGCGGATCACAGGCTGACATCAACATGTCATGTGTGCCCGGCGAGGTATCTTCCACCACCGTGAGCATGGCATGGCGACGGTTGGAATAAAGCGCATCCCCCACGCCAGGCATCAGCTTTTCCAGTGTGGAGCGGGTATGTTCGGCAGAAAGAAAGATATTTGTATCATCCGCATCAAACGCCCAAAGATCGGCAACCTGCGGGCCTTCCATAGCCGTAATGCGAACATGCTCCCCAGCCGCCACCCGAATATGCCCGTAGTCACCGCCTTCTATGTGGATTGATTGTTTTACATCCATTGCCTTATCCTTCCCGCAAGCCAGCTGCTCAATTATAATATCCTGTCTGGGATGTTTTATTGCAAGTGTAGCGCAGGATATTGCTGGCGCAATCGGTTTGTGAAAACTCTGCCCACTTCCTGCTTGCAAGGCGTTCTGCAATTTGCTTTTTTAGCCTTGATGAACGCAGCGGTTTTTCGGGGTAACATGAAACAGCTTATTCAGGGATTGCTTTGCCTCATGGCGACAGGCCTGCTTGTCGCCTGCCAAAGCAATGAAGCACCACCGCCCACCATTATTTCCAATACATTTTCACAAGAAGCAGAACCCCGCATCCTGGATTTGGCGGGCGTTCGTGCCTGTGGCGGAATTGTCAAATCCAACATTGAGGTAATCTATACCGGAATCTGGCTCGAAAAGAACGGCGAAGAAGCACTCCCGCATACGTTGGTTATCATGAAGCCAAACGGCCTTTCCAACAACGTTTATTATGCCTCTGGTATCTGGAAGCCATGGGGGGTAAAAAAACCATCGTGCGAGTTTCTAGACGTAGAACGCGATGGCAACGCCCTCACAATCGCCAACAAACTAAGAGGCGGCAAAGCCAGCGCCCGATATCAGCTCAACGGCGAAACCGCCACAGGCGAATATGA
>CALDZZ010000063.1 GCA_937944075.1 uncultured Rhizobiaceae group bacterium
ATGCGGCATGCATTTTTTGCTGAACGCGGTGCTAAGCCACCACGTAACATAGCGCATCTGGAGCCAAGGGAAATTACCAAGGCCATTGTTGTCGGCGGTGGTAACATGGGGGCATCGATTGCTTACGCAATGGACGGAATTGGCATTGCCACAACTGTAATTGAGAATGATCCGGAGGCAGCTGAGCGAGCGCGTGGTAATTTGCGAAGACTGGTGGATGGTGCTCTGAAGCGTCACAAAATTTCTGATACTCAGGCAAAAGACCAAATCGAACGATTGAACGTTGTCTGTGGCTATGAAAACCTGCCTGAGGCGCAACTTGCAATTGAAGCTGTTTACGAGGACATGGAAACCAAGAAAACGGTTTTCAAAAAACTTGAAAAGAATCTGCCGCCAGATGCCATTTTGGCAAGCAATACATCCTACCTTGATTTAAACGAATTGGCTCAAAGTGTTTTTGACCCTTCCAGGGTAATCGGCCTGCATTTTTTCAGCCCTGCGCATATCATGAAACTGCTGGAGCTTATCAAAGGTGACGCCACGGATGATTGCGTCCTTGCTACCGGATATGATCTTGCAAAACGCTTGCGAAAGGTTCCAGTGCTTTCCGGCGTGTGCGATGGCTTTATAGGAAACAGATTGCTCAGCCGATATCGTGAAATCGCAGACATGGTCATGATGGATGGTGCCATGCCGTGGGAGATTGATGAAGCCATGGTAAACTTTGGTTATGCCATGGGGCCATACGAAGTACAGGACTTGTCTGGTCTTGATATTGCCTTTGCAAATCGTCAAAGGAATGCCGAGGGTCGCGACCCTAACCGCCGTTATATTCCGATATCAGACCGTATGGTGGCAGAAGGTCGGCTGGGAAGAAAAACAAAAGCAGGCTGGTACGATTATTCTCAGGATGGCAAAAAACAATACGATAGTGTCGTTGAGAAGCTGATATTGGATGAAGCGCAAAAGGCTGGTGTAACGCGTGAAAACTTCACTCAGTCCGAAATTCAAACACGTCTTTTATATGCAATGATCAATGAAGCAAGTGCCATTCTGGAAGAAGGAATTGCAAAGTCACCATCAGACATAGATCTGGTTTTATTGCATGGATACGGGTTCCCACGATGGCGTGGAGGGCCAATGCATTACGCGGATGAAATTGGTCTTGATAATATTCTCAACCAGCTACGGGAGTTTGAAAAACAAGACCCTGTTGTATGGAAGCCAAATAGTTTGCTGGTGAAATTGGTTGAAAATAAAAAACCATTTACAAGCCTTAGCTAGGCTCCCCCATCTGTTCTATTGAGGCAACAAGATGTGTTGCGTTGCGAAGTGCTGCGGCTGTCGTTACAAAAAGTTGTGGCATGATCATCCATTCCAGCATCCAGGCAGAACCGGAGCGTTCCTGTTCATGCAAAAGCGAATGATGCAGACCGCTTGCTTGTGATGCATTGAATTTTGCAATGGTTACCAGCGTTTCCGCCAGAACCGGGTTTTGTTTGTGTGCCATGGCAGAAGACGTTCCTCCACCGTTCAATTTAATTTGGCGTTCACCCATTTGAGCCATCAAGCAAATGTCAGTACCCATTTTTCCCAAGTGGCCACTGAGAATGGAAAGCCAGTTGCCAATCTCGACAATCACACTTCTGTCGCTATGCCATACATGATCACTTGCATCGATTTCAAGTCGTGATGCAATATTGACCGTTAAGACAGCCCGATTGCCATCATACGCTTCACTACTTGCTATTGGCCCGCCAAGTTGAACTGGAAATTGCAACAAGGCAGATTTTGCTTGGGATGTTTTTAGAGGGTTTAGCCAAGCGTTTATGCGTTCCCCGGCCCTGGAGGGCAGGGCAGCCTGCATTCTGGTATATGCCATAAACGCGTTTGATGCATTTTTCGCATGCACTTGTTGCAAGGCATTGTCGAGTTCCGTTAGACGGTTCAAAAGTATTTTCATACAAGACTTCATCCGCATCATTGCGCTGGTATCAATAACGTCCTGACTGGTGGAACCCAAATGGAGTGAGTGTTTGTGTTTTTCCGGCAGTAAATCTCGCAAGGTTTGTATCAATCCCGGAACTGCCATTCCATCGATCGCAGAGCTTTGCGATAATGCTTTTATATCCGCTTCATAAGAGGATAGAGCACTAGCAATTGATTGGGCCGCTTCAGAAGATATCATGCCAATATCTGATTGAGCATTTGCAAGGGCAATTTCAAATTCCAGCATGGCCTTGATATCAGCCTGAACCCCAAACCGGGATGCAGCTTCATGATCTCCCAATAAAGAGCCAAGTAAAGGTGCATTATAAGGCGTGAAGGACATCGTGTTGTTTTCTATTTCTGAAAATTAAGGGCTGTGGCTTAGAAATCAAAGAATATCGTTTCTTGAGCCCCTTGCAAATGAATATCGAAGCGATAATTGCCATTGCTTGTTTTTTCGGCAATTAACGTCTGAACTCTTGATTGATCTTTTATTGAAGACAGAACAGGGTCTGTTTTATTGGCCTCTGCCTCTTCGGCAAAATACATGCGTGTTTGTAATCCGATATTAATCCCGCGTGCTACAATCCAGAATGTTATGTGCGGAGCCTGATATTGATCTTGATTAAAGATTACCTTGCCGGGCTTGATGGTTTTAAAGATAAACTCACCCGTCTCAAGATTGCTGGCACAGCGACCCCAACCAGTATATGCGTTGGAAGGCATTGCGATATCTGTATTTCCTCGCGGATAAATGCCAAAACCATCTGCTTGCCAGATCTCAATCAGGGCATCAAGAACCGATGCGCCATCGCCATCATAAACCTTGCCTTGAATGGTAATCTCTTGTCCGCCAAAAGCATCAATATTCAGGCTGTTACCCAAATCTGTTTTGGTAACAGTTTGGAGACCTGCAAAATTGGGAACGCATCCGATATGGACATAAGGGCCAGCTGTTTGTGAGGCCGTTTCTTCAAGAAGTGTGTTTTTCTTCATTATAGTCCTTCAGGCCTGTTTTCAAAAAGCGTCTGCTCTCTTCCTCTCAGCACAACATCAAAGCGATAGGCAAGGCAATCCATTGGGACAGTCTTTTCCATTACGAGAGGAGCTATCAGTCTCTCTACTGCCTTTTCATCCTGTATCGCTGCAACAATCGGACACAGGCCAATCAATGGATCCCCTTCAAAATACATCTGGGTTATCAGACGTTGAGCAAATGCTTCGCCGAACAATGAGAAATGGATATGCGCCGGACGCCATGAGTTTGGACCATTGGGCCAAGGATAGGCGCCTGGCATAATGGTATGAAACTCATAATTGCCGTTTGCATCGGTCATCATGCGTCCGCAGCCACCAAAGTTGGGATCAAGCGCAGCGAGATAAGTTTCGTTTTTATGACGATAGCGCCCACCTGCATTGGCTTGCCATACTTCAATTAGCGTGTCTGGAATAGGGCGACCATGCTGATCTCTAACAGTGCCGAAAACCAATAGCCTTTGACCAATCGCGGACTTGCCATCATCAGCGTGGTTGAGGATTAGATTGTTATCCAATTCTCCAATGATGGAGGGGCTGAAAACCGGGCCACTCTCTTCGCTTGGCGTCGTGGGAAATTTTAAAAGTTCTTTTTGCGGTGACCGTTTGATGCTGCTCTTGTAATCAGGAAAATAGGCAAGTGGATGCGAGTGTTTTTCACGCGGTAAAAAACGGTTCGGCATCTCATCCTTTCTCTTCAAGGTCAGGTCTCCATTTCTGCAAATGTTTTCTTGGCAAGCTTGATAGCATGATTGGCTTTTGGAACGCCTGCATAAATGGCTACATGTTGAAAGACTTCCATGATGTCTTCCTGGCTTGCGCCAGTGTTAGCGGTAGCACGAATATGCATCGGGATTTCTTCAAAATTCCCCATGGCAGCAAGTAGGGCAAGCGTTATCATCGAACGTTCGCGAAGGGATATTTTGTCAGACGCCCAAACAGTTCCCCATGCCGCTTCTGTGATGAGTGTCTGAAAAGGTTTGTCCATCTCAGTCTTGCTGGCTTCTGCCTGGTCAACATGTTTGTCTCCCAAAACCTTGCGGCGTATGCTCATGCCTTCTTCATATCGATTGGTCAATGGAGACAGTCCTTTCCGGGTTAATCCTAATAAGGCA
>CALDZZ010000064.1 GCA_937944075.1 uncultured Rhizobiaceae group bacterium
TTTTGTCATGCAATAAGAATCTACTTAATGGAAATGATCGTAAATAGCTTGTGCCATTTGTTCGGAAATGCCGTCAACTGATTTTAAATCATTTAATGCCGCTCTTGAAACTGCTTTGGCTGTTCCAAAACGATGGAGAAGGGCGCGCTTGCGACCCGGACCAATGCCTGCAATTTCGTCCAGTGGATTTGTGACCATTTCCTTCTTGCGTCTTGCACGGTGCGAGCCTATCGCAAACCGGTGCGCCTCATCACGAAGTCGCTGCACAAAATATAAAACCGGATCACGCTCCGGCAGCATGAAGGATGGCTTGCCCTTGATGAAAAACTTCTCAAGCCCCGCGTCACGCTCAGGCCCTTTGGCAATGCCGACCATGGTTACGGCATTTTCAAGTCCCATTTCCTTCATCGTTTCATAAACCGTATTCAATTGCCCAAGCCCGCCATCAATCAGCAGCAAATCCGGCCAGACGCCAATCTCGCCATCTTCGAGCTTTTGTTCATCCGGCATGCCATGCTCCTTCACGAGCCTTGAAAACCGACGCTGCATCACTTCACGCATCATGCCATAGTCATCTCCTGGAACGAGGTCCTCTGACTTGATATTGAACTTGCGATAATGGTTCTTGGCAAACCCGTCTGGGCCGGAAACAATCATGCCGCCAACCGCATTGGTTCCTTGAATGTGCGAGTTGTCGAAGACCTCAATCCGGTTTGGTATCTTTTCCAGACCAAAGGCTTCCTGAACACCTTTCATGAGTCTAGCCTGGGTAGACGTTTCTGCCAGTTTTCGTTCAAGCGCCTCCCTGGCATTGTTCGCGACATGTTCAACCAACTCTCGTTTTTCACCTCTGGAAGGGACGTTGATATGTACCTTGTATTCCGCCCGGGTTGAAAAGGCTTCAGACAACAGCTCTAGCTCTCCTGTGTCATGGGAAAGCAGAATTTGTCTGGGGCACGGTCGGTCATCATAAAACTGACCCAGAAATGCACCAAGTACCTCGCCAGGCTCAATTGCCTTGTCTGCTCGAGGGAAATAGGCACGGTTGCCCCAGTTTTGTCCGGTACGGAAAAAGAAGACCTGGATACACGTCATACCGCCTGATTGATATACCGCAAAGACATCTGCCTCACTGACAGACTGCGGGTTGATACCCTGATGCGATTGAACGTGTGATAATGCGGACAGCCTGTCGCGATATATGGCGGCCCGCTCAAAATCAAGATTTGTGGAAGCATCTTCCATTTGTTTGGCAAGGGTCTTTTGCATGTCGGAACTTTTGCCCGATAGAAAGTCCTTTGCCTCTTTCACGTATCGGGCATATTCCTCTTCACTCACTTCACCTGTGCATGGTCCAGCGCATCGCTTGATCTGATGCAAGAGGCAAGGGCGAGTGCGCCCGTCAAATACGCTGTCTGTGCAGGTGCGCACCAGAAAGGCACGCTGCATTGCGTTGATTGTTCTGTTGACAGCACCGGCAGAAGCAAAAGGCCCATAGTAGGTACGCTTTTTATTGCGCGCGCCACGGTGTTTGAAAAGTCCGGGTGAGCCGTGTTCATCTGTAATCACAATATATGGAAAGCTTTTGTCATCACGAAGCAGAACATTAAACTTGGGGCGTAAGCGCTTGATAAGATTCGCTTCCAGCAGAAGCGCTTCCATCTCTGTGTGTGTGGTAACGAACTCCATATTCACTGTTTCGCGGATCATCCGCGCAATACGATTGGTGTGTCCGCCCATTTTGGCATAGGAGGCAACGCGCTTTTTGAGAGATTTTGCCTTGCCGACGTAAAGAACTTCGCCAGCCGCATCAAACATTCGGTAAACACCTGGCGCATTTGGCAGGCGTTTTACAAATTCTCCGATAATTTCAACACCAGGCTTGCCGCTTAAATCACCTGTGGATTCCTCCCAAACAATATCGGCAGAATCCCCGGTCAGGGAT
This sequence comes from uncultured Rhizobiaceae group bacterium, assembly GCA_937944075.1. GTDB lineage: Bacteria > Pseudomonadota > Alphaproteobacteria > Rhizobiales > Rhizobiaceae > JAALLB01. Next base: position 1,946 of record CALDZZ010000064.1, read on the forward strand.
GCAAGCTTGATTTTCTTTACCGGTGTCTCACTCATACCGTGAATATGGTGGATTCGTGTGCAAATTTCGAGGGCATGGATAAACTTTATAAATCAGGCCGGTACATAAAGGTTTCTAGAAATTGCACTAAATTTTACCAGCCAGGTTAACCAGTGGCAAACTATTACGTTAGGTAAAATATTTCCTGTCTTGTGAATTTCTGGGTTAATAATATGTTGTTCTTCGGGCGGTGGAATTACTGAAAAGGTTAACTCCATGAAACTCAAGAACTTCGAAAATACGAATGCAAGTGAAGTAGCAATTCAAATGCTGGGTGACGTTGATACGAACAATTCTGATGTTCAACTGTCGAAGGCACTAGAGGGTAAAGATAACAGCCAGAAAGATCCGATTGTCTTTGATCAGGAAACCAATACCTACACTATTGATACAGGCGTAACTGCCGCAGAGATAAACGGCATTATCGAAACTGCAGAACCAGGTGCAACAATTGTGCTCAAGGACGGCATTCACGAATTTAACGAAACGATTAAAATTGAAAGAGATGACATTAGCCTTACTGGAGAAAGTGAAACTGGAACAACGTTAAATTTTACTTTCGCAGATGGCACAGGCGGAAATGCAATTGAAGTATCTGGCCAGGATAAAGAATATCTTTCTACGCTTGAAGCAAGTGCTTCCGCAGGTTCCACTGAAATAATACTCAATGATACCTCAAGTCTGGAAGCAGGTGATGTTCTTTATATCAGCCTTGCAAATACAGAAGAATATCTGCTCGAGAATGGTTGGACCAACGTTTCCTTTGAAGACGCTGACGCAAGACCCTTCAGGGAGATGATGGTTCGAATTGAAGAAATCGATGGCGACACAGTCAAGCTGGCTGATCCCTTGGCTTATGACTTTGAAGCAGGTGCAACAAAGATATATCAAACAAATCTGCTGGAAGGCGTATCACTATCAAATTTCACGGTAACTTCCGGCATAGAAGCAGATGCAAACTATTATGATTTTATCAATGATATACCTGAGTTTGAGAACACCGCTGTGATTGCAGTGGACGGGGCTGATGAAATCAGCTTCTCAAATATTTCAATTCTTGATGCACCAAGTACCGCGTTTGAATTTCGTTCAACACTGGATTTAACTGCTGATAATCTTTACGTGGATGGCGCCCACAACCTTGGCGGAGGTGGTAATGGCTATGGCATAGCCATGTATGAAGTCTTTGGTTCAACCATTACAGATGTCGAAATCTATAACGTTCGTCATTCGGTTATATTCTCTTCATGGAATGCTGAAGTTGATAATTATGTAGAAGTGACAGCTACCAATCGTGATATCAATTTCCATGGTTCTCCTGATCACGGTAACGAGGTAATAGTCAAAACAGCAATCATGGATTATGACCCTGCTCAAAACACAGGCACAACAAACGGATTTTGGGATATTGTCAGTGAAGGCGGCTCAACGCATGCCCAAACAGATTTGTATCAGGAAAATATTGTAACCTTTGAACATGCAGAAGGCTCTGCCGGTTCGGAAACGATCTATGCTGCTGATAGCGGAGGATACATAGATGGAAACGGTGCCCAGGATGTTCTGTTTGGCGGCATCGGAGATGATACCTTGATTGGAGGTA
>CALDZZ010000065.1 GCA_937944075.1 uncultured Rhizobiaceae group bacterium
ATCACGCACGTGGCAATGAACAATCGCTGCACCTGCCTTTGCCGCATCAATGGCAGAATTGGCAATCTGCTCAGGTGAGCGCGGTACGTGGTGGCTGCGGTCTTGCGTCGCGCCAGAGCCTGTGACGGCACAGGTGATGAAAACATCTTTGTTGGGTGTAAGCGGCATGAAATTCTCCCGATAAGCTTTGTTCGAGAACGTGACATTTTGCCAAGCGGTGTGCAATTGCAATTTGCGACTTTTCACGGGCGTATTTGTTTGGGAACCTTGCAATCAATTGCTGCGTTTAGCGTATGCGTTGTGACCGTAATGCCCTATATAAAACAAAACCAATTTGAAAGTCCGACATGAATTCCGATACAAAATCTGAAACCAGCATCAGTCTAACCCGGGAAGAGGAAGATAATGTTGAAGAACAGCAAGGGCTGCGTGCGCCCGTAATTTTCGAGATTATCAGAACCGAAGGCGTGGAAGAGCTTGCCAGGCCGACGCTGTCCCTCATGGTTTCGGGATTGATTGCCGGTCTTGCGATCGGATTTTCCGTCATAGGAGAGGCAATCTTTCATGCTTATCTGCCGGATGCGCCCTGGCGGCACCTTGTGGAAAGTCTTGGTTATACGGTTGGGTTTGTCATCATCATACTGGCTCGCCTGCAGTTGTTTACCGAAAATACAATAACGCCTGTCTTGCCCCTGCTGCTGGAGCCGAAGGTTTCTATGCTTGCAAAAGTTGCCAGGCTTTGGTCTGTCGTGCTGGCAGCCAATGTGGTGGGTTGTTTTCTGTTTGCTGCGCTGATTGCCTTGTTTAAACCAGTCCCCCCTGAAGTGCTCGAAGCGTCACTTTCCATAAGCCGTCACATGATGGAAATTGAAGAAGGTCAAATGTTTGTGCGTGGTATCTTTTCAGGTTGGTTGATCGCTGCGCTTGTGTGGATGATACCCTCTGCAGAAAATGCAAAGCTCTGGATTATTATCTTGATGACCTACATCATTGCAGCGGGCAGTTTTACGCATGTTGTTGCAGGTACGGTTGAAGCCTTTCTGCTGGTACTCAATGGCGAACTCAGCCTGTCCGGCATGATTTTCGAGTTTTTCCTGCCTGTTCTGGCAGGCAATATTGTTGGCGGTACCATCCTGTTTTCGATGATGAGCTACGGGCAAATTGCCAAGGAAATTTAACGCCTCGTTGAGTATATCACACATTGTTCAGCAAGGAGGCGCACAAACAGGTGAAAACCTGCCTTGTTACCAGTCTTGATCCTAAAGTATCGCTTTCATTTTGAGGGCGAATGGTATTTATACAAACCCAATAAAACATGAACCCTTGACGTCAAATTTATTGGATTCAACATGAGCTTGTATAACGACTATCTTACCGAAATTGAAACTCGCAAATCCCAGGGCCTGAACCCCAAGCCGATTGATGATGCGGCTTTGCTGGCTGAAGTCATTGCCAACATCAAGGATGAGAAAAGCGAGCATCGCAAGGATTGTCTGGATTTCTTCATTTACAATACCTTGCCCGGTACAACGAGTGCTGCGGGCGAGAAGGCTAAATTCCTCAAGCAGATTATTCTCGGCCAGGAAAAAGTGAATGAAATTTCCAATGAATTTGCATTTGAGCTTCTCTCACACATGAAAGGTGGCCCTTCCATTGAAGTGCTTCTGGACATGGCCTTGGGCGAAGATGGAGAAATTGCCAAGCAAGCTGCCGATGTTTTGAAAACACAAGTCTTCCTTTATGAGGCCGACATTGAGCGCCTGGAAAAGGCCTTGAATGATGGCAATCCGGTTGCAACGGAAATTCTGCAAAGTTACGCCAATGCAGAATTTTTCACCAATCTCCCCGAGATTGAAGATGAGATTGAAGTGGTCAGCTATGTTGCAGCCGAGGGTGATATCTCAACGGATCTTCTTTCCCCCGGCAATCAGGCGCATTCGCGTTCTGACCGCGAATTGCACGGTAAATGCCTGATCTCTGAAAAGGCACAACAGGAAATCGAGGCGCTCAAGCTTCAGCATCCGACCAAGCGCGTCATGCTGGTTGCAGAAAAAGGCACCATGGGTGTTGGTTCCTCACGCATGTCTGGTGTCAATAATGTTGCACTTTGGACCGGCAAGAAGGCAAGCCCGTACGTGCCTTTCGTCAATATTGCCCCTGTCGTTGCCGGTACAAACGGCATATCACCAATCTTCCTGACAACAGTGGGTGTGACTGGTGGTATTGGTCTTGACTTGAAAAACTGGGTCAAGAAGCTCGATAGTGAAGGCCGTCCAATTCTCAATAATGATGACAGCCCAGTGCTTGAGCAGAAATATTCTGTTGCTACGGGAACTGTTTTCAAAATCGATACGAAAAACAAGAAGCTCTACAATGAAGCCGGAGATGAAGAACTGGCGGATGTTTCTTCTGCGCTTACGCCGCAAAAGGTTGAGTTCATGAAGGCGGGTGGTTCTTACGCGATTGTATTTGGTAAAAAGCTTCAAACGCTTGCGGCTTCAATTCTGGATGTCGAGATGCCACAGGTCTTTGCCCCATCCAGGGAAATATCCCACGAGGGACAAGGCCTTACTGCTGTTGAAAAAATCTTCAACAAGAACGCGGTTGGGATTACGGGTGGCAAAACACTGCATGCCGGTTCGGATGTTCGTGTAAAGGTGAACATTGTTGGCTCGCAGGATACAACAGGTCTCATGACGTCACAGGAATTGGAGGCCATGGCTGCAACAATCATTTCGCCAACGGTTGATGGTGCCTATCAATCCGGGTGTCATACAGCTTCCGTTTGGGATTTGAAGGCTCAGGCCAATATTCCAAAACTGATGAGCTTCATGAACCGGTTTGGCCTTATCACAGCGCGTGATCCGAAGGGTGAATATCATGCCATGACAGATGTGATCCACAAGGTGTTGAATGATATCACCATCGATGATTGGGCTATTATTATTGGCGGTGACTCACATACCAGAATGTCCAAGGGAGTTGCCTTCGGTGCTGACTCGGGCACGGTTGCGCTGGCGCTTGCAACGGGTGAAGCCACTATGCCAATTCCTGAATCAGTGAAGGTTACATTTACTGGTGAGATGAAGGAATACATGGATTTCCGCGATGTGGTGCATGCCACACAAGCGCAAATGCTGAAACAGTTCGGTGATAATGTTTTCCAGGGGCGCGTCATTGAAGTTCATATTGGAACGCTTCTTGCGGATCAGGCATTCACCTTTACTGACTGGACAGCAGAGATGAAAGCAAAAGCGTCAATCTGTATTTCTCAAGATGAAACGCTCATTGAATCCCTTGAAATTGCCAAGCACAGAATTGGTATCATGATCGAGAAAGGCATGGATAATCCAGCCAAAACGCTGCAAGGCCTGATCGACAAGGCAGACAAGCGTATTGCTGAAATTCGCTCAGGTGAGAAACCTGCATTGATGCCGGATGATAATGCAAAATATTTTGCAGAAGTTGTTGTTGATCTCAATGATATTGCAGAGCCGATGATTGCGGATCCTGATGTCAACAATGAAGATATTTCCAAGCGTTATACTCATGACACCATTCGTCCAATCTCTCATTATCGCGGTGAGAAAAAGGTTGATCTCGGATTTGTCGGTTCCTGTATGGTTCACAAGGGTGATTTGAAAATCGTCGCGCAAATGCTCAAAAATCTTGAAAAGCGTGACAACAAGGTTTCCTTTAATGCGCCGCTTGTGGTTGCGGCGCCGACCTACAACATTATTGATGAGTTGAAGGAAGAGGGTGACTGGGAAGTGCTGCAGAAATACTCAGGTTTTGAGTTTGATGATGACAAGCCAAAGAGTTCCGCTCGCACCGAGTATGACAACATCCTCTATCTTGAGCGACCTGGCTGCAACCTTTGTATGGGTAACCAGGAAAAAGCCGCAAAGGGCGATACGGTTCTTGCAACTTCAACGCGTCTCTTCCAGGGG
>CALDZZ010000066.1 GCA_937944075.1 uncultured Rhizobiaceae group bacterium
CCTTTGCCATCACGCCTCACAAATTCCCTGGTCCCATCCAGCGGATCCACCAGAAAGAAAGTGTCAGGCGCAGGGAGTTTGTGGCTTTCGGGGTTCTCCTCTGAAACGACTGGAATTTCGGGTGCAAATTTCCCAAGTGCCTCAAGCAGTATTTTTTCTGCTGCCTTGTCTGCTTCTGTTACGGGGGAGCCGTCATTCTTGATATCATGCTCGTCAGCTTGTTCATAAATTTCAATAATGACAGCGCCGGCTGAAATAACTGCAGGTTCCAGTGATGCGATCAGGTTTGAATAATTCATAATGATTGCCCAGGGCGTTGATGGTAAAATATGCGAACTTGCAAGCAACATAATTCAAGCATGCAAGATTAAACCATAAAACAGTTTAGAGGCTTAAGGGAAAAGAAAAAGTGCAGTCATGTTTTGAAAACTGCTTTTGCTGTGGGGGTGTGAATTCGTGCAGGTTTTTGCCCAGATGACGTCGTCAAAATACATTTTGTGAAGTGGAAGTTGTGCCGAACGCAATCTTAAAGTGCAAAAGATGCGCATATTAGCAAGTATGTGTCGCGCAAATTCCATGCTTACCCTTGCGATTAATACTCCCTCATGTAATGTTAGAGGACATTTTTTGTTGGGAGGAAAAAGACAAAAATGACTAAATCAAGCAAACAACATCCCTTTCTATCAATTTTCGCAAGAAATGCGAAAGAGGGTAAAATTGAACGTCGTGAGTTTCTTGCACTGGCAAGCGCTTTCGGTGCAACTACGGCTGCTGCCTACGGCATGCTCGGTCTTGCTGCGCCAACACCTGCACAAGCTGCACCAAAGCAAGGCGGCACAGTTCGCATGCAAATGGAAGTACGTGCACTTAAAGACCCACGCACATATGACTGGACACAAATCGCAACTTACACAGCCGGTTGGTTGGAGTATCTTGTTGAATACAATTCAGACGGTACTTTTGAGCCTATGCTTCTTGAAAGCTGGGAAGTCAGTGACGACGCCAAGACTTACACACTAAACGTACGCAAAGGCGTCAAGTGGAACAACGGCGACGACTTTACTGCTGAAGATGTTGCGCGCAACATTAACATGTGGTGTGAGAAGGACGTTGAGGGCAACTCAATGGCCGGTCGCTTTGCTGTTCTTATTGGTGAAGACAACAAAGCACTACCTGGTGCAATTGAAGTTGTTGACAGCCACACAGTCAAGTTGAACTTGCCTGCTGCTGACATAACACTGATCCCTGGTATGGCTGATTATCCAGCTGCCATCGTTCACTCAAGCCACAACCCGGAAGATATGCTCGGCACTGCTGTAGGTACTGGTCCATACAAGCCAGAGAGCCTTGAAGTGGGTGTTAAAGGTGTCGTTGTTCGTAACGAAGGTTTCGATTGGTGGGGTTATAAAGCCGGTAAAGGCGCTTACCTTGATCGTATCGAGTTCATTGACTACGGAACAGATGCTTCTGCATTCGTAGCAGCATTTGAAGCTGATGAAATTGATATGAACTGGGAATCAACTGGTGAATTCATCGACATCATGACAGGTCTTGGCCTTACACAATCTGATGTTGTTTCAGGCGCTACAATCGTTATTCGTCCGAACCAGACGTCTGATCTTTATAAAGACAAGCGCGTTCGTCAGGCGATTTCGATGGCCGTTGATAATGCGGTATGTCTTGAGCTGGGCATCAATGGTGCTGGTATTACAGCAGACAACTGTCACGTTGGCCCAGTACACCCTGAGCATGACGCATCAGTTGGCCGTATTCCACATGACCCGGCAAAAGCCAAGGCGCTTATGGAAGAAGCTGGCATGCTAGATACAGAGCTTGAGCTACACTCAATCGACGATGACTGGAGAAAGCCAACAACAGATGCTGTTGCTGATCAACTTCGTCAAGCTGGCATGAAGGTAAAACGCACAGTGCTTCCTGGTTCAACTTTCTGGAACGATTGGGCGAAATACCCGTTCTCATCAACAAACTGGAACCACCGTCCATTGGGTACACAGGTTCTGGGTCTGGCTTACCGTTCTGGTGAAGCATGGAACGAGTCTGGTTTTGCAAACGCTGAATTCGATGCACTTCTAGCTGAAGCAAACTCAATTGCGGATGCTGGCAAGCGTAAAGTTGTAATGGCTAAAATCCAGAAGATCATGATCGACGAAGGTGTAACAATTCAGCCATACTGGCGTACGCTGACTCGTCACCACAAGCCTGAGTTGACTGGTGTAGACATGCATATTGCGTATTTGCCACAAGTCTACAAGTGGGGCTTTAAAGCTTAATCATCTTATATCTAGAAGGCCGCCTTTTATAGGCGGCCTTTTTATTACCATTTCACATGATGGTGAGTAACGACACTCGCCTTCATATGAAATCGAAGTAAATAATTCAGGCTCAATAAAAAGACTTCGTGTGAGCTGGGGGAGACGGCATGTTACAGTTTATAGGACGCAGATTGGGTATAATGCTTTTAACCGCATTGTGCCTGACTTTTGTTGTTTTCTTTTTGACCAATCTTTACCCAAACCTTGAAAAACTGGCCAAGACACAAGGTAATTTTCGCATGTCTGAAGAGCAGGTGGATACCTGGCTCGCCAATCGTGGTTACAAGCGAAACATGTTTATCAAATACGGTGAATGGCTCGGAGTTGTTCCAGGTTATGTAATTACCGGCACCGATGGTGAAACCAGAGCAAGATGTGCAAGAAAAGGTTCAGCTATTGAAGACGCATCTACTTATTGTGGTGTTTTGCAGGGTGACTGGGGATACTCAACCGTATCCAAGGAACCGGTAGGCGACGTATTACTGGGTCTGTCTGATAATCCGGAAACACCCCGCGATGACAGCCGACCAGGTCGATTGCAGCTTACAGGTTATCTGATGATGTGGGCTATGATTGTGACTATTCCAATCGCTTTACTTGTTGGAATTTTTGCCGGCATGAGGGAAGGGTCAAAAACAGACCGAACACTCTCGACTTTCTCGATCGCAACATCAGCAACGCCTGAATATGTATCGGGTGTGGTGCTAATTGCAATTTTCGCATCCAGTGCTGTCGGCTTGAAATGGTTCAAGGGATCTGCTGCGCAAGCCATGACGGCACCAGGATTAGAAAATTTTACATTACCCGTTCTTACCATTGCACTCTTTAACATCGGTTATATTGCGCGTATGACGCGTGCATCCATGGCTGAAGTTATGACTGCACAATATATTAGAACCGCTAGGCTTAAAGGCGTTTCCTTTGCTGGCATCGTGATTAAGCACGCACTGAGAAATGCACTGATCGCACCCTTTACAATCATCGCGCTGCAAATTCCATATTTGCTGACAGGCGTCGTGATTACCGAGACCTTGTTCAATTACAAAGGCATCGGTTGGCAGCTCGTTCAGGCGGCAGGAAATAATGACATCGAAATGCTTTTGGGTGTGTCGGTTGTCTCAGTGGTGATTGTGCTTATCAGTCAGTTGATTTCAGATATCGGATACGTGTTCTTGAACCCGCGTATCAGATTGTCATAGGGGGCGTTTGATATGGATCCGTTATCTTGGGGTGAAATTATCATCCGCATCTTTGGACAGTTTACACCGGTTTGGATAGCACTTGTTCTGACCTTTGTAATTTCGATCAAGTTCAAGCATTCCCTGGGTCTTTATGGCAGGTTGTTTGACAGCATGGTTGGCATGGTGGGGTTTGCGCTTGTGATGTTCTGGGCCTATACGGCATTATTCACTGGCTTATTTGACTGGATCGCTACGCATGACCCGTTGACGCAAGTTTCTGGCATGAAAAACAAAGTGCCTGGAACCGCCATAAGCAATCCTGCTGAAGGACTTTATGAATATTACCTCTTGGGGGGGGATAATCTTGCCCGCGATGTTTTCAGCCGTGTAGTCAAAGGATCTGTAATCGTAATTGCAATCGCACCTTTCGCGACGCTCTTTGCCTATATGGTCGGGATTACACTGGGTTTGCCAGCGGGTTATTATGGTGGCAAACTGGATACATTCCTTTCTTTCGCTGCAAACCTGATCCTGGCTTTCCCGGTAATCTTGCTGTTCTATCTTTTAGTAACACCGGAAATCGCCTTGGTCGGTATTCCTGCCTATATGGCAGCGGCGCTGTTTATATTCCCGCTGATTTTTCTGGCCATGTTGTTAAACTCCAAATATGAAACAAGACCATCCGTCAGAACACCGGTATTAATGGTTGTAATTGGTATCGGTTTCCTGATTTATATGTCAGCCATTTCCGATACCAATCGTTATACACTCGTAGACTTCTGGCCATCCTTCCTTGATTTATATGACGTAAATCCTGAGATCCTGATCGTGTTTGTATCAGTTGTATTTGTGAACTCACCCACCATTTTCCGTATTGTGCGTGGCCTAACGCTGGATGTGAAAGCTCGTGATTATGTTGCCGCTGCACAAACGCGTGGTGAAAGCCCTTGGTACATCATGCTGTGGGAAATTCTACCTAACGTGCGCGGCCCGCTCATCGTCGATTTCTGTCTGCGCATTGGTTACACAACCATTTTGCTGGGGACACTTGGTTTCTTCGGCCTTGGTCTGCCACCAGAAAGTCCTGATTGGGGAACAACCATTAATGATGGCAGAAGACTTCTTTCTGTTTACCTTCACCCGGCACTTGTCCCTGCGTTTAGCCTCTTGTCTCTGGTTCTAGGTTTGAACCTTCTGGCAGATGGCCTTCGCGAAGAATCGTTGAAAGACTAGAGGAGAGACACCATGGCTAACTCTGACGTGCAACCCATCCTCGAAATTGAAAACCTCGATATATCCTTTTTCGTACGTGCAGGCGAAATACCTGCGGTAATGGATTTCTCCTGCAAGATCATGCCAGGCGAAACAATGGGGCTCGTGGGTGAATCCGGTTGTGGCAAATCTACTGTGGCGCTGGGCATCATGCGAGACATGGGTAACCGCGGCAAGATTGTTGGCGGTACGATCAAGTATAAAGGTCGTGACATGGGCGAGATGTCGCCTGAGGAGTTGCGTGATATTCGTGGCTCAAAAATTGCCATGATCTATCAAGAGCCGATGGCATCACTTAACCCTGCGATGAAGATCAGAAAACAGTTGATGGAAGTGCTTTTGTTGCACGAAAACGTCAGCAATGAAGAAGCCTATAACCGCTCGCTTGATATGGTCGCTTCTGTCAAGCTTCCTGATCCGGCACGCATCATGGATTCTTATCCGCACCAGCTATCAGGTGGCCAGCAGCAACGTATCGTGATTGCCATGGCGCTTTTGTCCAATCCTGACCTGCTCCTGCTCGATGAACCTACGACTGCGCTTGATGTGACCGTTGAGGCAGGTATTGTTGAACTTGTCAAAGAGCTTGGTCGCAAGACCGGAACTTCCATGTTGTTCATCTCGCACAACCTGGGGTTAATCCTTGAGACCTGCGACAAGATTACAGTAATGTAT
>CALDZZ010000067.1 GCA_937944075.1 uncultured Rhizobiaceae group bacterium
CAGCAACCCATACGCCCTGACCATCAGACAGAACTGTCTTGTCGGAGACCTCAAGCGTACCTCCTGTGTCCTTGCTGATGATTTTTTGTGCTTTGCCCTTTCCTTCAACCTTTCCTTCAAACAGGTTTACCTGACCGATAAAGCCGGCAATCATCCGGTTTGCGGGGCGTTCATAGATTTCCCGTGGTGCATTTACCTGCACAAGCTTGCCGTTATCCATAACGGCAATCCGAGTTGCTATCGACATTGCTTCTTCCTGATCATGTGTGACCATGATGAAGGTGGTGCCTATTTCCTTTTGAATGGCAACCAACTGTCTTTGGGTTTCTTCGCGCAGCTTTTTGTCGAGCGCAGAAAGTGGTTCATCCAAGAGCAGGACCTTGGGTTTTCGGGCAAGTGCTCTTGCAAGGGCAACCCTTTGTCGTTGGCCGCCTGAAAGCTGATTTGGCTTGCGTTTTCCGTATTCGCCCAATTGGACCAAATCGAGCAACTCCTGAACACGGGTCTCAATTTCGTGTTTAGGCCATTTGTCCTGCTTAAGGCCAAAGGCAATGTTTTTTTCAACATTCATGTGGGGGAACAGGGCATAAGACTGGAACATCATGTTCACTGGCCTGTTCCAGGGCGGAACCCGGGTAACATCCTGGCCTTCAATTTCAATGTGACCGGAAGTAGCTACTTCAAGACCGGCAATCATTCGAAGAAGTGTGGACTTGCCTGAGCCGGAGCCGCCAAGCAAACAAAAGAACTCACCCTGCTGGATTTCAAGAGAAACATCATCAACGGCTTTCACATCACCAAAATGCTTTGAAATCGAGTTGATTGTAAGGAATGGTTTTTGTCCATTCTCTTGGGCAGGGTCAGCCATGCGTGATTATCCGTTTAATAGGAAATGGGCAGGCCGAAAATCAGCCTGCCCTTTATAAAGGTCTATTGACCTGTCTTGACGGTTGTCCATTCACGATTGATGGCGCGGTCAGTGCGTGCGTCATAAACCGGAGCAACCCAGAGTTTGTCCTTGACTTCCTGTGACGGGAAAATGCCCGGATCATCCAGAATTTCCTGGTCAATCAGTTTGAGTGCAGGTGTATTCGCTGAAGAGAACCATACATAATTGGTGATATCAGCCGTAATCTGCTCGTCCATTACGAAGTTGATGAACTTGTGAGCAGCTTCCGGGTTTTTTGCATCCGAAGGAATGGCCATCATGTCAAACCACGAAAGGGCGCCTTCTTTGGGAATTGTATAGCTGATGGAAACGCCGTTATCAGCTTCGTCAGCACGGTCACGAGCCTGAAAAATATCACCTGACCAACCCACTGTCACACAGATATCGCCATTGGCAAGATCGTTGATGTATTGTGACGAATGGAAATAGCGAATATGCGGCTTGATTTGCGCAAACAGCTCGGAAGCTTTCTTGAAGTCTGCAGGGTCAGTTGAACGAGGGTCAATGCCAAGATACTTCATCGCAGCAGGGATCATTTCTGTCGGCGCATCCAGAACTGAGATGCCACAGTCTGCGAGCTTGGCAGCATTGTCCTTGTTGAAAACCAGTTCCCAGCTGTCAGTTGGTGCATCATCACCAAGACGCTCTTTTACCTTGCCTTCATTGTAGCCAATACCGGTTGTACCCCAAAGATACACAACCGCATGTTCGTTGCCAGGATCGTAATTGGCAACATTGCCCATAACGCCTTCATCCAGGTTTTTAAGGTTTGGCAATTTTGACTTGTCCAGCTTCTGGAAAACACCGGCCTTGATTTGACGAGCCATGAAGGAGGCAGATGGTACAACAAGATCATAGCCTGAGTTGCCTGCAAGCAATTTTGCTTCCAGCACTTCGTTTGAGTCGAATACATCATAGGTAACCTTGATGCCGGTTTCCTTTTCAAATTTTTCAATCGTGTCTTCTGCAATGTAATCTGACCAGTTGTAGATGTTCAGAACCTTGTCTTCTGCATAAGCTGTTGTGCTTACTGCAAACGCTGCAGACGCCATCAAAATGGTTTTAAGTTTCATAATTTTCCTCACCTTTAGTTTGCCCCGCATTGGGTGGCGTTTATGGTTGAAAAAAAGATTATCCGGTTGTGAGAAATTTGCAAGTTTACATTTGTGCTATTGCATATTTTTGAATTTCATGAACTCTGTGAATGAAATTTCATTCTGGAGCAATTTATGAACACGAAACCCAACTTTCCGGACGCCGATGCTCTGAAAAAAACAAATTTAAAGCACCATTGGCACGCTTTCACGGATATGGCTGCCCTGGATGAGAAGCAATTGCGGCTGATTACACAAGCCAGGGGGTCACATATTTGGGATTCAGACGGCAATAAAATTCTCGATGGCATGGCCGGACTTTGGTGTGTAAATGTGGGCTATGGCCGTGACGAAATTGCAGATGCTGCAAGTGAACAGATGCGCGAACTTCCATATTACAATACATTTTTCAAATCGACCCATTCACCCGTTGCACTATTGGCAGAAAAAATTGCGTCCCTTACACCCGGTGATTTGAACCGTATTTTCTTTAATACTTCCGGTTCGGATTCCAACGATACAGCCCTTCGCATTGCCAGAACTTATTGGGCATCCAAGGGCATGCCGGACAAAAACATCATCATAGCCAGAAAAAATGCCTATCACGGATCAACCATGGCGGGTGTAACCCTTGGCGGCATGGAAGCAATGCATTCACAAGGTGGGCCATTGATACCCAACATCGTTCACATCGATCAGCCTTATTGGTTCGATGAAGGCGGAGACATGGATCCTGCTGAATTTGGCCTCATGCGGGCTCGCGCTTTGGAAGAAGAAATTGACAGACTGGGCGCTGACAAGGTTGCAGCCTTTATTGCTGAACCCATTCAGGGTGCAGGAGGTGTCATCATTCCGCCAGAGACTTACTGGCCGGAAATAATGCGTATCTGCAAGGAGCGTGACATTCTTTTCATTGCTGATGAGGTCATTTGCGGTTTTGGCAGGACCGGCGAATGGTTTGGTTCCATTCACTATAATTTGCAACCGGACATGATCTCCATGGCCAAGGGGTTGTCATCAGCCTATTTGCCGATTGGTGCTGTGGCGTTTTCTGAAAGTCGCGCGCAGGAAATGTTTGAGTCGGCGGGTGAATTTTTCCACGGCTATACCTATTCGGGACATCCGACCTGTTGTGCAGCAGCGCTTAAAAACATTGAAATCATAGAGCGAGAAGGGCTTGTTGAACGCGTAAGAAATCATACAGCACCCTTGTTTGCGGAAAAACTGCAAACACTTGTAGATCATCCGATTGTAGGAGAAGTCAGAACGCGCGGATTATTGGGCGCGATAGAGCTGGTGCCTGAAAAACCCTCCAGAAAACGGTTTGACAATTATGGTTCGGTTGGCACAATCTGCAGGGATCATTGCTTTAACAACGGTCTGGTGATGCGGGCAGTGCGTGACAGCATGGTGTGTTCGCCACCCCTGATTATTACGGATGAGGAAATAGATGAACTCGTTCACAAGGCACGCAAGTCGCTTGATGATACATGGGCTGAAGTGAAATAATTTCCCATGCATCCTGAAATCAAATCCTATCTAGAGAACAATCCGGAGCCGCAATCAATTGACATTCTGATTGCGGACTCAAATGGAATTTTGCGCGGCAAGCAGTATCCGGGCGATCAGCTGGAGAGCTTGTTTAAAAAAGGTGCCTATCTTCCAAAGTCATTGATGTTTGGCGATGTAAGGGGCGCCACGCCAGATGCACTGATGAAACCGCCTCTGGTTGGCGACCCTGATATCAATTACCAGGTGATAGAAGGAAGTCTTTGCCCGGTTCCCTGGGCAAGTGTTCCAACAGCTCAGGTTTTTCTGAGGGCAACGGAAGCGGGAGAAAATCTTGCAAGTGACCCTCTCACCGTTTTGGAAACTGTAATAGCCCGCTTGGAAAAGGACGGACTGCATCCGGTAGTTGCGCTTGAAGGTGAGTTTTATCTTCTGGACCCTGCCAGTAATCCACCCCAACCGATAAAGCCTGAAAACCAATGGCCCGCATTTGAAGGGCCTCAAGTCTATGCGCTGGAGCCTTTGCGTGACGTGCAGCATTTTTTGAATGAAGTTAAAAATGTTGCGGAAGTTCAGGGCATACCGCTTACATCCATTCTGTGTGAATACGGTGAAAGCCAGTTTGAAATGAACCTCAACCATTCAGGCAAAATCACCGATCATGCCCGTGATTTTATCCGTCTGAAACACGCCATCAAAAACATTGCAGAAGCCAACGGACAATTGGCCAGCTTTATGGCACAGCCACTGACAGACAGTGGTGGTAGCGGGTGCCATATTCATGTCAGTATCCTTGATAGCGAGGGAAACAATATCTTCGGTCAGGATGACAGCAAGTTACTTAATGCCATAGGTGGCTTGATGGAAACCATGAGCGAGTCCATGGGTGTGTGTGCACCGTTTGCAAACTCATATCGACGTTACAAAACAGGTGGCTGGTCTCCCAATTCAGGCAATTGGGGGCGCAATCACAGACTGGTTTCCCTGCGCATTCCAATCTCGGGTGAAAAAGACAAGCGCGTCGAACATCGTATCGCCGGAGCAGATGTAAATCCCTATCTGTTGTTGGCTGCTGTCCTTTCCGGCGTTCACCATGGTATCAAAAACGGGATTGACCCGGGTCCTGAATCCATGGAAGGACAATTACCAGAAAAAGGAAATGCAATACCAGCCCGATGGCGCGAGGCGTTGCATGCGTTCTCATCGTCTGAATTTTTCAAGGACTATTTTGGCGAGGAATTCATGGAATATTATTGCAGGGCAAAGTTTGCAGAGGAAGAAAACTTTCATACGGAAGTCTCTGACCGCGATTACGGATGGTGCTTGCGGACTGTTTAAGACAAAAACCAAAATGGTGATTTATGAATAAGGTCAAACCGGAGATAAGCCTGGATATCTCACCGGAACTTGAAAAAAACTCCAGTAGTGAGCTTTACGACTGGCTGAGAGCCAATCGCGTCGACGAGGTTGAATGCGTTATTCCGGATATGGCAGGCGTTGCTCGTGGCAAAGTCATGCCGGCCTCAAAATACATCAAGGAAAGTGAAATCCGTTTGCCGATCTCGCTCTTCATGTCGAGCGTTACAGGTGACTACGCGGATATTGAAGCGGAGGGGTATGATGTGGATGCGGATTGTTATCTTGTTCCTGACATTGCCACCGCCAGGGCTGTGCCCTGGGCAAATGACCCTTCCATACAAATCATACATGACGCCTTTGACAGGCATGGTAATGAAATCGCGTTTGCACCCCGCAATGTTTTGAAAAAGGTTATTGGACTTTACAAGCGCAAGGGCTGGACACCGATAGTTTCCCCTGAAATCGAGTTTTATCTGACCAAACCAAACACCAACCCGGATAATCCACTGGAGCCACCCGTAGGGCGTTCAGGCCGTGCCAGCCTGTCCAATCAGGCCTACTCACTATCTGCCGTTGATGAGCATGATCGCTTCATTGAGCATATCTACGATTATGCTGAAGCGCAGAATCTCGACATTGATACCATCATTCAAGAATCCGGCGCCGGGCAGTTGGAAATCAATCTGATGCATGGTGATCCGCTAAGACTGGCAGATGAGGTTTTTCTCTATAAAAGGCTCATTCGTGAAGCAGCGCTTCAATGTGATATCCATGCAACCTTTATGGCTAAGCCAATGCAGGATCAGCCGGGCAGTGCCATGCATGTACATCAAAGTGTCTTGAACAAAAAAACAGGCAAGAACATCTTTTCAAACAAGGATGGGTCGCCGTCTGATGCCTTTTATCACTTTATTGGCGGGCAACAAAAATACATGTATCCGGCCTGTGCCTTTGCAGCACCTTACGTAAACTCATACCGTCGTCTGGTGCCAAACATGTCAGCGCCTGTCAATCTGGAATGGGGACATGACAATCGTTCAGCCGGCCTGCGTGCGCCGCGAGCCACCCCTGCTGCAAGACGGGTGGAAAATCGGGTGATTGGCGCTGATGCAAATCCTTATCTTGCAATCGCCGCCTCACTGGCCTGCGGATATCTGGGCATGACCAAGCGCATCAAGCCACGCGATGAAGCAACGGTGGAATTTGAAGAGCGTAGCCGTGATCTGCCTTTTGGACTTTTGGGAGCGATTGATGCTTTAAACGCAAGTCATGATCTCAAGCGCGTGCTTGGCAAGGAATTTGTCGATATCTTCATCGGTGTAAAACAGATCGAGCATGATGAGTTCATGAAAGTGATTTCGCCATGGGAGCGTGAGCATCTGCTCCTGAATGTCTGATGGCTCTTTCACTGCTTGATGCCAATGATCAAAAGGGCAAGCACGCTCCTTCATGGTATGCTGCATCTGCCAAGGGTATCAGGGAATTCCCGTCCGCAAAAGGTGCGTTGAAATTTGATGTGGCCATTATAGGAGCTGGTTTTTCGGGTCTTTCATCTGCGCTTCATTTGTCAAAGCTTGGATATAAGGTCTGTGTGTTAGATGCTCACCGTGTGGGCTGGGGCGCATCTGGCCGTAATGGTGGACAGGTTGGCTCAGGCCAGAGGGTTGATCAGGATGAACTGGAAGCGCTGGTTGGTTTTGAACAGGCAAAGGCAGCCTTTGATATTGGCGTGGAAGCAGCAGATCTGGTTCGCGAGCTCATCAAAAAATACAAGATTGATTGCGCCTATAAAAGCGGTAACATTGGTGCTCATCACCGCAAGCGATATGACAAGGACACACCTGAGTTTGTCGATATGATGCACGAAAAATATGATTATCATTCCATCTCGTGGATTCCGCCAGAAGAAATGCGCGAAAAGGTCGGCTCTCCTGACTATTTTGGCGGTACACTTGATACAAATTGTGGTCACCTGCATCCACTTGATTATGCCACAGGTCTGGCAAGGGTTGCGGTCAATTCAGGTGCAGAAATTTTTGAAATGAGCCGTGTAATCTCAGTCGAGAAAGGCAAGGTAAAAACCGGTGTTGCCGAGATTGCAGCAGACAAAATCATTCTTGCCTGCAATGGCTATCTGGGTGGTCTGGATGGTCCGGTGGCTGACCGTGTCATGCCGATCAACAATTTCATCGTTGCAACCGAGCCACTTGATGATGATGTATGCAAGTCCCTTATTCGCGATGGCGAATGCGTTCATGACAGTCGCTTTGTTGTGAATTATTTTCGGATATCGGAAGACAACCGGATGCTTTTTGGTGGTGGAGAGAATTATTCCTACAAGTTTCCCGGCAACATTGCCAATGTGGTTCGCAAGCCCATGCTTCAGGTTTTTCCGCAACTCAAGGACGCAAGAATTGACTATGCCTGGGGCGGCACACTTGCGATAACGCTTAACCGCTTGCCGCATTTTGAGTTCAGGGATGATGGTATCATCAATATTTCCGGTTATTCAGGTTCTGGCGTTCATATGGCGACCATGGCTGGCAAGATTGCAGCTGAGGCGATCAACGGCCAAATGGCCAAATTTGATATTATGAGCAGCTTGCCCACACCCAAATTTCCTGGTGGCGCCAGGCTCAGATGGCCCTTGTTGCCGCTTGCGCTGACCTGGTATGCGATGCTGGACAGGCTGTAAACTTCATAGTTGCTTCGGGTATGGCGGGGGACAATTGATATCTGTTTAAAAACTTTAGCCCTTCATTCCCGAAGCTAAATCATTTAATGAGTTTATCCATGACAGAAAACATTTCCAGATCAGCAGAAATTCTGCGTGAGCTTATTCGCTGCCCCTCTGTAACGCCTGAAGAAGGTGGTGCGCTTTCGTATCTTGAGGGAGAGCTTGCAAGGCTTGGCTTTGCGGTTGAGCGTGTTGTATTCAGTGATGACAATACGCCAGATGTTGAAAATCTCTATGCAAGACTTGGCAGCAAAGCGCCACATGTCATGTTTGCCGGTCATACGGATGTTGTCCCGATTGGTAATCCGGATGACTGGTCCAGTGATGCTTTTTCAGGTGAGATAAAAGATAACGTGATGATTGGCCGTGGTGCGGTGGACATGAAGGGTGGCATTGCCTGTTTTCTTGGCGCTGTTGAAGCCTATCTCTCAAAATACGATTTGCACGGGTCCATCTCCTTTTTGATAACGGGTGACGAAGAAGGGCCATCCATTAATGGTACAGACAAATTGCTCAAATGGGCAGCGCACAAGGGTGAAACCTGGGACGCCTGTATCGTTGGTGAACCTTCCAACAAAAACGAGATCGGTGATGTGATAAAAAATGGTCGCAGAGGCTCGCTTTCGGGAAAAGTGATTGTGAATGGCATTCAGGGTCACGCGGCCTATCCGCATCTTTCTGATAATCCGGTAAATGGCCTTCTTGATCTTATGAACAGTCTGCTTGAATCACCTTTCGATGAAGGGACAGACATGTTTCAGCCAACCAATCTGGAAGTTACTTCGATGGATGTGGGAAACCCCGCTACAAATGTCATTGCTGCTCAGGCAACAGCCAGTTTCAATATCCGATTCAATGATACCTGGTCTGGTGAAAGTGTCAGGGAAGAAATCCTGCGCCGTCTGAACGAAGGCGCAAATCGCTCAACCCTTCGAAGGGGAAAACCAAATCCGGTACAATTTGAAGTTGAATGGATAGGGCGCATTAGCCCGGTTTTTCTGACGAGGGATGATGCCCTGGTAAACGCCTTGTCCAGTGCCATTCATTCTGTGACAGGAAGGAAGCCTGAATTGTCCACTGGAGGTGGTACATCAGATGCCCGCTTTATCAAGGACTATTGCCCGGTCGTTGAGTTTGGCCTGGTTGGCCAAACCATGCATCAGGTTGATGAGCGCACACCCTTGGGGGATGTTGATACCCTAAGCACGGTTTATGGTGCTTTTCTGGATAACTATTTCAGACAATAATGCCTTACGAACCAATTGCTGCAAGAATAACAGGATCTCTGCTGTAAACATCCTTGTAGGTCTGCAGTTTGCCGCCGTTTCCAACCCACGCAGTAAAATAGGCCAGATGAATAGGCATTGGCTTTTTCAAAATGACAGACTTGCGGTCGCCCTTGTTGACCACACCATCAATCTTGCCTGGTGCAATTGCACCATCCAGTTCAAAGATTTTGCGGGCAAAATCCAGTGGGTTGTGAATACGGATACAGCCATGTGAAAAGGCGCGATCTTTGGAGCTGAACAGCTTCTTCGTTGGCGTGTCATGCAGATAGATTGCATGATCGTTAGGGAAGAGAAACTTGACCTGGCCAAGCGCATTTCTAGGACCTTCACCCTGTACAATTCTGTATGGGAACTTCTTTGGATTATCCGGATCAATTTTTGACCATTTGACCTTGCGGCCATCCAGTTCCTTGGCGCCCTGGTTCCAGTTTTCAAACAAGGTATAACCGCGTTTCTTTAGGTAGTTCGGGTTTTTGAGAAGCTTTGGAAGATATTCATTGACCGCGATGGATTGTGGCACATTCCACTGCGGGTTGAACTCAACGTAAGTCATGCGATCGCTGAACTGGGGTGAGGCATGTTCTGTCTTGCCGATAATGACACGGCGCTGATCCACAATCCGGTTCTTGTTGTAAATGTATACCTCATAAGCTGGTTGATTAACCAGAATGTGCTTTTCACCCAGTTCGTTGGGTAGCCAGCGCCAGCGTTCCATGTTTGCGGCGATTAAAGCACGTTTTGATGGGTCTGAGGTTTTCGCCATTACATTGCGCAATGCTTCATATTGAGGGTGCTGCGGGCGCAGACTTGCAAGTGTGCGTTTCAACCCCTTCTTTTTAACAAGCTTCATGGTCGCAATCGGGTCGAATGATTTTTTTGTTTTGTAGATGTCAGCTTGCAGTCTGGACTGATCAACAATGCCAACATGAACATCTCGAGCAAATTTCAGGAAATTGGCTGTAAGATACAGTTCCAGCTTGTCAATTTGCTTACCTTTAAGGTCATCCTTGCTGATGTTTTTGCGAGGTAGATATTTGACTGGGTTCAAACCGTCGTTTTCGGCAGCAGATAGCATCTTAATAAGGAGTTTTCCTTCTTTGGTCAGGCCACGCTTCAACCCAAACAAACCCTTTTTGGAAGTCCATAACCCCTTGTACTTGTTTGCCTTGTAAATGCCTTCAAGCGGTTTTGGATTGACCTTGGTTCCCTGATATTCAAAAGCACCTTTTGCAAACTGCTGTTTGAGGGTGAATGCCACAGCCGGTGAGGCTGAAAAAGCAATGAAAAGAGCCAGAGTAAGTAGGCGAATACTGCGCAACATTTTTTATCCTGCCAAAGAAATGTTATTCCTGATTATCAAAACAAAATAACCCGGAGACCCGAGATTATAAAGTTAAGATTTACTTACCATAACGTAAGGTAAGAATTCCAGTGCTTATGTGTCACAATGTTGATAAAAATGTCTTTGCGCTTTCAAGATACTCATTGCGCTTGACTTCATCCATTTTGCTCCAGGTGCGATAAACCTGTCCAAGACGGGGATTTCCCTTTAATTTGGCCTCGTTACGGATGAGGAAATCCCAATAGAGTGCGTTGAAGGGGCAGGCTTCATCGCCTGTCTTCAACTTTACGTTATAATGACAGTTTTTACAGTAATCAGACATTTTGTTGATGTAATTGCCGCTGGCCGCATAGGGCTTGGAGCCAAGGATGCCGCCATCCCCGAACTGGCTCATGCCCAGTGTATTGGGAAGCTCCACCCACTCATAGGCATCAGCATATACAGCCAAATACCATTCGTGCACCTCATGCGGATCAACACCGGCAAGCATGGCAAAATTGCCCGTTACCATGAGCCGCTGGATGTGATGGGCGTAGGCCTCTTCCCTGGTTTGGGTAATGGCTTCGCGAAGGCAGGTCATGTCGGTCTTGCCAGTCCAGTAAAAGTCGGGCAATTTTCTGTCTGCTTCCAGAAAGTTGCGCTTTACATATTCAGGCATTTTGAGCCAGTAAATACCACGCACATATTCCCGCCAGCCTATAATCTGGCGAATGAACCCCTCGGTTGCATTGAGTGGAACACGGCCTTTTTTATACTCCGCTTCTACCCGTTTGCACACTTCAAGTGGATCCAGCAGTCCACAATTGATGTAGGGAGAAAGCAGGGAATGGTATAAAAACTTTTGCCCTGTCAACATGGCATCCTGGTAGTCGCCAAAGGAGGGCAGGGCTACATCAAGGAAATGATCAAGAACTTTCGTGGCCTGTTCATGGGTAACAGCAAACCAGAAAGGTTCCAGGTCACCAAAATGGTCCCCGAACCGGCTGTTTACCAGATTGATAACCTCCCGCGTAATTTCATCTGGTTCAAACCGGCATTGGTCCGGCATGAACAGATCGTCCTTGGCTGGTTTCCTGTTCTCGCTGTCATAATTCCACTTGCCGCCTTCAGGCTCGCCTCCATCCATGAGCAGTTCGGTTTTGCGACGCATGTCACGATAGAAATATTCCATCCGCAACTGCTTGCGCCCTTCGGCCCAATCCTCAAATTCCTGTTGCGTGGCTATAAAACGGTTGTCCGGTAAAATCTCGACTGGAATGTCGAATTCATCACTCCATGTCTTGATGTCTTCCATAACCCGCCATTCTGCAGGTTCTGTCACAAGAACGTTTTTGATATCGTGTCGAGAAATTGCACGCTTGATTTCGCCTTTAAACGATCCTGAGTTATCATCATCATCCAGTTTAACATAATCAACATGCCACCCGTCAGTTTCCAGTTCCTGTGCAAAATGGCGCATGGCGGAAAACAGAAGGGCAATCTTCTTCTTGTGATGCTTTACGTAGGTTGCCTCTTCCTGAACTTCGCACAATAAAATGCGGTCAGAAGATTTT
>CALDZZ010000068.1 GCA_937944075.1 uncultured Rhizobiaceae group bacterium
CTGCAAAACGTTCAGCTCAGTATTACGTAAATGCTCGTTGGCTGGGTGGCATGTTGACAAACTGGAATACAATTTCCAAGTCCATTAAGCGTCTACGCGAGTTGGAAGGCATTTTGAGCGGCGATTCATCCGCTGCACTCACCAAAAAAGAACGCCTGATGCTAACGCGTGAAAGCGACAAGCTTGAGCGCGCCTTGGGTGGTATCAAGGATATGGGTGGAACGCCTGATATTCTGTTTATTGTCGACACAAACAAGGAATCAATTGCTCTTCAGGAAGCCAAAAAGCTTAAAATTCCGGTTGTAGCCATTTTGGATTCCAACTGTAATCCGGACAACGTTGATTACCCAATTCCTGGCAACGATGATGCAGCTCGTGCTATTTCGCTTTATTGTGATCTTATTGCCAAAGCGGCGATTGATGGTATTGCTCGTCAGCAGGGTTCATCAGGTGTGGATCTTGGCGCAGCTGTTGAAGCACCAGTTGAAGAGACGCTTTTGCAAGCTGCTCCTGAACCATCACCAGCACCAGATCCTGCTCCAACTCCAGCACCGGAGCCTGCTCCAGAGCCAGAACCTGCGCCAGCACCAGCTGCTGCTGCACCAGAAGGCGATGCATTGTTTGCAAAACCGGAAGGTGAACCGGATGATCTTAAAAAGATTTCAGGCGTTGGACCGGTTCTGGAAGGCAAATTGCATGAGCTTGGTATTACAAAATATGCACAAGTAGCCGCCTTCACTAAAGAACAGATCGAAATGGTAGATGATCGTCTGAGCTTTAAGGGTCGCATTGAGCGTGACAACTGGATTGGTCAAGCTGCTGAACTTGCAAAAGGCTAAGGCCAACAAAGACCCGGCCTTACTGGGGCGGGTCATTCACATATATGATAAAATGGGCGGGTAGGTGAATAACCTCCCGCATAAATGGTTTTAAAACCGGAAAAGAGGCTAAAATGGCTATTACAGCTGCTCTAGTGAAAGAATTACGTGAAAAATCAGGCGCAGGCATGATGGACTGCAAAAATGCATTGTCAGAAAATGGTGGCGATGTTGATGCAGCCATGGATTGGTTGCGTTCAAAGGGTATTGCCAAGGCCGAGAAAAAATCAGGTCGCGTAGCGGCTGAAGGTCTTGTTGGCATTGCTGCATCAGGCACTTCTGCTGCCGTTGTCGAGGTAAACTCCGAAACAGACTTTGTTGCGAGAAACGAAGGGTTCCAGGATTTGGTTCGTGGTGTGGCCAATACAGCTCTATCAACCGATGGTTCTGTAGACGCAGTTGCTGCAGCGGACATGAACGGAAAGTCCGTCGCTGATACAATTACTGATGCCATTGCTACGATTGGCGAGAACATGAACCTTCGCCGTTCGGCAAAACTGGAAGTCGGTTCTGGTGTAGTCGCAAGCTATATGCACAACGCAGCAGGCGAAGGCATCGGCAAGATTGGTGTTCTGGTTGCTCTGGAATCAACAGGCGATGCAGACGCACTTGCCGGCATTGGCAAGCAGGTAGCTATGCATATTGCCGCTACCAACCCGCTAGCAATGAAAGAAGACGAAGTACCTGCAGATGTAGCAGAGCGTGAACGTGCTGTTTATCTGGAAGAAGCCAAGGAATCAGGCAAGCCGCAGGAAATTGCGGAAAAAATGGTTGTTGGCAAGATGAAGAAATTCTTCAAGGAAAGTGTTCTTTTATCACAGTCTTTCGTCATCAATCCCGACATATCGGTTGAACAGGCCTTGAAAGAAGCTGAAGGTTCTGTTGGTGCACCAATTGAAATGAAAGGCTTTGTTCGCCTGGCTCTTGGTGAAGGTGTTGAAAAGGAAGAAGAAGACTTTGCTGCCGAGGTTGCTGCTACCATGAAAGGCAGCTAATCAATTTCTGCACTGAAATTATATTAATTCTGTGAAGGGCGTTTCGTGACAACGGGACGCCCTTCGTGTATCTAATCGTGAAGTTTATTGGGTTAGTGATTCATGTCTGCAACGCTTAAATACAAAAAAGTGCTTCTCAAGGTGTCCGGTGAGGCAATGATGGGGGATACGGGATTTGGAATTGATCCTGTAACTGTCTCCAGAATTTGCAGTGATATCAAGGAAGGCATCGATCTGGGTGTCAAAGTAGGGCTGGTCGTTGGTGGCGGAAATATCTTTCGCGGTGTTGCACTTGCCGCAAAAGGTGCTGATCGTGTCTCTGGTGATCATATGGGCATGCTGGCAACTGTCATGAACGCCATTGCACTCAAGATGTCACTGGTGGATATGGGCGTTCCGGCAGTTGTTTTATCTGCAATAGAAATGTCAGAGATTTGTGAGCCTTTTTCTCAACGTGCGGCAGAAGCTTATCAGGCAGAAGGCAAGGTCGTGATCTTTGCCGGTGGTACGGGAAATCCTTATTTTACAACAGACACTGCCGCCGCATTACGAGCCTGCGAAATGCAATGTGATGCCTTGATGAAAGCAACCCAGGTTGACGGGATTTATACAGCAGACCCACAAAAAGACCCAAATGCAGAACGCTTTGAAACCATTACCCATGAGGAAGTCCTCTCCCGCGGGCTTGAAGTCATGGATGCTGCCGCAGTAAGCCTGACCAAAGATGCTGAAATACCGGTAGTTGTTTTTTCACTATCACAAGCAGGTGGCTTTGCAAAAATATTGAAAGGCGAGGGCCGTTCGACTACGGTAATCGCCAAATAAACCATAAATATACAGGAATTCAAAAATGTCCGACAGTCCCATTGATTTAGCAGACCTCAAACGCCGAATGGAAGGCGCGATTACGTCATTGAAAGGTGATTTGGCAGGCCTTCGCACAGGACGTGCCTCAGCCAATATTCTCGATCCTATAACAGTTGATGCTTATGGTCAGAAAATGCCAATGAACCAGGTTGGTACAATTTCAGTTCCGGAACCAAGAATGTTAGCCATTCAGATCTGGGACAAGGGAATGGTTTCTGCTGTGGAAAAAGCCATACGTGAGTCTAACCTTGGACTGAACCCTGTAACCGATGGGACAAACCTCAGAATTCCAATGCCCGAAATGAATGAGGAACGACGCAAGGAAGTCGTCAAGATCGCACATCAATATGCAGAGCAGACCCGTGTCGCTATTCGACATGTGCGCCGTGATGGTATGGACGCTATCAAGAAAGCACAAAAAGATGGCGACATCGGAGAAGATGATGCACATAATTTTTCAGACCAGGTTCAAAAGTCTACTGATGCAATGATTTCGGAAGTTGATACAATCATCAGTGCCAAAGAAGAAGAAATCATGCAGGTTTAATCATTCATGAGTGAAGTGCCGCCACATAATTTTGATATACATGAGGGAGAAATCCCCAGGCATCTTGCGATTATCATGGATGGTAATGGCAGATGGGCACAAAAACGTGGCATGCCGCGCACACTGGGTCACAAACAAGGTGTTGAAGCCGTTCGCGAAACCGTTAAGGCTGCGCGTGATCTTGGCGTTCAATATCTAACGCTTTACTCGTTTTCATCCGAGAACTGGAGCAGGCCTAAAGAGGAAATAAGTGAACTCTTTGGTCTCTTGCGCATGTTCATCCGAAGGGACCTTGCCGATCTGCACAAGAACAATGTTCGCGTAAAGATCATTGGGCGCGAAGAGAATGTGCCGGAAGACATCCTCAACCTACTGGATGAGGCTCAAAACCTGACAAGAGACAATAGCGGTCAAACGTTGATTATCGCGTTTAATTATGGAGGCCGCGACGAGATCACTGATGCTGTCAAAAGAATTTCCTCGCAAGTTGTTGCAGGAACATTGAGCATTGACGACATAACCAATGAAACGATAACGGGGAATCTCGATACGCATGATGTCCCCGATCCCGATCTTTTGATCAGGACGAGTGGTGAGGTACGGTTGTCCAATTTTCTTTTGTGGCAGCTTGCCTATTCCGAAATGGTTTTTGTGGATTGCCTGTGGCCGGATTTCAATCGTGACAACTTGGAAAATGCAATTCGAGAATACCAAGGCAGAACCAGAAGATTTGGTGGTCTTGTCAGGGATACCGGATCTTGAGCCAATCTTCTGAAAAAACCCCTTTGGCACCCAAAACATCTTTCATGAGCGAAGAGCTTAAACTGCGTATTATATCCGGAATTGTCATGGCAGCTCTTGTTTTGATAATCACCTGGATAGGCGGTCAGACCTTTGCATTTTTATGGGCCTTTATAGCGTTCATGATTTTGCGTGAATTCAACAGGATATGTGCAGCCTCCACACCGTTCATGATAAGAGCTGCATCCTTTCTGGTGCTTGCATTGATAGTGGTTTCCTGGTTGCTGGGAGACCATAAAACAGCAACAGTTCTGTTTTTGGCTGGCTTTGTTGTGCTTTCAATATGGCAATACATTTTTGAACGAGCCATTTGGTCCTCTCTTGGGCTTGCCTATGCAGCACTGCCTTTCTTTGCCATGAGCGACATGCGCAGTGATACCCATAATGGTCTGATTGTAATCCTGCTGATATATTTTTGCGTATGGGGTGCAGATGTTTTTGCCTATTTTTCCGGCCGTACCCTTGGAGGACCGAAACTTGCTCCCAGAATATCGCCCAACAAAACCTGGTCTGGATTTATTGGAAGCCTGGTCGGGGCATTAATCCTTTCCTATCTGGTGGATGTTGCTGCCGGCTTTGATCCGATTGTAACCTTTTTCGTTATCATGCTTTTTGCTGCCATTATTTCACAGCTGGGGGATTTGATGGAGTCGGCCGTAAAGAGACATTTCAAGATCAAGGATTCTGGCACGTTGATTCCGGGTCATGGCGGCGTTCTGGACCGTGTTGACGGTCTTGTTGTAGCGGCTGTATTCCTTTGGCTGGTTTCCCTTTACGTGGCTTATCAGCAAGGCAGCAGTAATGATTTGCCAACCGTATTTGTAAATGCCTTCTTGAAGCCATAAAGCCACTTATGTATGAGTGTCGAATTCATGATTGAAAAGTTCTAACCGAAAGCACATTGAATGGAATTATTATCAACTATTGCAGACAGTGGGTTAGACCTGTTCCTGATCATTCTTAGATTTGTTGTTGTCTTGACGGTTGTGGTTTTTATCCACGAGCTAGGCCACTTTCTGGTAGCACGCTGGAACGCTGTCGATTGTGAGGCCTTTTCGATTGGTTTTGGACCTGAGCTCTTTGGTTGGAATGATAAAAACAACTGCCGCTGGAAAGTATGTGCCGTACCTCTCGGCGGCTACGTGAAATTTGTTGGAGATGCAAACGCTGCTTCCATGCCTGATTTTGAAGGCGAAGCGGTTGAGCAATTGACCGAAAGAGAAAAGGCAGGGCGTTTTGAACATAAACGCATTAGCCAAAAAGCTGCTGTTGTCGCCGCTGGCCCAATCGCCAACTTTATTCTTGCCATAGCAATATTTTCTGCCAGTTTTTACTTCGTCGGTCGTTATGTCAGTGATCCGATTGTTTCAGAGGTTCTTGAAAACAGTGCAGCTGAAGAGGCTGGCTTTGAAAAGGGCGACATAATTCTCAAGATTGATGGTGAGGAAGTCACCAGTTTTTCTGATATTCCAAGGGCTGTTGCTCCTAATCACGGGATTGAGATGACAATAACCGTGGAACGTGAGGGCAAGACAGTCGATATTCCTGTAACACCAAGACTTTCTGAGCGTGTAGACCGTTTTGGAACAAAGCAGCAAGTAGGCCTGTTGGGTATATCCAGCAAGGCGGAGGATTCCAATGTCAGAAAAAAAGAGTACGGTCTGATAGAAGCCATAGGTGCTGGTACTTACGAAACCTATTTTGTAGTTGAAAGAACGCTTCAGTATATCAAGGGTATTTTTACCGGTCGTGAATCAGCCGATCAAATCAGTGGTCCCATTGGAATCGCAAACACAGTCAATGATTTCTGGAGTGAAGGCGTGCAAAATGTGATTATTTTGACCGCTATTCTTTCTGTCAGCATCGGCCTGTTGAATCTGTTCCCGATTCCCATTCTCGATGGCGGTCATCTTGTTTTTTACGCCTATGAGGCAATTTTTGGAAAACCGGTTAACGCCAGATTTCAGGAACTGTCTTTCAGATTCGGATTTATTCTGCTTATGGGCTTGATGTTGTTTGCAACCAATAACGATTTGGTGAGGGAATTCTTTAGCTAAGACACTGATTATTAGAGTTCTTCTCCAGGAAGAAGAGTTTTTTTGATCAAATTCAGGGCTTTTTCTGGCAAATCGTGCGGGATAACACGCAAACTGGCAACTTGTCATGATGTGTAAGACTAAGTGTATTCAATTAACCATGAAAAACAAATATATTGGCACTGCCTGCATCAGTCTGGCAAAATAGTAAATTACGGGGCTTAAAATGGCCGTAAATGGTTGCGAAACGGGGAAAACTCTGTAAAAGGTTTCATTAACTATATGGATTCTGCGAGAGCAGGGTTATTGTGCCTGTGAGATTGTGGGAAAAACGTCGGTATGAATATGAGATTGAACTACATGATAAGAACAGCGTTTCTGGCGCTTTCACTCTCTTTCGTTTCTGTCTATGCAGGAAGCTTAGCCTCAACAAGCTTTGTAACCGCTGCACAAGCGGCTGTTGTCAGCAATATTGATGTGCGCGGCAACCAACGTATTGATGATGAAATTGTTGCTTCATACTTGACCATCAAGCCAGGTCAAAGCTTCAACGATTTCGATATCGATGATTCGGTAAAGGCACTTTTTGCAACCGGACTGTTCGGCGATGTCAGTATTTTCCGTCAAGGTTCAACACTTGTTGTTGATGTCGAGGAAAATGGCACCGTTAACAAGGTTTTCTTTGAAGGTAACAATCGTCTAAAGGACGATGTTCTTGTAAATGTAGCTCGATTGAGACCGCAATCTGTATACAGCGATGAACAGGCAGCTTCTGATGTTGACCAAATCAAGCAGGCCTATGCGCGTGTAGGGCGTCAGGATGCCGATGTTTCCTTTGAGGTTGTGCCGTTGGCCAATAACCGTGTGAACGTTATTTACCGTGTGAATGAAGGCGACAAGACAAAAATTGCCAAAATTGATTTCATTGGTAATGATACATTTTCTGACAGAAGGCTTTCAGACGTTATTACGACCAAACAAACAGGTCTTTTCGGCTTTCTTCAAACAACAGACGTTTACGATCCTAACAGATTGAATTCCGATGAAGAGCTGTTGCGTCGTTTCTACCTCAACAAGGGGTTCGCTGACTTCCAGGTTGTTTCAACTCAAGCTGATCTTGATGAGGAAGCCAACGAGTATACGGTTACAATCACCATGGAAGAGGGGCCTCGTTACACATTTGGTAATGTGAGCATTGAAAGTTCCCTGAATGGTGTAGAAAACATTGCTTTGGACAATCTTGTAGAAACTCGCACTGGCGATTTTTATAACGCAAGAAATGTTGAGGATACTGTTGTTTCAATAACAGAGCGTGTTGCTGAAGAAGGCTTTGCTTTTGTTGAAGTTGTACCTCGTGGTAACCGCAATTTTGATACCAATACGATCGACGTGACATATCTGATTGATGAAGGTGCAAGAGTCTTCATTGAGGATATCCGAATCATAGGCAACGACAGAACCCGCGATTATGTAATTCGTCGTGAATTTGAAATCTCTGAAGGCGATGCCTACAACCGCGTTCTGGTGCAAAAAACACGTAATAGAATAAACGGCTTGGGTTTCTTTGATGCTGTGAATGTATCTACAAGACCGGGCTCATCAGCTGATCGCGTCATATTGATTGTGAACGTGAAAGAAAGATCAACAGGTGACTTCTCTGTATCTGGTGGTTTCTCTTCCAATGGTGGTGCATCCGGCGAAGTTTCCTTTACAGAGCGAAACTTCCTGGGTCGTGGACAGTTTATCCGCGCTAGCTATCGTGGTTCTGATGATGAAAACCAGTATGCGTTTAACTTCACAGAGCCATACTTCCTGGGAACACGCATATCAGCAGGTTTCGCTATCCAGTCCAACAGAACGGATGCAACGGATGAGCGTCAGTACTCGGTTGATACAGATTCAGCAACCATTACATTTGGCCTGCCGATTACAGAAAACCTTAGTTCAAGTGTCTTCTACACATACAGAAGCAGCAATACGATAATCTCGAATGCTCTTCTGGATCCAGGTGGCGCAGCATCGCCTGATGGAATTCAAGGCAACACCTTGGGTGAACTCTCCAAGGCATTGGTGGACAGTGTTGATGCAACAGAAGGTGACTTTATTTCATCCGGTGTTGGCTACAGTTTCGTTTATAATACGTTTGATAACCAACAGAACCCACGTGAAGGCATAAGAGCTTCATTCTCTCAAACCTATTTTGGTCTTGGCGGAGATGCGAACTATCTTTCAACTGAAGCAGCAATCGCCGGCTATCACACGCTTTCCGAAGAAGAAGATATCATCTTGTTTGGTCGCGTGAGAGGTGGACATGTCGAAGTCTTTGGCGATGATGACAATACGGGTTTCAGAACTCTGGATAACTTCCAGGCTCGATCAAACCTTGTAAGAGGTTTTGACTCCTTCGGATTTGGTCCTCGTGACCCACTAACGGGTGATCCATTGGGAGGTCGTACATTCTGGGCAGCAACTGCAGAAGTCATTTTCCCAATGCCTTTCATATCGCGCTCAGCTGGCTTCCGTGGTGCTTTCTTTGCTGATGCTGGTCAGCTCTACAATGTTGGCCAACCGGCAATCAGTGCGATTACAGCTGCTAATGGTGGTGCTTTGTCTGCAGCCCAACTTAATCAGGTTGACAGCGACTCTATCCGGGCTTCTGTCGGTGCAAGTGTGCTTTGGGACTCACCTTTTGGTCCTCTGCGTGCTGACTACGCATTCCCGATTGCTGAAGAAGAGTTTGATGACATTGAAGAGTTCAGCTTCGGTGTAAGCAGAAAATTCTAGGTATCCTGTAAACGTTGAAATCAACTCGGTTTACGTATTCAAGTAAGGAACGGGGTTAAACATGTTCTTTAAACCCGTTTCAGTTTCCGTAGAAGATATTGCAAAATCCTGTAATGCGACCATCATAAATGGCGATGATAAACTGGCTGAGCCCATTAATGGTGCCTCACCAATTGAGTCGGCCATAACCGGTCAAATATCATTTATTGATAATCCCAAGTATCTGAAGTATTTGGCGCAGACGAATGCATCAGCAGTTTTTTGCGCTAAAAAACATCTTGATCAATTACCAAAACATATTATCGGCCTGGTGCACAAAGCTCCTTACAAGGCGTACGGTCAAACCCTGGCAATGCTATATCCCACAGCAATGCGTCCCCAGCCTGTTTTGGGGGAAGAGGGTATATCTGATAAGGCAATTATCGGAAAAGGCGTCAGCCTTGAAGAGAATGTTACCATTGAGGCTGGCGCTGTTATTGGTGCAAGGGCGGCGATTGGCTCTGGCAGTGTTGTTTTATCTAATGCTGTTATTGGTTGTGACGTTCAGATTGGGCGAAACACAACGATTGGTGCTAATGCAACGGTCGTGAACGCCTATGTCGGTGATAATGTAATCATTCATAATGGTGTTCAAATCGGACAAGATGGATTTGGCTTTGCAATGAGTGCCGAAGGTCATCACAAGGTGCCCCAAATCGGGCGTGTTATCATTCAGGACAAGGTTGAAATAGGTGCCAACTCGACAATCGATCGAGGCGCAAATCGTGATACGGTCATTGGCGAAGGCAGCAAGATAGATAACCTTGTACAGATAGGTCATAATGCAACCATTGGCAGGCATTGTGTTATTGTTGGACTGGTTGGCATTTCAGGCAGTGCAACATTAGGTGACTATGTTGTTGTCGCAGGCCAGGCAGGTATCGTGGGGCACACCAAGATTGGAGACGGAGCGCAAGTTGGTGGCGGATCTGGCGTTCATGGCGATGTTCCTCCTGGTGAAAAAGTAATGGGATATCCTGCGATTTCCGCTTCCAAATGGATGCGTGAAGCTGCAAAGACAATGCTTGCTGACAAGCGTGACAGAAAAAACCGGAAGAAAGGCTAGGCTTATGTCTGAAGAGGCGTTGGACTTGATTGAAGTAAAAGAGCTTTTCAAACTCTTGCCCCATAGATATCCGTTTTTATTGATTGATAAAATCAAGGATGTAAATTCTGATACCTCAGCTACAGGGATCAAGAATGTAACGTTTAATGAACCGCATTTTGGCGGTCACTTTCCTGATGATCCCATTATGCCAGGCGTTTTAATCGTGGAAGCCATGGCGCAAACGGCAGGCGCAATATGCGCTAAGAAAAACTCTGACGGTGAGCGCAAGCTGGTATATTTCATGACAATAGATGGAGCCAAGTTTCGTCGTCCTGTCGTGCCTGGTGATGTGCTGGAATTGCGCGTTGAAAAGAAGAAACAAAGAGGCAGTATATTCAAGTATCATTGTGAAGCTTATGTTGGAGACGAAAAAGCTGCAGAAGCCGAGATTGGTGCAATGATGGTTAGCCCGGAAGATAGAACATAATGGCTTCAAATATTCATAAATCGGCTGTAGTTGAAGATGGTGCTGAAATCGGAGAAGGTTCGGTAATTGGAGCCTTTTGTCATGTAGGTCCAAATGTAAAACTGGGTAGAAACTCATATTTGCATTCTCACGTTGCTATCGCAGGGAATACAACCATCGGTCTGGGTGCAAAAATCTATCCGTTTGCATCTATCGGTCATGATCCCCAGGATCTCAAGTTTCATGGTGAAGAAAATTCGCTTACCATTGGTGAAAATTGTACGATAAGGGAAGGTGTAACCATCAATCCTGGTACTGAAGGAGATGATGGCCAAACCATCATCGGAAATAACTGTAATTTCCTGGCTAATTCCCACGTAGCGCATGATTGTAAAATTGGAAATAATGTAATCTTTTCAAATGGTGCATTGGTAGCTGGACACTGTAAAATTGGTGATAATGTCATCATGGGTGGTGGATGTGGTGTGCATCAGTTCTGCCGTATCGGCAATAACGCCTTTGTAGGTGGACTGGCCGGTGTTGAAAATGACATTATTCCATTTGGTACTGCACTTGGTAACAGGGCTTATCTGGGTGGTCTTAACCTGATTGGAATGAAACGTGCGGGGCTTGAAAGGGACAGCATCCATAAATGCAGAAAAGCATTTAAGGATTTATTCTCAGGAGAACGCGCAGTAGCAGATGCTGTCGAGGCTGTGGAAAAAGAACTGGGCAGCGACCCTGTGGTGAAAAGCATTCTCGATTTCATTAAGGCTTCCGATGGCAGATCACTCTGCACACCTAGAACCGAACGAGACAGTTAGGTGCTCAATGGGCACGTCAAAATTGGATTCTAACGCTGTTACTAGAAACATTGGTATATTCGCCGGTAGGGGAAGCCTGCCAAAAGAATTGGCTGAGCACCTCCATGCCATTGGGCATGCGCCACATATATTAGGCATAATTGGCGAGACAGAGCCTTGGATCGAGGACTATGATAACCAGCTTTTTGTATGGGGCAGATTGGGCCAGTTTTTCAAATATTTGAAAACAAATGATATTAAGCAAGTTGTTTTCGCAGGTGGAATTACAAGACCCTCTCTCAGAGTTCGCGACATGGATGTTGGCGGTCTGGTATCTTTTTCAAAAGTCATGGCTTTTATGGTAGGAGGGGATAACTCTCTTCTTAAAGGACTTATCAAACTATTTGATCAACATGGAGTAACGGTTGTGGGCGCACATGAAATTATGCCGGGTTTGCTGACACCTTCTGGTATGTTTTTTGGCAAGCAGCCATCAAAAAAGGCAATGCTGAATATCAGGAAGGCATTTGAAGCTTGCCAGATGTTGGGTAAACTTGACATCGGGCAGGCGGCTGTCGCTGTTGGAGGCAGAGTCGTTGCTTTAGAAGGTATTGAAGGCACAGATGGAATGCTGGAACGTATTTATAACATGCGCTCTACAGGCAAGCTCTATGAAGACGGCAAACATGGTGTTCTGGTTAAAACCATGAAGCCTGAGCAGGATATGCGGGCTGACCTGCCATCAATCGGCCCTCAAACAATCGATCATATTGTCAAGGCAGGCCTCAAGGGCGTTGCTGTTGAAGCGGGTCACTCCCTATTACTGGATAAGAAGGAAACCCTTGAAAAAGCAAAAGCTGCCGGCGTATTCATTTACGGTATTGATAAAGACAACATGGGAAACACCCCATGACTGGCGATAATCCACTACGGGTTTATTTTGTTGTCGGGGAAGAATCTGGCGATGTGCTTGGCACCAAACTGATTGATGCCTTTGAAGAAATGGGAAGTCCCGTCAAACCAATGGGACTTGCGGGCGCAAAAATGCAAGACAAAGGCATGGATAGCCTGTTTGATATTGCAGAACTATCTGTCATGGGCATATCAGCAGTCGTCAAGAATTTACCGAACCTTCTGAAAAGAATTCGTCAAACTGTCGATGACATTCTGGCTAAAAAGCCCGATGTACTACTGCTAATCGACAGTCCTGATTTTTCCTACCGTGTTGCCAAAAAAGTAAGACAAGAAGCGCCAAATATAAAAATCATAAAATATGTAGCGCCGACAGTTTGGGCATGGAGGTCGGGCAGGGCAAAAAAGATAAAGCCCTACATCGATCATATAATGGCGATTTTACCCTTTGAACCACAATTGATGAAAAAACTCGGTGGTCCTGAGGCGACTTATGTGGGTCACCCACTCGCATCTGAATTACCGAATATACAGACTGCAAACAAAATGGCATGCCACGATGTGCCTAGGCTTGTGATCTTGCCTGGGTCACGCAAGGGTGAACTCAAGCTCATGCTCCCGGTTATTCGGGATACGATACAGATATTACATGAACGCGGTAACAAGTTTGAGCTGACCCTGCCAGCGGTAACCAGACTCGAAGCAGATATCAGGCAGGAAACATCTGGTTGGATCATCAAGCCAACAATTGTAACGGGTGAAGAGGCAAAGAAGAAAGCTTTCACGAATGCTGATTTGGCTTTGGCAACATCAGGAACCGTTATCCTGGAATTGGCCCTCTACAAGGTACCGATGGTTTCAATCTACAAGCTGGACAAAATGATGATGGCGGTTCGTCACATGATTACGGCGTGGACAACGTTATTGCCAAACCTGATTGTCGACTATCCTTTTATTCCCGAGAAGATAAATGAAAACGCACATCCGGAACATTTGGCTAGAATGTTGGAGAGACTGATGATGTCAGGTGAAGAACGAAATGTTCAACTAAAAGGTTTTGAACTGCTTGAAGAAAAATTGGCAAGTGAACAATTAGGTGCCAAAGTTGCTGCACGGAAAATAATTGAATTGCTAGCCGAATAAGTTTGGCAATAAAAAAGCCGACTAAACGCCGGCTTTTTAAACATTATGCTATTTCCAGAATAAAGTATTATCGTTTTCCAACCTCTACATATGGCCGGGCTGTAGGGCCGGTGTATAGCTGACGCGGGCGACCGATCTTTTGCTTTGGATCTTCGATCATCTCTTTCCATTGTGCAATCCAGCCTACGGTACGTGCCAATGCAAACAATACAGTGAACATATTGGTTGGGAAACCAAGCGCTCTCAGGGTGATGCCTGAATAGAAATCAATATTCGGGTATAGTTTCTTTTCAATGAAGTACTCATCCGTCAAAGCGATGCGCTCAAGTTCCATTGCAACTTCCAGGGTAGGGTCATCCTTGATACCCAATTCAGCCAATACCTCATGCGTTGTCTCTTGCATGATTTTTGCGCGTGGGTCGTAGTTTTTGTAAACACGGTGTCCAAAACCCATTAGACGGAAAGGATCATTCTTGTCTTTAGCACGCTTAACATATTCAGGAATGCGATCTACAGTGCCAATCTCCTGAAGCATATTGAGAGCTGCCTCATTCGCACCGCCATGAGCAGGTCCCCAAAGACAGGCAATGCCGGCTGCGATACAGGCAAACGGATTTGCACCAGAAGAACCTGCAAGACGCACAGTTGATGTGGATGCATTTTGTTCATGGTCTGCATGCAAGGTGAAAATCTTGTCCATGGCACGCGCCAGAACAGGATTTACTGAATAATCTTCTGCGGGCACAGAGAAACACATGTGCAAGAAGTTTGAGGCATAGTCGAGATCATTGCGCGGATAAACAAACGGCTGACCAATGTGATATTTGTAAGCCATTGCAGCAAGCGTTGGCATTTTTGCAATCATTCTGAGAGAAGCAACCATGCGTTGCTTCTCGTCTGAGATGTCAGTTGAATCGTGATAGAATGCTGAAAGCGCACCCACAACGCCACACATGATGGCCATAGGATGGGCATCGCGGCGGAAACCGGTAAAGAAGCGGTTCATTTGCTCATGAACCATTGTGTGATTTGTCACTCTCTCGCGAAATGCATCACCTTCCGCTTTGCTTGGCAATTCGCCGTAAAGCAAGAGATAACATGTCTCCAGAAAATCACCTTTATCTGCGAGTTCGTCAATCGCATAACCGCGGTGCAAAAGCACACCTTCATCACCATCAATAAAAGTGATGTCACTTTCGCAAGAAGCCGTTGAGGTGAAACCAGGGTCAAATGTGAACGCACCTGTTTCCTTGTACAAGGCCCCAATATCAATGATGTCAGGACCAACACTTGCCTGACGAATAGAAAAATCCCAGCTTTTATCCCCGATGCTTAGAGTTGCCTTGTCGTTAGCCATGTTTTGTCCTTTCATGCTGCAACTTGATTGCGGTCTGGTAGTCTTAAACCGTTTGAAACGGTTTAAGCCGCACATTAAAGGAGTTCGTTCCTTCAACACCGCAGTTGCTTGTTTTTATTTAGGTTTAATGCCGTCGTAGAGGAAACCTTTTGATGCGATACTTGGTATATGATTTATTGATATGACACAAGTACGACAAAGGTCACAGATTAGTTTTGTGCTGACGACAAATGTTCATTCACACTACGTTTTCAAGTCGTTTCAAAGCTTCAGTCTTACCCAATATTTGCAAAACATCAAAAGCGCCAGGTGAGGTCGCCATGCCAGTCAAGGCTGCACGAATCGGCTGAGCAACCTTGCCTAGTTTCAACCCGTTACTCTCGGTATAATTTCTGATACAGGCCTCGACTGTTTCAGGTTGCCAGTCTGAAAGCTTTTCAAATTCCGGATATATACCTCTAACAACGGCCAAACCGTCTTCATCCAGCAATGCCTTGGCTTTTTCATCCATGGGTAACGGCAAGCTCTCAACAACAAATGTGGCGCCTTGAGCAAGCGATATCAAAGTCTTGGCACGTTCCTTCAATGCAGGCATTGCACGTATCAACATTGGACGTGTTACTTCATTCAATCGTTCAAAGATAAAACCTGCTCCATCAAGTTCATTTGAATTTGATTCCATGTAATCGAGCAGAAGTTCATCATCCATTTCACGAATGTAGTGGGCATTGGTTGCATCCAGTTTTGCAAAATCAAAACGTGCAGCAGCCTTGTTCATGCCATCAAACCCAAACCAGTCAATCATCTCATCAGTTGTCATGATTTCATCATCCCCATGAGACCACCCGAGTTTAACGAGATAATTACGAAGTGCAGCAGGCAAGTAACCCATGGCACGATATTTTTCTGCTCCGGTTGCACCATGTCGTTTGGATAGCTTCGCGCCATCTGGACCGTGAATAAGCGGGATGTGAGCCATGGTTGGCACATCCCAATTCATACCTTGAAAAATCAGCGTTTGTCTGGCTGCATTAATCAGGTGATCATCCCCCCTGATAATATGAGTGACACCCATGTCGTGATCATCCACAACGACCGCAAGCATATAGGTCGGATTACCATCCGATCGCAATAAAATCAGATCATCCAGATCCTTGTTGGGAAATTTGACAAGCCCCTGTACCTGGTCATCCACTTCAGTTTCGCCTTCAAGTGGTGATTTCAGCCTGATGACATAAGGTGCGTCAGCAGGTGCTTCGGATGGGTCCTTGTCCCGCCATGTGCCATCGTAACGATCTGGAAGACCGGCAGCTTCTGCCTTGGCGCGCATTTCTGCAATCTCTTCTGCTGTGCAGTAACATTTATAGGCTGAGCCGTTGGTTACCATTTCGTTGGCAATTTCACGGTGGCGGTCAATGCGGGCATGCTGGGAAATTGCATCCCCATCCCATTCAAGACCAAGCCAGGAAAGACCGTCCTTGATTGCCACGATTGCTTCTTCAGTAGAGCGCTTGCGATCCGTATCCTCAATGCGTAGCAGCATTTTACCGTTGTTTGCTTTTGCAAATAGCCAGTTAAAAAGCGCAGTTCTCGCGCCGCCGATATGAAGATATCCGGTTGGAGAAGGGGCAAATCGGGTAACGACGGTTTTGCTCATGTGGTTTTTTACGCTCGCTGTTGGCTTTCAATACTACTTGCAGTAGGGAGAATTTGTCTATTTGATGAGGTCCATGCTGATTTAGCATAGTTGATAAAAGAGACAAGCATTAAAGCAGGGAACGATTTGGCTGAGAGTAGAATGCCAGGCGTCCAAAAAGAAAAGCAAAAACAAGAAGAACAAAACGCAAGATTATTTGAGGCGCAAAATCTTGGAAATGTAACAAGCCCTGAAGAACGGGACTTCAGGCTGCCAACACGCTTAACTGCTTCACGCCGATTATACTACAAAGCTTCTAATGCGCTTTTGGATGCCAAGTCTTCACTTCAGTCCAATCTGATCTATGAGATTGAGACGGGACTGGGCTTCAATCTGGTTCCGGTATTTCTTGGCTCTGGTGTCCTGATATA
The DNA here is from genome assembly GCA_937944075.1 of uncultured Rhizobiaceae group bacterium. Taxonomy (GTDB): domain Bacteria; phylum Pseudomonadota; class Alphaproteobacteria; order Rhizobiales; family Rhizobiaceae; genus JAALLB01. Next base: position 16,744 of record CALDZZ010000068.1, read on the forward strand.
TTTTACCATTCCGCAAGAACCGTCCTTGATTGCCTTGTTGCTCAGTATTTTGGTTTTGATGTTTTTTAGTCATAAAAGTGCGTTTTTAAACAAGGTCAGATATACGACTAATATTCTGCTCCTGATATTTGCAGGAATACTGGTGGGAAAGGTGACCACCTTATCCGGTGCAACGCCTCAGTTGGAAAGACAAGTTACAGGACAGGTTACGGGCATCGTGCTTGGTGTTGATCAAAGTCGAAGAGGCGCCGCACGATATCTAGTGAAGCCATTCATTTTGGAAGGTGTCGTTGAAACCAAACTGCCCAAACGCCTTCGAATATCTGCTGCGGCAAAACACAATAATTTCTCACCTGGTGAAACCATTACTGGACTTGCTAGGCTTCAACCGATCTCAGGGCCGGTTTATCCGGGAGGTTACGACTTTTCCTTTTTTGCCTGGCATGAAGGAATGGGGGGTAGTGGTTTTTTCATGGGTAAGCCCCATAAAGGTTCAACAAATGGTTTGCTGGACTTAAGGGAGCAGGGGCTTGTTCTGATAAACAAAATGCGGATTGCGGTTGAAAGGCGCATTCTGGATGCTATGCCGGGTGTATCGGGGAATATCGCCATCGCATTGGTAACAGGCAATAAAACTCATATTCCAAATGACATTCAGGAAAGCCTTCGAAAAACAGGGCTTGCTCATATTCTGGCAATCTCCGGTCTACACATGGCCTTGGTGACCCTTACTGTCATTTGGTGTATACGTTATAGCCTCTCTTCCATTCCCCAGTTGCCGCTTTATTATCCAGTAAAGAAATGGGCAGTGATCGCAGGGTTTATAAGCGCAACTGTCTACCTGATGTTGTCAGGGGCAGGGATTGCGACCCAACGCGCCTGGATCATGATCAGTGTCATGTTGATGGCAATATTGATGGACAGGCGTGCAATCACCATGCGCAGCGTAGCCATATCGGCTACTCTCATCTTGCTGATTAATCCGCAAAGCCTTTTTTCACCGGGCTTTCAAATGTCCTTTGCAGCAGTAACGGCATTGGTTGCTGGATATGAGGCTTTAAACAACAGAAGGCAATCTCAGTTAGAGAACAAGTTCATTCCGGCACATCAGAACAGGTTCATAACCATGGTAAGGGGGCTGGTTGGTTATTTTGCAGGTATAGCTACCACAAGCCTAATCGCTGGAACAGCGACAGCATTTTTTGCTGCATGGCATTTTCATCAGGTTGCCCCTCTGGGCTTATTGGCAAACTTGATAGCCATGCCTGTCGTTAGCATCTTCATCATGCCGTTTGCCTTGTTCTCAATCTTGCTTATGCCCTATGGATTGGAGTTTTTGCCACTATCGCTTGTTAGTACAGGCATAGAATGGGTTGTTGAAATATCCAGAAGGGTTGAGAATCTTTCTCCACGCGGTGATACGGGTTTGCTGCCTGTCAGTGCAATGTTTTTGTTTTCCATATTCCTGATTTGCATTTGTGTATTGAAAACAAGGTTGCGCTTTGTGGCGGTGCTCCCTTTAGCCCTCATTGTGTTTGTATTGGAGAAACCGCGAATGCCTGATGTGATTGTCGCGGAAAACGGCAGGGCAATTGCAATAAGGACTGAAGAAAACCAGTTGGGCCTGCTCTTTCCAGGAAGTAGCCGGTTTGTTCAGGATATCTGGCTCAAGGCATGGTCGGGTGGCACGTCAGTTAATCTGAACCTGAACAAGGAGCAATGCAACAGGGAACGCTGTATTGTGGTTCTACCTTCAAGCAGGATTATGCACATTGTCTATAATCCGGATCATATTCAATCTTCTTGTGGTCGTGCTGACCTTTTGATAGCGCCAAGACTTTGGTGGGTGAATTGCAAGACGCGAAAACCGGAACTTGTACTGGCTCGCTATGATTTTGAACGGTTTGGTACACATGCCTTGTATATCAGCCAGGTTAATCCAAACGCCAAAAGTGAAAGAGCAAAACTCATAAGTGAAATCCTGATTGAAACCGGACTGCCAGAAGCAAGACGTCCATGGCAGAGAAGGGTTACGCACCCTGATGATGCAAATTTGTTTTCTAAAAATCAGTGATACTGACGTATTAGCCCCACAAGTTTACCCTGAACCTTGACCCTGTCAGTGGTGAAGACGCGTGTTGCATAATCCGGGTTGGCAGCTTCGAGTGCAATTTCACTGCCGTTTTTACGAAATGTTTTCAGCGTAGCTTCCTCATCATCAACGAGTGCTACAACGATCTCTCCCGTGCGGGCGGTTGCTGCATGTTGAATAATGACGGTATCCCCATTGTGAATGCCAGCGTCAATCATGGAATCGCCTTCAACAGTCAGCGCATAATGTTCACCATTGCCAATCATCTCAGGTGGCACAGAAACAGAATGCGTAATATCCTGTATGGCTGCAATCGGGACACCAGCTGCAATTTTACCCATAACGGGTACAGAGAAGGCCGCAGGTACTTCATCATGCGGTGCTGTATTGGTGTTTTCAACCTGTCTAATATTGGCTTTGCGCGGTGAGCCAAAGTCTGCATGGATAACGGTCGAGTCATCCTGTGTATCATCCGCAGATGCCCATGCTTCGGGCATTTTGATAACTTCCAACGCTCTTGCGCGGTTTGGAAGGCGTTTGATAAAGCCTCTCTCTTCAAGCGCAGTGATAAGACGATGGATGCCGGATTTGGATTTTAAATCCAGCGCATCTTTCATTTCATCGAAAGAAGGGGGTACACCTTCTGCCTGCAACCGTTCATGAATAAACTGCAATAAAACCTGTTGTTTACGCGTAAGCATGGGCCAACCTTTCGAAAAATGAACCAGTAAACTTGTTTGCCTTCAAAATAATGAAAGAATCAACAAGGGAAACAAACATGGAACATTACTTACATGTTCTTATTATGTTCCGCAAGTATGAAATTTCGGTTAAAGCGAGGTTTTATAAGGATTAATGCCGCAACTGCTTGCTAACCATTGGTTAACCCTAAAAAGAAGTTGCCGGATTTATTATCATTTTTGGTAATTCCCTCATGCAATCCTGTTTCCAATATTTCGGAGACAGTTATGCGTAGTTCCATTCTAAAAACACTAAATGCTTGTGCAGTTTTTATAGCGACAGCCTTTGGGGCGAGTACCTTCACGCAAGTAAATGAGGCTCAGGCATCGGGTTGTAGGGGTGGCAGTGGTATAGGAACGCATCGAACTGTTACACTAAACACATCTGGCGGAAAGCGGTATGGCAGATCGCATGGCGGAGCCCAGGAGTTTCTCAAACACAAGGAAGTTGTATTGACCTTTGATGATGGTCCTGTGCCAGGCGTCACACCAAAGGTGCTACATACGCTGAGCAAGCATTGTGCAAAGGCCACGTTCTTTATGGTTGGCACAATGGCAATCAATAATCCTTCCCTTGCAAGAAAGGTGGCAAACAACGGCCATACAATCGGCATACACAGCTACAGCCATAAAAATCTGGGACGTGTTAAGGGCGCGAATGCCATTGCAGATGTTAATAGAAGCATCAAGGCAATTGAAAAATCAGTTGGAAGGGATGTAGCCCCGTTTTTCCGCTTTCCGTATTTGTCTGAAAACAAGTCGGTCAATCAGCACTTGAAACGATTGGGATATGGCGTGTTTGCAATAGATGTAGACAGTCTCGACTATAAGTTTTCAAAGCCAAATTCCATGGTCAATCGCATCATGAGCGAATTAAAGCGCAAGGGTAAGGGAATAATTCTGATGCATGATATCCAGCGCGTGACTGCCAATGGCCTGGATCAGCTCTTAAGCCGGCTGAATAGAGAAGGTTACAAAATTGTTCATATCCGAGGCCGTGGTGGCAAGGATCCGGTTGCACCAGTGCTGGTTTCAAGTGCAGAATCTGAACCAAAGGTCGAAAAGCCGGTTATTCTTGCATCAAATACTATTTCCGAACCCAAGGAAAAGTGGAAGCTGCGTGAAACGGTTACACAAAAACCAAAAAGAACAACCAAGAAAAAGAAACCTGCCAGAAAGAAGATAACTACAAAACAGGCGCTTAAGGATCATAAAAACCCGATCCGGGCAAAGTTGAAGCAACGTATTCTTCAAACAAAGCCAGCTGTTAAAAAGTCAAAAAAGACAAAAGTCAAAAAGGTGGCTAAGCTAAATTCTACTAATGCATTCAAAACACAACGTGAAAAAGCCTTGAAGCAGTTCGACAAGAATAAAAAAGCATTCAGAAATGCGATTAAAAAACGTATCTTCAACTAATCAATACGATCTCACATGCATCACCTTGTTTTGCAACTGAAGCTTTCACCTCGCGATATACGAGACAGTCCGCCCTGACCAGGTTTGCCAACATGGATGAATCCTGTTTGGTAAATGGCGTCGCGATGCGTTTGCCTTCTTCTGAAGTGACCAAGGTTGCACGCATGTATTCTGCCCGCTCATCATTTTGTGGCAAATCACATCCCAAGACAGCAGGTAGACGGTTTAGCATTTGTAATGGCTGACCCGATAACGTTTGTAACAAGGGTTTCACAAATACATTGAACGCGACAAGAGAAGAGACCGGATTACCAGCCAGTCCAGTCAGATAAATGGTTTTGCCCTTGTGGTGAAAACGCCCAAACAAAAAGGGCTTGCCAGGGCGCATGGCGATTTTGGTTATTTCAAATTCAAAGCCGATTTCCTGCGCAACCGGTAATACGAGATCATGATCTCCAACAGATGCGCCTCCGGTTGTTATGATGACATCGACATCTCTGGTAATGGCTTCAATAATCTTCGCCCGAAGCGCGTCGCGGGTATCAACAGCAATGCCAAGGTCAATAATTTGAGAGCCACAGTTTTCAACACTTGCTGCAATGCCAAACGTATTGGAAGCGATGATTTGACCAGGTTGGGTAGCTTCTCCAGGCAACACCAATTCATCACCAGTTGAGAGCAATGCAGCCTTTGATTGTCTGTATACGGAAACTTGGGCATGGTTCATTGAAGCAGCGAGCGCCAGCCGATTGGGGGTGAGCTTGTCGCTGGCGTGTAAGAGGACTTCACCTTCAGTAAAATCCAGGCCAGCCAATCGAATGAATTTTCCTTTTGGGGTTCCTTCGAGAACTTTGACGTATCCATTTTCCGCGAGGGTATTTTCCTGAATGATGATTGTATCAGCGTTTTCAGGAACAACAGCACCCGTAAAAATACGAACCGCCTCGCCATTTTCAAGTGATCCTGCATAAGGCGTCCCAGCTTTTGCCTCGCCAGCAACCTTCAAGTCAGTGGGGAGACTGGCTACATCTGATTGTTTGACCGCATAACCATCCATCGCAGACGCATCAAACGGTGGTTGGGTTCTCAAGGATGCAAGATCTGTAGAAAGTATTCGATTGGAAGCATGCTTGAGTTTGAGGGTTTCATCTCCAATTGGTCTGACGTCTTTAAGAACAATCTCAAGAGCCTTCTCAGCAGGTATCAGCGTGTTGATGGCCATGTCAGCCTTCGCGTTTCCAGTGGCCGGATTTGCCACCCTTTTTCTCACTCAAAACAATGCCAGAGATTTCCATACCGCGGTCAACGGCTTTCACCATGTCATAGATGGTTAGACAGGTGACAGAGCAGGCGGTCAGGGCTTCCATCTCAACGCCGGTTTGACCACTAACCCCGGCCATGGCGCTTACCCTTAATCCAGGTAGACTTTCGTCAGGGTGAATTTCAACTACAACCTTTGATAATCCGATCGGATGACAAAGCGGTATAAGATCAGATGTCTTTTTAGCAGCCATAATGCCGGCAATTCGAGCGGTCGCAAGAACATCGCCTTTCTTGGCGTTTCCGTTTAGTACAAGTTCCAGCGTTTCAGGCAGCATTTTAACATGGCCCATGGCTGTTGCTTCGCGCAATGTTGAGGCTTTGTCACCCACATCCACCATATGCGCTTCACCTGATTTACCAATGTGGGTTAGCTCAGACATCAGGCAGCCTTTACCAAAAGATCACGGGTTGCCTTTGCTACATCATCCTGGCGCATCAGGCTTTCACCGATCAGGAAGGTTTTGATGTCGGAAGCTGCCAGTCTCGATAAATCATAAGGAGTGAAGATACCGCTTTCCCCAATCAGCAATTTGTTTTTGGGTACCAGTTTTGACAAGCGTTCACTTGTTTCCAGGGATACTTCAAAAGTTTTGAGATTACGATTGTTGATGCCGAGAAGGGCAGAATTCATGCATTTCAAGGCGCGTTCAAGTTCTTCTTCATCATGAACTTCAACCAGAACATCCATACCCAGCTCAAACGCCGTATTTTCAAGCGCCATGGCTTCATCATCCGTTACAGATGCCATGATCACCAAAATGCAATCACCACCCCAAGCACGTGCTTCATAGACCTGGTATGGTTCATAAAGAAAATCCTTGCGAATGGCAGGTAATGAAACAGCTTCACGTGCATTGGTAAGAAACTCTGGTGCACCCTGAAAGCTTGGCGTATCTGTCAGGATAGAGAGACAGGCAGCACCACCTTCTTCATAGGCTTTAGCCAGTTCAGGCGGATTGAAGTCTTCGCGAATCAATCCCTTGGAGGGGCTGGCCTTTTTAATTTCAGCGATTAATGCATAATCACCTGTATTGAGTTTTGCCTGAAGTGCCCGGTGAAAACCGCGTGGTGCGGATACGCCTTCAATTCGAGCCTTCAACTCCTCAAGCGAAACGGCTGCTTTGGCTGCTATAATTTCTTCGCGTTTGTAAAGCTCGATCTTTTTTAGGATATCAGCCATTATGAATTGCCCTGGTTTGATACTTCGACAAGCCTGTTCAGGGTTGTCATTGCAGCACCTGTATCAATTGCGGCTGTAGCCTGTGCAGCGCCTTCCTGTAAGGTATTCGCCTTGTCTGCGACCACAAGAGAACAGGCGGTATTCATGATGACCATGTTGCGATAGGCAGAAGGCTTGCCCTCCAAAACCTCGCGAAGCGCCTTGGCATTTACACTGGCATCACCTCCGGCAATGTCACTTTCTGAAGCAATATCAAATCCAAAATCTGAAGGGTTTACTTCGAACGTTGTAACAGTTCCATTATTCAGTTCTGCTACTTGTGTTGAGCCTGTGATGGTCACTTCATCAAAGCCCTGACCATGAACAACCCATGTTTTTTCATTGCCAAGTTTTTGAGCAACTTTTGCTGCTGTTAAAACCCATTGTGGCGCAAAAACGCCAAGTAACTGGCGCTTGACACCGGCCGGGTTACACATGGGTCCCAAAAGATTGAAAATGGTTCTCGTTCCCATTTCGACGCGGGCAGGGCCAACATGTCGAACCGCTGAATGATGTGCAGGTGCAAACATGAAACCGATACCGGCATCCTCTATACAGTCGCTGATTTGGCTTGGTGACAATTCAATATTAACGCCAAGTGCTGTCAGACAATCAGAAGCTCCCGATTTTGAGGATAGCGAACGGTTGCCATGTTTGGCGACTTTTACACCGCATGCTGCAGTTACAATGGCCGTACAGGTTGATATGTTGTAGGAACCCTTTGCATCACCACCTGTGCCAACAATATCGATTGCATCATCGGGTGCATCAACTGGCAACATGACTGCGCGCATTGCATCAATGGCGCCTGCAAACTCGTCTTCACTTTCTCCTCTGATACGCATAGCCATGAGAATGGCACCAATCTGCGCGTCTGTCGCCTCACCGGACATGATGATGTTAAAGGCAGATTGAGTGTCTTCACGGCTAAGGCTATTGCCATCTGCAAGAAGACCAATAAAATGTTTCAAGTCCTGCATGCTACCCCCTGGTACAAAAGAATTTTATGTTAGGGGTTTTAGAGATTACATTCCTCCGTGTCCACCACCACCATAAGGGTTAAATGCCGCTTCTATGCCCGCAGGATTGATCGAAACATCAACTTGTGTCTGCAAGTCCTGGACAATCTGGTTCAGAATATCATCAGCTGCAGTAAGGTTAAGCTGTTGCGTATCTTCTTGGGTAAGCTGTTTGTCTTCTGGTGCCTGCACATCTGCAACGCGTAGTACAATCACATTGCCCTCAGGTGCCTGGGCTGTCTTGATGTCGCCTTTGACGCCGGAAAAGCCTTCCTGAACAGCAGCATTCCCGATTTTGGGGGCATTGCCATTGCGTGCAAGTGCATCTGTTGTTTCATACTTGACGGCTGAACCGATCGAATCTGCTGGTAGCATTTCTGCCAAAACCGCGTTCATTTCATCACCAGCACGAATACGTTCAGCAATTTTATCGGCTTTTTCTGTTACAAGCTTGTTTGTTTCTTCTGCAACCCAAGCATCGCGGACATCGCTTTTGACTTCTTCAAGCTCTTTTTGGCGGGTAGGGATGATTTCCTCAACTTCATACCAGAGAAATCCATCACTCCCTACAGCAAGCTCGCGCGTGTCATCACCTGGTTCTGAATCAAATGCAGCTCTCAAGAGTTGTTGCAGAACCGGAATATTTGAAATGGCATTGCCATTCTCATCACGCCCCTGGGCATCTATTTTTGTAACCACACGCGTTTTTAGACCTGTGACCTTTGCAGCATCAACAAGATTACTTCCTGCAGCGCGCTCATCCTCAACGGCATCAAACGTGTTAAACACTTCATCGCCCGCCTTTTGTAAGGCGATCTCGCTTCTCAACTCTTCCTTGATATCATCGAAGGCAGTCGTTTTGCTCTCGTTTATTTCACTAACACGAATAATAACCGGACCAAACAAACCTTCTACAACATCCGTTGGCTTGTTTAGCTCTGCATTAAAGGCTGCTTCGCCTACCTTGCTGTCTGGAAGTTCGCTTTTGGTAACAACACCCAGATCAATATCTGCAACCGATTTACCAAGTTCCTTGAGAATATCATCAAAATCAGTGCCATTCTTGATTTTTTGAGCAACAGCATCTGCCTCCGCCTTGTCTTTCAAAACCAATTGCTGGACACGGCGCGTTTCAGGAGAAGACAAACCATTGGCACGGGCATCATAAGCAGCTCGCAATTCTTCGTCGGTCACTTCCTGTGGCTTTGCAAGGTCGCTTGCCTGTAATGTCAAGAGAGTCAACTTGCGATATTCAGGTGCCATATACTGAGACTTGTTTTCTTCGTAATACGCACCGATGTCTTCATCAGTTGGTTCAGGTGCTTTTTCCAAAACTTCTGCACCGATGGACACATAATCAAAAACACGCTTTTCATTCCGGAAGGTGGCGATTGCTTCTTTCATGACTTCCGGCATGTCAATGGTGTCGCTGATACCTGCCTGGAGTTGGTTGCGAATTGCCTGGCGTCTTCTTTGTTCTTCAAACTCTTCCTGTGTAATGCCACGGTTTCTCAGGGTTCTCTTGATGGCTTCCGGGTCAACCTTGCCTGAAAAATCACGCAGGCTTGGGTCGTTGGCTATGGATTTGGCCAATTGTTCTGTTGATACACCCAATCCCATGATCTGGGCATTTTCATCCAGTACAGCACCAGTCGTCACTAGCGCAACGACATTGTTCTGGAGGCCAAACAGATCAGCCTCTTGTCTGGTTAATCTTCGGCCAGCCTGTTGTGAGAGCAGGTTAAGCTGGTTTTCATAAACATTTCTGAATTGTTGGGCTGTGATGGTCGTATTGCCGACCTGTACAGCTGTATTTGAACCGCCATAAAGAATGCTGCCTGAAATACCCCAGATTGCGAAACTGGCAACCAAGAGACCAATCAGAATTTTTGCAGTCCAGCCTTTTGAAAAACCTCTAAGTAAGTCAAGCATGTTGTATCCGTTTCAATATCAGAATCCTGTCTTGAAGATATACTGGCTCAAGCCGTGTATCTCAAGCATGTGTAAAAGAATATTCCCTCACGATTGCGTTTTTAGAATTTCAGGTTAGAAAACACACAGACAAACAAAAATGAGGCCTTGTAATGACACCTGATATCAAACCCCTTGTTGCCGGCAACTGGAAAATGAATGGCATGGTTGCTTCCATGACAGAACTTGGAAACATCGCAGCAGGTTATACAGGTGACCTTCGTTCCAAAATAGACACGCTTATCTGCACTCCTTCAACCCTGGTCGTAACCGCATCACACGTTGCTCTTGGCACGGGCATGGCAATTGGTGGGCAGGATTGCCATGAAAATGTTTCTGGCGCACACACGGGCGATATTTCGGCAGAAATGCTGTTTAACGCAGGCGCGACTGCCGTTATTGTTGGTCACTCTGAACGGCGAACAGATCACGGAGAATCAAACAGTGTTGTCAAAGCCAAGGCAGAGGCCGGTTTGAGAGCAGGGCTTTTGACCATTGTGTGCATTGGTGAAACGGAAGCTCAACGCAAATCCGGCAAAACACTTGATGTCTTAAAAGATCAACTGGATGGCTCCATGCCTGATAATTCCAGCGCAAGCGAGGTCGTTGTGGCTTATGAGCCGGTCTGGGCCATAGGAACCGGGCTTGTTCCGTCTGCTGATGATGTAAAGGAAGCCCATGCCTTTATGCGTGAAACGCTAAAGGCAAGATTTGGTGAAGAAGGCGCAAGGATGCGACTGTTGTATGGCGGATCTGTAAAGCCTTCCAATGCTGTTGAACTCATGGGCATTGAAAACGTCGATGGCGCGCTGGTTGGCGGCGCAAGTCTCAAAGCCGATGATTTTCTTGGTATTTGTGCTGCCTATAGCGAAATAGCCTGATTTTGAACCAGTTGAGGGCTTGTAATCACATTTGCCTTACACATTTCATGACAAAGGCATTTCCGGTTTGCACTCTTGGATTATCCGTGTAAAAGAGCCGTCATATTGAAATTTTAGGCCGAAGGGTCACAACGGGGAAGTTATGGAAAACGTAATCATAGTAATCCATCTGATGATTGTAATCGCTCTGGTGATTGTTGTCCTTTTGCAACGTTCAGAAGGCGGTGCACTTGGCATGGGTGGCGGTGGCAGTGGTGGCGGCTTTATGTCTGCACGCGGTGCTGCAAATGCCTTGACCCGAACAACGGCTATTCTTGCCGCAGCTTTTTTTGCAACTTCAATTGCATTGGGCATTTTGTCTGGTGTTGAAGGGGGCGGGGTTCTTGATAATCTTCCGTTGCAGGATCAACAGGGTGGTTCTGGTGGTATTCTGGACCAGTTGCCTGGTGGCGGGTCATTGCCTGGTGCAGAAGAAACAAACGATCAGCAGGTTCCGACTGGCAATTAAGCGGATAGGTTTGTAAAAACGTTTTATCAAAATGCCCCCAAACTCATTTGGGGGCATTTTTTTTGGGATAGGTGAATTTTTTACTATCCGAATCTGTTTTCTGCCATTATTTCTTTAATCCCATGGCTCGTTATGTTTTTATCACTGGAGGCGTGGTTTCCTCACTTGGCAAAGGTCTTGCTTCAGCTGCATTGGGTGCGCTGTTACAAGCGCGTGGGTACAAGGTCAGACTGCGTAAACTGGACCCTTATTTAAATGTTGACCCGGGAACAATGTCTCCCTATCAGCACGGCGAATGCTTTGTGACCGATGATGGGGCGGAAACCGACCTTGACCTTGGGCACTATGAGCGCTTTACGGGGCGTCCTGCAAACCAGTCGGACAACATTACCACTGGGCGCATCTATTCAGATATCATTGCGAAAGAACGCCGTGGCGACTATTTGGGCGCGACCGTCCAGGTCATTCCGCATGTTACCAATGAAATCAAAGACTTCGTGCTGGATGGCAATGAGGACTATGATTTTGTATTGGTCGAAATTGGCGGCACGGTAGGCGATATTGAAGCGCTTCCTTTCTTTGAGAGCATCAGACAATTGGGCAATGATTTGCCACGCGGTGGTTGCATCTACTTGCATCTGACTCTCATGCCGTGGATTTGGGCTGCTGGTGAATTGAAAACCAAGCCAACACAGCACTCGGTCAAGGAACTGCGCTCCATCGGTATTCAGCCTGATATTCTGCTTGTGCGTGCGGATCGTGAAATCCCCAAGGAAGAGCGCCGCAAGCTTTCGCAATTTTGTAATGTTCGCCCATCAGCCGTTATTCAGGCGCTGGATGCCAAGTCCATTTATGATGTGCCGATGACCTATCACAAGGAAGGTCTTGACCAGGAAGTGCTGGACGCCTTCGGCATTGACCCTGCGCCCAAGCCAAACATGAAAATCTGGGATGAAATCAGTCGTAAAATTCATAATCCGGAAGGCGAAGTCAATATTGCCATTGTGGGTAAATATACCGTCCTGAAAGATGCCTATAAATCACTCATCGAAGCGCTTCAACATGGTGGCATTGCCAATGAAGTGAAAGTCAATCTGAAATGGCTGGAGTCCGAAATGTTCGAAGGCGAAGATACTGCCGAACATTTGGGCGATGTCGATGGCATTCTCGTGCCGGGCGGTTTTGGCGAACGCGGTGCTGAAGGCAAG
>CALDZZ010000069.1 GCA_937944075.1 uncultured Rhizobiaceae group bacterium
AAAATCGTGCGCAGAACGGATTTCACCAAACTGCGCACGAATTTCTTAATGAGACTTATCTAACGCCTTGTTTTAAAAAGCGCAAGGGGGTGTTTGGAGAATCTTCTAAGAATGCAAAACATCCCTCCATTCGCTGTTTGAAAATAGCAAAAACAAAAGAACAATATCGCCTTCAAAATTCATGAACTAAATCTGGACTTTTCAAACAAAGGCATCCAAATAAGCGTTCAATTAGTCACCATTCCAGAGTTATCACAATGATACGTCAAAAGCTTGGCGCGCTGCTTGCCAATCCTAAATTTGAATATTTCATTCTTGCCCTGATCGCAGTCAATGCGATTGTTTTGGGGATGGAAACCAGCAAGCCTATCATGGCCTCGATTGGCCCGATGTTGATTGCCATTGATACGGTCATATTGTGGATCTTCGTAGCCGAGATTGCTGCCCGTTTGATTGTTGATTTCAGGGGCTTCTGGAAAGACCCATGGCGTTTGTTTGATTTCGTTGTGGTTGCGGTGGCGCTTATTCCGGCTACTGGCGGATTGGCGGTTCTGCGTGCGTTCCGCATCTTGCGGGTGTTGCGGCTGATTTCAACTGTTCCTGCGCTCAAACGTGTTGTCAGCGGATTATTGTCTGCCCTGCCCGGCATGGCCTCGATTGTACTGTTGCTCGGTTTGATCTTTTATGTGTTTGCGGTCATTTCCACCAAACTCTTTGGCGATGCCTTCCCGCAGTGGTTTGGCACTTTGGGCGAAAGCGCCTATACGCTCTTCCAGATCATGACGCTTGAGAGTTGGTCAATGGGCATTGTGCGCCCCGTTATGGAAGAGTTTCCACTGGCCTGGGTTCTGTTTGTTCCCTTTATCGTCGCTACAGCCTTTACGGTTTTGAACCTGTTTATTGGTGTTATCGTGGACGCGATGCAATCCGAGCATGAGGCAGAATCAAAGGCTGAGCGTGAAGCCATGATGAGCGAGACCGAACACATTTTGGTCGAGGTGCAATCCCTTCGAAAAGAACTTGCAGAACTCAAAACCGCTCTTGTGGAAGGCAAGCGCTAGGATTTATGCGGTCACCATGGTGTTGGCTCTGCCGGCAAGGAATGACCTGGCCCCCTCTTCGCCGAAGTATCTGGTTATGAGTGAAGGGCTGATGTTTTCAAGATCGAGAATGGTAATTCCGGTTGTGGCATTATCGAGCTCTTTCCACTCACCAAACCCGATATACTTGCAGCCGACATTCGCATAATGCCTGAAGAGAACCGGCAGACTGCGCTGACCGCCTTCAAAACCTGAAACGATATTTCCAAGCTTCGAGTAATCACTACAGCCTTTTTCGAGCTGGTTTATCTTAACCTCTCTGGGAATGGCCAAATCCAGCTCAAGCTTCGGCTTGATAAATCCATCCATCAGTTCGTCACGCCAATGGCGCATCACAAACCGACGCAGCAATTCCCTTGAAACAGGATTGAAGTTTTGCCCCATGGTCACAGGGCCAAACAGGTATTTGATGTCCTTGTTATTACGAGGCACTTCAAGAATTGCCCGCCACAACAACATGAGCGGCGAATAACTTTTCTGATATTCCGGTAAAATGGCTGCGCGACCCAGTTCCATCGCGTTTGGCAGCAATTTGCGGAAATCGGCACTAAGCTCGAAGATTGAATTCGTTACAAGGTTGTCTTCACTGATTTTGCCCAGATCTACGCTCGGCAAAGTGTAACGATACACACCGACGATCGTGTTCTTTTTATTGTCCCACAAGACAAGATGGCTGTAAAAATCATCAAAGCGATCTTTCAATTCTGAAGGGTTGTTGACCTTGGTCTGTTGAGCATAAGCAGCAAAGCGCACTTCGCAGATCATTTCCATCAGAGCATCCGGTGCGCCTTTCTCAGATTGATAAATTGTATAACCACCCTGCTCAAGCAGTACCTGTTGTTTTTTCAGTTCCTGAAGTGCATGTTTTCCTGAAATTGAAGTAGCCTTGCGATGCGCAGTTGCCTGCTCTTCCTGCGTGCGAAGCTCAGGCTCTATGAGCTGGGGAATGTCCGGCACCTTCGGAGCGCCAGTCTTGAGAGCATAGACCAGACTTCTGGAAAAGCTGCCGACTGACATGCTTCTTGAAACACGGGCAATCTGCCTGCTTGATACCGGCTCTCCAACCCGAAATGTAAAGTCATGGCCACCACGCAGAAACTCCCGCAAAAGCATGTAGGTGCGAATTTTGGGATGAATGAGACCTGACAGATTAAACAGCATTGAATTGCGACCACTGATGTAAAGCGGCACGAGTTCGCCCCCGCTCACCTCAACAAATTTTCTCACCTGATCGGTCCACTCACTGTCTGAAATGGTCCAGTCGGACGTCTTGAGGTGCGAGCAGATACGGCCCGGGAAAAGTGCAAGATCACCACCTTCGCGTAAATGCCTGAGTGCGGAGGCAATTGACTTGCGGTTTTGCGCACGACTGTCTGCAGCCCCAAAGGGATCTACAAACAACAGGCTTGGCTCTTCCAGTTGAGTTGCTGCAAGCAACTTGTTGGCAAAAATCCGGATGTTTGAACGATATTGTGTTAGCAGTTTGAACATTGCGAAAGCATCAGGCAACCCATAGGGGTGATTGGCCACGAACACCTTGGGGCCGTCACTCAGACCTTCAAGCAACTCCGGATTTTCAATACTCCAACGAATATCCAGACGGTCAAAGAGAATATCTATCAACTCGCCAGCTTCCGGCCATGGCCTTCCAATGTCTTCCATAATCGCATTCATGCGGGAAGCACCTACAATTTTCTCGATGGTTGAAATCAGTAATGGGTGGCCCTGGTCTTCTTTCAGACCGAGCACCTTTCGACTCGATAAATAGGCTGTTTTACCATCGATGCCATTCATGATTTATACTAACCCTGCCCAGATAACGATTCACTTGACGCTTTCGTTTTATGCTGAATAACTAACAAGCATATGACTATTACGCAACGTTAGACTGTGTATAGTTTCAGGCACGTTGCCTCGATATCAAACAGGAAAACACAATGCGTATTTCAATCAAGTCCATATTCATGACAGCATTCCTTGTTTCTGCAGTTTGCATATTTTGTATTCTGCCAAGCATAGCGCAGGATGTGGCTGATAATGTGGCTCCGGAGTTTTCTTCGGGAGTTTCCAAAAAATCGCTTGTTAAAGCCGGAAGGCATATGGTTTCAACGGCCAATCCCCACGCTTCAAAAACGGGTATGGAAATACTGAAACGCGGCGGAAACGCAATTGATGCAATGGTTGCCATTCAAACTGTTCTGGGATTGGTAGAACCCCAGTCTTCCGGTCTGGGTGGCGGTGCATTTCTGGTATATTTTGATGCGGAACGCGAAAAGCTAACCACTTACGATGGTCGTGAAACAGCGCCTGCAAAGGCAACACCAGACATGTTTCTGGATGATAACGGCCAGCCATTGGGGTTCTTTGATGCCGTTGTTGGTGGCCGGTCTGTCGGCACGCCCGGCACTGTTAAACTGCTTTACGAAACTCACAAGAAATATGGCAAGCTGGATTGGAAGGAAGTCTTGCAGCCTGCAATCGAACTCGCCGAGAATGGCTTCAAGGTCTCTCCAAGACTGCACGCCCTCATTACACGCTCTGCAGAAAGCCTTTATCAATATGAAACAACCCGCAATTACTTTTTGAGCGAGGAAAGTGTTCCGCTTTTTGTCGGTACACTTATCAAGAACCAGCCATATTCTGACACGTTAAAGGCGATTGCATCCGGTGGTGCCGATGCATTCTACAAGGGAGATATTGCCAAACGCATCGTTGAGACCGTTCAAAATGCAAAAGGTAATCCTGGCCGGTTATCACTCGAGGATCTTGCAAATTATGAAATCAAACAACGCGAACCGGTTTGTTATCGATATCGGGACCATAATGTCTGCGGGATGGGACCGCCCTCTTCCGGTGCGTTAACGGTCGGACAAATTCTTGGTTTGGTTGAGGCTTATGATCTTGGCTCCTATGGTGCCGGAAGCCTGGAAAGCTGGCGTATCATAGGTGACGCCACCAGGCTGGCGTTTGCAGATAGAGGACTTTACATGGCGGACAATGACTTCGTCAAAATGCCAAAAGGACTTTTGAACAGGACATATTTATGGGAGCGAACCCAAACTCTTATTGGAGAAAAAGCCCTGACGGCAGATGAAGTTTTCCCGGGGAAACCTCCCTTTGACCACGCCATGCTTTTTGCACCCGATCAATCCCTGGAACTACCCTCTACCAGCCATTTCTCAATTGTGGATGCGGAGGGGAATGTTGTTTCCATGACAACTACCATAGAAAACGGATTTGGTTCGCGTTTGATGGTAGATGGCTTCTTGCTCAACAACGAGTTGACGGACTTCTCGTTTGTTCCAGAAGTTGATGGAAAACCCGTTGCCAACGCAATAGAGCCTGGCAAGCGACCAAGATCCTCAATGGCACCAACCATAGTTTTGAAAGATGGAAAGCCCGTGCTTGCTGTCGGCTCGCCGGGTGGTAGCCGTATTATTCCCTACGTCGCAAAAACATTGATTGCATGGCTTGATTGGGAAATGGACATTCAGCAAGCTATTGAACTGCCTCACCTCGCCAACAGATTTGGCACATATGATCTTGAAAAAGGCACATCGGCAGAAAAATTTGCCGAACCGTTGGAGAAGCTTGGTTTCACTGTAAACATACGTGACCTAAACTCCGGACTTCACGGCATTGAGATTACCCCTGAGGGACTTGAGGGTGGAGCAGATACGAGAAGAGAAGGTTTGGCTATTGGTGAGTAATGAGAACGCCAATGAGAGATTGAACGAACTCAAGAAAATTATCAGGGAGGAAGAATACATCTATTATGGAAACATGTCTTTCTTCAAGTACCTGACCTATTTATCCTATTCCATATTTGCATTGTTTGCCCTTTCAATACTGGCAAACGATATAACGCAGATTAGCTTGCAAGATTGGCTCATAACAGGAATTCTTGTCTCTTTTGTCATTATGGGATTGCGCTTGTTGAAGCACTTTATGACCAAGGAAAGGTTTTCTACGCGCATAAACCCGGCAGGTATAATGCTAACCCACCACGGACAAAGAACCTGGCACAGCTGGAACGAAATTTCGAATGTGGAAATACGAGGAAATACTGATAGCAAACTTACGGATGTTTATCTGGAAGTTAAAGGGCACCTGGGAAAACTTAAATGGAACCTGAAATTTGACGGCTCAAAAAAAATACCTCGTAACTACGACGTTTACCAGCAAGAACTACTGGAAGACATTCAACGAATGCGCGCGCTTTTCAAAGAGCTGGAACTCTATAAACATCCAGATATAATTGAGTACGCAGGCGAAGATCCTCCAATCAAGTATGGATTTTCTTGGGGCAGGCATGCAGCCTCTGAGCAAAAATCACTTACCAGTCAGATCAAGCAGTATTGGGATGAGCAATAATCAGCCCTTTATGATGCGTCGCATGTTTGCAATCAGCCTGTCCTGCTCTTGTGACATTGCTTCAATTTGCGCAGCGTATTCCGGCTCTTCAGCTTCCAGTCTTTGAGCAATAACAGACATCAGATTATCCGTACTTTCAGAAAGTGCGCTCATGCGGGCAATCATACGTGCCTTGGTGCACAGGGCTTCCGAAGGCGGGTATTCAATTTCACTTGCAGGGCGGATCATTAGGCTTCCTTAAACTCATACTTGTCTATTTTACCGACAAATTGACATTGTGTATTCACTTTGCCCCAGCATGGTTAAAAATCTCTAAAGCCACCTTGTCCCTACATGTCCTGATTGAGGTATTTATTCACGCTTCCCAAGTTTCCTGTAGCATGCTAAATCGGGATTTGAATAAAACAAAGGGCTTGTGCCGTGTCTGAAAAAATGGCCTTTCTGGCAAGTGATGCCGAGGTAGCTCAAGAAGCGCTTGAAAAGCTTGTCTCGATATACGGGAACAATAGCCCCAAAGAAGCAAGTTCAATCATTGCATTGGGTGGCGATGGGTTCATGTTGCAAACCCAACATGAATACATGAATTCGGGCATTCCGATTTACGGAATGAACAAGGGTACCGTTGGCTTCTTGATGAATGAATACAAGCCCGATAATCTCAAACAACGCATTGCCGGCGCCCTGAAAAGCAAAATTCGCCCGCTTGCCATGACGGCAACCGACATGGACGGCAAGGTTCATGAGGCAATTGCGATCAATGAGGTGTCATTGCTGCGCCAATCCTATCAGGCTGCCAGTTTGTCCATAACCACAGATGGCAAGGAACGACTGGAGGCGCTTGTCTGTGATGGTGTTCTGGTTGCAACCCCTGCTGGTTCCACGGCCTACAACCTGTCAGCACATGGCCCTATCCTGCCACTGGGAGCCCCTCTTTTGGCGTTGACACCTGTAAGCCCCTTTCGACCAAGGCGATGGCGAGGAGCGCTACTGCCCAATACTGTAGAGGTAGTCATTCGGGTGAATGAACCGGAAAAAAGACCTGTTAATGCTGTGGCTGATCACACGGAAATCAAGTCTGTCAGCGAAGTCCTTATCAAACTTGATATGAAAAATTCTGGCATCATAATGTTTGATCCGGATCATTCATGGGATGACAGAATCCTTGCAGAGCAATTTCAGTACTAGGCTTGCTTAGGCAGCCTTTGCCATTGCCGCGTGCATGATTGCTTCCGATACATCGATATAATCATCTTTAATCTGCATTCTGTCTGCAGAATCAACCGGTTCCACTTCCATGACTTCATGCTCAACTTCAGGGATATCATCGCTGCTTTCTGCCACCATATCAAACTCTTCTCGCACTTCTGCGATCAGGGCATCGGTATCCAGTTCGATATCATCTGCAGAAATTGCATCTACAACATCGTCATTGATAGTTACATCTGCCAAATCTTCAGAAGAACGGTTTGCAAGTTCTGCAGCCTTGAATTTTGAACTTTCCCTTGCAGCTTCTGCAGAGAGTTTTCTGAGCAATAATATCAGCTCATCAACCACATCATCCTTTTGGCCAGAATAGGTTTCAAGCACTTCACGGGTTACGAGAAATGGTACTCTTGCAGCATTGATTTCTTCCTTTGATGCAAGAATACGACGCCAAGAGGCTATTGCCGTATGAAAAATAACAAAAGCAGACTTTGGCAAACCTGCACGGTCATAAAGTGCCTTGAATGCTGTTGCCTTGTCTTTTGCAAGAATGGCTTCAACGCGTGAGAACCTTACACCACTTAACTCTGCAAATGCGTGTGCAACCAGTGATATATTCCCCATACAAACGGCTCGAAGCAAATAACTGACCGTAATTCTGCCGCTCTCTATCATGCTGCGAACCAGATGGATAACATCGCTACTTTCTGCATTTGCAACAAATGTGATTGACGCCTTGTCACAAGCCTCATGAATTACCTTGTCAGCTCTGCCAATGGCCAACCATCCCTTTGTTGAGACAAGATTTGAGAGAGCCTCCCCTACCTTGTCTATCAGGACAAGACGAGTTTCTGCTGCCAAATCGTCACGCTCAAGCAAGATGTTACGCAATTCTGTATTGGTACCAAAGCGCTGTGCAATCATATGCAGGTTATCTTG
>CALDZZ010000070.1 GCA_937944075.1 uncultured Rhizobiaceae group bacterium
CTTGATGGCTCGTGGTGCTGGTGAAAACGTTAAAGGCATCTTCGGTTCAACAAACTGGCACTGGTCACTGACTGATGAAGGTTCAAAAGCTTTCGTTAAATCATTTGGTGAAAAGTATGGCTTCCCGCCATCACAGGCTGCGCATACAGTTTACTGTCAGACACTTCTATATGCTGATGCTGCTGAACGTGCTGGTACATTCAACCCGTGTGGTATCGTTGAAGCGCTTGAAGGCTTTGAGTTCGACGGTCTTGGTAATGGTAAGACACTTTATCGTGCTGAAGATCACCAGTGCTTCAAAGACGTTCTGGTTGTGAAGGGTAAAGAAAACCCGACTTCAGAATTCGACGTTCTTGAAGTTGTGGAAGTTACTCCGGTTGACCAAGTTACATACGCACCTGATCATCCGCAAATGCGTGATGCTAACGGCAATGCTGTTCCAATCGGTACATGTAACCCAGGCACTTAATCAAAGGCCTATAACATTTGGAGGAGGGGAATTTCCCCTCCTTTCTTTATCAAATGTGCTCAATTCTAATATAATTTAAGGTTTAGGTGATGCTATGGACGCTATAATCCTGCAGATACTTAATGGCTTGGACAAAGGTTCAGCATATGCGCTGATTGCTCTGGGTCTTACATTGATTTTTGGTACACTCGGTGTGGTAAACTTTGCCCACGGAGCATTGTTTATGATCGGTGCCTTTTGTGCTGTAACCATCAGTCGCCTTCTTACATTGAGCCATACAGTTCTGGATGAAACCAAAACTGACTTTTTGGGCAATCCGCTCAAGGTTGATGTGCCTTACATCTACGATATTTTTGGAGAGAGCGCTGGCAATGCAATCATTGACTGGTCTGTTCCCATATCAATTCTGTTTGCAATACCAATCATGATTTTAATTGGCGTTATTATGGAGCGTGGCCTTATTAGGCACTTCTACAAGCGCCCGCATGCGGACCAGATCTTGGTGACTTTCGGTCTTGCGATCGTACTTCAGGAAATCATCAAGTATTTTTATGGTGCCAATCCGATACCAACACCAGCACCTGAAGCCTTTAAGGGGTCCTTTGACTTTGGCGCAATGCTTGGCATGGAAGGTGCTGGGATCATTTATCCGTATTGGCGTCTTGTTTATTTTGCCTTCTCAGCCGTGATCATCGGTGCTGTTTTTGCTTTCTTGCAGTTTACCACATTCGGCATGGTCGTACGTGCCGGCATGTCTGACCGGGAAACAGTTGGGCTATTGGGTATTAACATCGACAAACGCTTTACAATCATGTTTGGCCTTGCGGCTGCAGTAGCCGGGCTTGCGGGTGTCATGTATACACCGATTAACTCCCCCAATTATCACATGGGCATGGACTTTCTGGTTCTAAGCTTTGTTGTGGTTGTTGTGGGCGGCATGGGTTCCCTTTCGGGCGCGGTACTTGCAGGCTTCCTTTTGGGAATTCTTGAAAGCTTTGCATCCATGACTGTCGTGCTGGAAGCCCTTCCTGGCATCAATCAGATTATCATTTATCTTGTCGCAATCATTGTACTGCTCACTAGACCTAGAGGTCTTATGGGTAAAGCCGGTGTGATGGAGGAATAACCATGCTGGGACTTAACAAAAAAGATTTTGGACTTTTGACAATCGTCATCATATTGACGGTCTTTGCTCCATTCCTGCTCAACCCGTTTCCTGAAGGCTCGGCACTTGCGCAGTTTAACGCAGGCTATCCGGACTTGATGCAACGTCTTGTGATTTTCGGAATTTTTGCAATCGGCTTCAACATCCTCTTTGGCCTGACAGGCTATTTGAGTTTCGGCCATGCTGCTTTCCTTGGTGCTGGCAGTTATGCAGGCATCTGGATGATTAAACTGCTTACGCTGAACATCGTCCCGGCAATTGTCGCATCCATTATTGTTGCAGGCCTTTTCTCTTTACTGGTTGGCTGGATTTCCCTGAGACGTTCCGGGATTTACTTCTCTATTCTGACCCTGGCCTTTGCGCAGATGTCTTATTCACTTGCGTATTCAGTGCTGACACCAATAACAGGTGGTGAAACCGGTCTACAACCAAAGGTGAGCGATCCAAGAATTTTTGATGCAGCGCTTGCAGAAGGTACAACACCGCGAGCGAATTTGTTTGGCATGTTCATGAATGATAGCTATGAACTTTCAGTGGCAGGTTGGGTCTTTACGTTCAATGTGGGTTACTACATTGCTGCAATCTTCATGGTCATTGCATTTTATATTTCCATTCGCATTTTCAGATCGCCGTTTGGGCTTATGCTGCGTGCGGTAAAATCAAACCAGCAACGCTTGAATTACACTGGCGTTCAATCAAAGCCTTATACGCTTGCCGCATTCGTTATTTCCGGAATGTATGCAGGCCTTGCAGGCGGCCTGTTGGTTGCGATGGACACACAAGCAGGCGCAGAGCGCATGTTCTGGACTGCTTCCGGTGAGGTTGTCTTGATGACCATTTTGGGCGGGGCAGGAACATTAATCGGCCCAGTACTGGGCGCTGGCTTTATCAAGTATTTTGAAAATATTGTTTCCAAGATTAATGAAAGCATTTTGCAGGCATGGTTCTCTTTCATGCCAGAGGCAATACAGGATTTGTTTGTGGCAATCTTCTATCCGTTTATCGGCAAGGGTGGGCATTTGACATTGGGTATTATTTTCATGCTTGTCGTTATCTTCCTGCCAGGCGGGTTGATGGAAGGCGGTCAGCGTATTGCCAATCTTTTCAAGAAAAAAACAAAATCAGACACAGGTTCCGGCAATGCCTCACCTGCGGCTGCTGAATAGGGGACTTTGGGTAAATGAGTATTCTCGAGGTTAGAGGTGTTAACAAAAGCTTCGGCGGCTTGCAGGCACTGAATGATGTAAATTTGAGTGTTGAAGAAGGAACGGTGCATGCAATTATCGGCCCCAATGGTGCCGGCAAGTCCACCCTTCTGAACTGTTTCATTGGCAAACTGGTGCCCGACACGGGTACGGTCAATTTTAATGGCCATTCACTATTGGGTATCAAGCCGCATGAAATCAATCAGCTTGGTGTGAGCAGGGTTTTCCAGACACCGGAAATTTTTGCGGACCTCACGGTTTTTGAAAATGTGATTATTGCCTGTTTTGCAAAGCGTGATGGTTCTTTTGCACTCAATGCCATGGCAAGCATTGCTTCACAAAACGACATGAAGGAAAAAGCTGAACAGATGTTGATTGATGTCAACATGATCGACAAGCGTGATGAAATTGCTTCATCCATGTCACGTGGTGACAAGCGTCGATTGGAAATGGCAATGTGCCTTGCACAGGATCCTAAGCTTCTGCTTCTTGATGAGCCGACAGCTGGCATGGCGCGTGCCGACACCAACAATACAATTGATCTGCTTAGGGAAATTCAGCAGGCTAGCGGCATTACCATGGCAATTATCGAACATGACATGCATGTTGTATTCTCGCTGGCAGAGAAAATCTCCGTGCTGGCACAAGGAACGGTAATTGTGGAAGATGCGCCGGAAAATATCAAAGGTAATCCTAAAGTACAGGAAGCATACCTTGGGGGGGCACACTAATGTCTGATAAAAAGCCAATCCGTGAGAGCATCAATCCTAACCATGAGCCGGCCTATTTCTCTGCTTGGGAACTCAATGCCTATTATGGTGAGAGTTTCATTGTTCAGGGCGTAAGCATGAAGATTCACGAGGGTGAGATTCTTGCACTCCTGGGTCGTAATGGTGCAGGTAAAACCTCGACGCTACGTGCAATTGCACGCCTTGCTGATCCAATGCTGACCCATGGCGAAATCTGGCTTGATCATCAGCCGCTTCACACCATGAAGAGCCATGAAGCATCGCAATCAGGTGTTGGTCTAGTGCCTGAGGACCGTCGCATCATTCAGGGTTTGACAGTTGAAGAAAACATCAAGCTGGCACAAATTACTGAACCGGTTGGCTGGTCTCTTGAGCGCATTTACGATCTCTTCCCAAGACTGGGCGAGCGTCGCAAACAGGAAGGCACAACACTTTCAGGTGGCGAGCAACAAATGCTTGCAATTGGTCGTGCACTTTCAAGGGATATCAAGCTTCTTCTGCTGGATGAACCCTATGAGGGACTTGCACCTGTTATTGTTCAGGAAATTGAAAAAACACTTCAGCTTATTCGCGAAGAAGGCATGACAACCATTATCGTCGAGCAGAATGCTGTTGCAGCCCTTAATTTGGCAGACCGTGCAGTCATTCTTGATACCGGACAGGTTGTTTATGACGGCACTGCGAAAGAAGTTCTGGATAACGAAGACCTGCGCCACGAATATCTGGCGATCTAACAGCTTCATATTAACCGAAATTCAAAAACCCTTTCTGTGAAGCAGAAGGGGTTTTTTGTTTTGGCTGATTTACCAAATTCATTAGCGACCTATATCTCGTATAGAACCGCTATTGAACAAGGTAAATGCAATCACCAATAATGCAGAAAACTGGATGCAGGTTAGGCGACAGGGGCTCTATTGTGTTCCTGCAGAAGCTTATATAGACCCACATGAGCCGGTTGAGCGTGCCATCATTACGCACGGCCACGCAGACCATGCACGCCCAGGACACGGGGAGGTTCTGGCAACACCGCAAACACAGGCTATCATGAAAGTCAGATATCCAGAGGATAATCCTGTCCGGATTTCGCTGGAATATCACCAATCGCATGGATTGAAAAATAATATAAACCTGTGGTTTGCGCCAGCAGGTCATGTGCTGGGGAGTGCTCAGGCAGTTGTTGAATTTGACAATCATCGCCTTGTCGTATCAGGCGACTATAAACGCCATGACGACCCTACGTGTAAACCCTTTGAGGTTGTCAAGTGCGATACCTTTGTCACCGAGGCTACCTTTGCATTACCCGTTTTTTCCCACCCCAAACTGGAACATGAAATGTCAAAGGTCTTGCGTTCGCTGGATGCCTTTCCTGAGCGCGCGCACCTGATTGGTGTTTATGGTCTGGGCAAGTGCCAACGTGTCATGAAGTCCTTGCGAAATGCCGGTTATCAAGATCCTTTTTATTTGCATGGAGCACTTGTTGGCCTGACAAAACTCTACGAAGAATTTGGGCAGGATTTTGGACAATGGATCGCAGCGACGGAACTCAAAGGCAAGGCGAGAGAAGAAATGCGCGGCCGCATTGTTCTGGCGCCCCCTTCCACGCTTGCAGATCGCTGGAGCCGCAGTTTGCCGGACATGCTTCCCATCATGGCTTCCGGCTGGATGCAGATCAGGGCGCGTGCCAGACAACGCAGAGCTGAAATGGCGCTGATAGTATCTGATCATGCAGACTGGAATGATCTCATTCGTACGGTTGAGGAAACGGAAGCTTCAGCCGTCTGGATAACGCATGGCAGGACGGATGCGCTTGAATATGAACTTCGCAAGCGGGGAATACATGCAAAGGCGCTAGACCTGATTGGCCGCGAGGAGGACAGCGAATAATGGAAGACTTTTCGCGACTTCTTGATGAATTGTATTTTACCAATGCAACCTCAGCCAAGGAAAAAATTCTGGCAAATTTTTTGCGATCCACACCAGATCCTGACAGGGGCTGGGCGCTAGCTGGAATTGCCGGAACATTACGATTTGATCTTTTCAAGAGAAACCTGTCGAAGTCACTTATACTGGAAAGAATGGATGAGGAACTGTTTAAACTCTCCTATGATTATGTCGGAGAATTATCCGAGACCATTGCCCTTGCCTGGCAGGTTTCAGAAAATCCGGTTTTGCTCAACAAGCTTCCAGGTCTGACAGAAGTAATCAGCGAGTTTCAGGGCAGGGGCAAGGAAGGCATAAGGCAATATCTGGTGGAACTGCTGGATAACATGACCCCGCCACAGCGATGGGCCTTGTTAAAGCTTGGAACCAGGGGATTGCGCATTGGCATGTCGGCACGCTCTGTGAAGCGAACCCTTGCAAACATGAAATCAGTGGAACTGGAAGTCATTGAAGAACTTTGGCACGGGCTTGAGCCACCGTATGAAAGCCTGTTTGCATGGATAGACGGAAAGGCTGATATTCCCGATATTTCTAACGCTATTCGCTACCTGCCTGTCATGCTGGCTCACCCACTGGATGAGGAAAAGGATTTTGAACGTATCACCCCCCAGACGCATATCGCCGAATGGAAATGGGATGGTATCCGCGTGCAGATTGCTTCAAATGGAGATGAGACCCGAATTTTCTCCAGAACAGGCGATGACATTTCCGGCTCCTTTCCAGACCTTGTTGAGGCGGTGGATTTTCATGCAATCATAGATGGCGAATTACTGGTACGCAAAAATGGCGAGATAGGCTCATTCAATGATCTGCAACAAAGGCTGAACAAGAAAAAACCAAGTGCCAAACTGATGAGTGAGTTACCGGTTCATTTTCGTGCCTATGACATCCTCTCAAAAAACGGAGAAAGCCTTCGACGATTGTCATTGGAATCGCGAAAGGAGGAACTGACTTCCCTGTTTGAGAATTTTGATGAGACGACTTTCTCCATGTCAAAACCCTTGGCATTTTCCAACATTGAAGATTTGAAAAAAATGCGCCAGCAAGCCG
Organism: uncultured Rhizobiaceae group bacterium; assembly: GCA_937944075.1. Taxonomy (GTDB): domain Bacteria; phylum Pseudomonadota; class Alphaproteobacteria; order Rhizobiales; family Rhizobiaceae; genus JAALLB01. The sequence goes on from CALDZZ010000070.1 coordinate 6,580, forward strand.
AGCAGTCGAACGGTCTTCTGGAGGGCTTGATGATCAAGGACAAATCCAGCTCATATGTTTCAGGTCGGCCGAAACACGCATGGTATAAATGGAAATGTGATCCTTACCTGCTTGATGCAGTGCTCATGTATGCCCAGCGTGGTCATGGAAGGCGGTCGTCCTATTATTCTGATTATACGTTTGGCCTTTGGAACGACAAAGGCGAACTCTTGCCAATTGGAAAAGCCTATTTCGGTTTTACAGATGAGGAATTAAAGCAGATAGATAACTGGATCAGAAAACACAAGATGAAGCGATTTGGTCCGGTTCAGGAAGTTAAAAAAGAACTGGTTTTTGAAGTGGCTTTTGATAGCGCTCATAATAGCACACGCCATAAATCGGGCTATGCGCTAAGGTTTCCAAGAATTCATCGCATACGCTGGGACAAACCGGCAAGTGAGGCCAATGTATTGGCAGACCTGGAAAAACTTGTACATGATTAGGTATTAAACACACTAGTTTGACCATTGTGTTATTTGCCATTTTTATGCAGGTGAGATTAATTATTTCAATGATGATAGCCAGACTTTTATTTGCCATATGTTTATCAATTGGTCTTGTGAATACGGCAAGTGCTGAAGAGGTAGACCTTGAACTTGTGCTTGCAATGGATGCATCCGGGTCGATCAGCGAGAAGGATTATATCCTCCAGTTGGAAGGAACAGCTGCCGCCTTCAGGGATCCTGAAATTCAGGCAGCCATCGCATCAGGACCCTTGGGGCGGATCGCGGTAATTATTCTGTTGTGGTCTGATGCTTCTTTTGAAAAGGTTGATACAGGTTGGTTCCTGCTGGACAGCCCCCAATCCGCAAATATTTTTGCAACCAGCATCTTGCGGTTTCAGGTGAATGAGGATGGTTCCATTGCTGGTGGTATTGGTGGGGGTACAGGCATTGGAGCCGGTGTCGGAGCCGCATTAAACCTGCTCAATGGAAACAAATATAAGGGATTGCGTCGTGTAATCGATATTTCGGGAGATGGCATTGAAACCGAGTTTGATTTTTCAAAAGGGCTCATGATCAGGGACGCAAGAATAATTGCTGATCGTGAAAAAGTAACAATTAACGGCCTGCCTATCCTCAATGAGAACTTCCCAAATCTGGATCGTTATTACCGCAAGGAAGTGATAGTTGGACCTGGTGCCTTTGTTGAAGTGGCTGACGGTTTCAAGGACTTCGGCAGAGCCATCAAACAGAAACTCTTGCGTGAAATCAGTAGTAATCTGGCTTCTTTGCCCGGAAACAAAAATCAACAATATGCCAGGGCAGCTGTACACTCCAGATAGTTAGCTTTCCTTTGAATAGATGAAGGGAAGGCGCAGCTTGAAGCATGCTCCCTGTTCAGAAGGTTCAACCGAGATCGAGCCACCGTTGGCCTTTAAGACCGACTGGATAATGCCAAGTCCCATGCCGGTTCCACCGTCTTCACGTTTGGTGGTGAAAAAGAGTTGAAAGATTTTATCCCGGTTCAGTTCTGATATTCCCTCACCATTGTCCTTCACCAGTATGACAATATCAGTCCCTTCAATGACAGTCTCGAACCTGACTTCGCTAGCGCCATGCTGGATTGCATTTGTGAGCAGGTTGGAAAATACAATTTCTGAATTCTCACAGGTGAGCCCAATCATGATATCATGGTCAACGTTATGGAGGACTGATAGGTCAGGATGTCTTTCGTCCAGTCTAGCAAGGCAAGTTTTCAAGTTACTTGATCCGCGGTGATCAGAATTATCAACCTGCGCAAGGTCGCGAAGGCGTTCAACCAGCTTGGTTAGCCGTTCAGTGTCGCCCATGATGTTGGAGATGAACCGGTTCCTGTTTTCTTCACTCATTTCATGAGCAGAATCGCGCAACAGTTCTGCGGCTCCCTGAATTGATGTGAGAGGTGATTTTAACTCATGACTAACATGTGTCGCGAAGGTACTGATGTAATCCGAACGTTCTCTGAGCTGCCTCGACATCGACAAGAGGTTTTCACTCAGGCTTGCAAGTTCACGTGTACCATGGTGCGCAAGAGGTTCCAGTGCAGATTGGTCCCCTTTGGAAATTCGGTTGGTACGATCGTTCAAGGCTTCAATCGGACCCTTGATAGTCCTGATGAATACATATCCGATGATAAAGGTGACAAGCAGCATGCTGATTACCGCCAAAGCGATTTTCCATCTCAGGTCATAGAGTTCGCGCAGGAAGTGACTGGGCGTTCTGGAAAGGTAGGCAACGCCGGCTATTCTGTTTTCGTAAACGATAGGCATCGCCACAAAGACACGAATGCCTGTACCACGGCTGATAGCATAAATTGGCGGGGGAGGGCTGTCTGAAATTCTTTGCCGGATGACACTCGCATAATTGCCTTCAAGCGCCTCTTTAACCTCATAGACGTGAGCAAGGGATTGTCCCAGTTCGCTACGCCCAGCAATGATGACACCATTGGGATCAAGAACGCGAAAGCCTGCAAGCGTTTTGCGTTGTGACTGGGCCAGAATGGGACTGAGACTGTTGCCAATGCTGATGAAGATATTGGCAGGTAAATCCGATATGGAAACAGGGTCTTGCCTTGGTGGAAGGATTGAGTTGCTCGAAAGGTCAAGTTTTGCTTCTATCAGTTCGCTTCTTCCAGCCTTACTCTTGCTTGCAGTCTCAGGGATTAGACTTCCAAGAATGTTTTCGTCAGCAGCAGCACTTTCCAGCTTGTCTATGACAATAGCCTCGATAAAAGCGGCCTGGACAATCAACTCCTGTTCGGTTTCCCTCACAAGTTGGCTATCGTAAAACCGAAAGGCCCATATTCCGGTAATTGGCAGACAAAGAATAAACACAAGCATGATCGTTACGACCATGCCTAGCGTTGGGCGCCATTTGTTTGGCGGTTGTTTCATCCGCTATTGGCCTCACAAGCACCTAGCCTGAAACCTATGCCATGCACAGTTTCAATCACATCATCACAACCGGCAATACTCAGTTTCGAGCGTAAGTTGCGTACATGGCTATCAATGGTTCGTTCAGAGACATGAACATTATCCGGCCAGGCAGCAGTCATGATCTGATCTCGCGTAAATGCCATGCGAGGTCGAGCCAAAACAGTTTTTAATATATTGAATTCTATTGCCGTAAGGTGGAGTTGCTCCTCGCAAATTCTGGCTGAACGATGTTCCGGATCAAGCTCCAAAACACCTTTGGACAATATCCCTTCTTCTTGTTCTGCTTGTGGAACAGATTGGACTCGTTTCAATATTACATTCACCCTTGCCATCAGTTCACGCGGAGAAAATGGTTTGGTAACATAATCATCGCCACCAATCTCAAGTCCGAGAATGCGATCAATTTCATCATCACGCGCCGACAAAAACAGGATCGGAACGTCAGATGTTTTGCGAAGTTCCTTGCAAACTTCCAGTCCGTCAAGCTCTGGCAGGCCAATATCGAGAATGACCAGATCAACCCCATCGCTGGAAAATGTTTCAAGAGCAGCCTTGCCATCCTTTGCAGGCAAAAACGTATGGCCTGCTTTCTCAAGGGCAAAACAAATCACATCCCTGATGTGTGCATCGTCATCGACCACTAGAATATTTGGCATGTGAAAGTCCCTTTGCTAGTCCGCGAAAGTTTAACAGACTTTATAGTACTTGCACATTTGCAGGTTCGTTTGAAGGCAGGCTGCTGTGTGAAACGTTGTGCAGAGGTGTTGTTTATTTTGCTCAAAGACAAAACGGTTTCGGTGTCTTGTTCATCAAGCCACCAGCCAGTGGATTGGAGGGATGGAGGGATCATGAGTAATCTCCTTTCGGGCATTTCATTCTACTGTTTGTTTTCTGCATCACCCCAAATGAGTTCATAAGGAACTGAAGCTGAAATTTTCAGCAGATTTGTGCATTTTTTGTGCACTTCAGGGAGGGGGTTGTAAAAGTCAGTGAGTAAATTTGAACTTGCCAGTTAAAATTCTGACCCTAAGTAATCATCGGTAATATTCACCATTTCAAATTGTTGTGAATATGGTTAATTAAAAAACAGGGTTTTTGTAAGAGCATGAATGAAATCGTCTTATGCTTGCGGCAAATATTCTTTGAGGTAGCAACTGCGTGGACAACTTACTTATAAGACCGGATACGGTCAGGGAAATGAGTTCTGCTGAAGTCAATCAGAACATACAGATAGCGCTTAACCATCTCAAAAAATCTGAAAATATTTCAGATTCGTTTAAAAAATATCCGGTTTATAAAAAACTGACCAGTTTTTCCCTTCGTTCATTTTTCTATAATTTTGGGGCAACAAACACGCCCTTATGCAAATTTATTCAAACAAAAAATGAAAAAGACATGCCTAACATCGTTGTCATAACCTGCAGTAATAATGTGGCAGGTGGAGATGATACGCCAATATTATTGAATGATGACATATACATAACAGACACTTTTTTTCGTGAATGGATCAGCTCAATTGATAAAGCGGTCTCTGAGAAGCCTGTATTGAACCTGGTTTTAGCAAAAGTACGGACTTCATCTCGACTATCATAATGGTTTGATAAAAAACCTGTCCAAATCATATTTGGCATAGAACTTGAAACACCCATAGCAACTGAAATCAAATGTCCCGTTTTGAGACAGGGACAGACTGAGGATTAGGCGTTATGGATCAAATGCAAACCAGGGTTATACTTGTTGATACGCATCCTATCTTAAGAGACGGATTGCGAAACTCACTTGAAGCTGATGGAGGCTACACAGTCGTTGGGGAAGCCAGTGATGGCCCGTCTGCAATCAGGACATGTGAGAACAATCCATACGATGCCCTGATCATCAATGCCCTTTTGCCTGGCAGCGACCGATTGCAGGTACTTTCAACAATCAAGAAAAATACTGACAGGAAGATTATTGTTTCGTCAGTTGAGCAGGATTTGAACTCACTGCATGATATTCGTAAATGTGGTGTAGACGGTTTTCTAGGCAAGGACGCCTCTTCCAAAGAATATTTGGCTGCAATCAATACCGTGATGCAGGGTGGGGTGTATTTTTCCCAAAACATTGCCAACACCTTCTTTATCGGTTCGCAATCTACTTCTGAAAAACGCAATGCCTATGGTCTGACTGAGCGTGAGCTTGAAGTGCTTTCAATGCTTTCCAGCGGGTATTGCAACAAGGAAGTTGCCAACAAATACGACTTGTCAGTCAGAACTGTTGAAGCGCACCGTTTGAATATTCGTCGCAAGACCCAATCCAATACGTTGAGTGATCTCGTGCGTATTTCTAGGTCACTTGGGTTGGCAAATATGTCAGGTAATGCACGCCACAACAGCTCATCCGAGCTTTACAACGGGCTCTCACTATGATGATGAAATTAGTGTCCCCCTTGTACAAACTAACGGTTGCAGTTTTGGCATCTACTTCAATAACGGTGATAGCAAATGCTGCCCAAGAAGTTGAAGTCGGTTCGATAAAGGCAAAGCAGTCTTTCAGACTAAACCTCAATTCTCAACAAAACCTCGAGAAAGAACAGGTAGCTCTTCCTGTGCAGGCTGCCCTGATATATGTGCTGGAACAGCCATTGCCAAGGTTTTTGAGCCAACTTGCGAAGCGTAACAATCTAGAAATTTCGATTAGTGATGAGGTCAAAGGCCGCTTGAAAAAGCTCTCCTTGCCCATGCAGCTGGAATTGGCATTGCCACAACTGGCTAAAGCTTATGGGTTGCAGTGGCATATCCATGAAAACCATTTGTTCGTCTCCAACAGTCTGGAAAATACGAATAGAATTATCAATCTTGGACAATTGGATTTTGCGCAGCTGAAACAAGCTATGAATATTGCCGGTCTGAACCCTGGTGCCAACAAGATCCAATATAACCAAGATCAAAATGCCGTAACGCTGATTGGCTCGAAGACATTTATCATGCGGGTTCAAGAACTCGTTGAATCCAATCAAAACTAACTATTGAAACCGGGTAGAAACACGCCATGAATTCTCATTTTCCATTAGGTCATCAGTTTGAAATAAACGATACCAAAACCATACGATCGCAACTTGCGTCACATAAACCTGTAACTACTGGTGGAAGCAAAATAGTACCAGCGGTTTTGACTGTTGCTTTGGTTTTTGGAATGTTGCTGGTCTCTTTGTTCGCCCTCAAGTTATTCCCTTCAATGAAAGAGAACGATCTTTCTGCTGTAAATGCAGTGCAATCGGAAGCGGATAATCAGGCACAGAATAAACTTCTTAGTGATATGGAATATCTCAATGCATTTGCCTGGACTGCAAGGTTAAAGCTGGAAGACCTAAAGCTCAACCATCGCTTGAAGATTGCAGTGACAAGCAAGGAAGGCCTTGTGATTGAAGGAAAAATTTCTACAGAGGAAATTTCAAACTGGAAATCGTTTCTTTCCTGGTATGAAGAAAAGCCCGAGTTTCCTCAACTGAAACATAATGTAACTTCTGATGCAAAAACAGGAAACATACCAACACTGGAATCAGTCTGGTTTGATAAAAACCCCACCGCGTATTTTTCGGATGGCAGCTTTGGCAATGAAGGTTCAATATTGGCTGATGGATGGCAGATCGTAGACATCGAGAGCTGGGCAGTGTTTATCAGACGAAAAGGCACCACCATAACGCTACCCTATTAGTGTTTCCGCTTACGGACTCTCATAGATAATCCTGAGGAAGAGAATATCTTTTTTTAGGGTTATTTGGGTTTTATTGTTTGTGAATGGGTCAATTCCCAATAACAATTAGAGTTTAAAGTATAAAATATTTTATGATAGCCTAACTTTACGTAATGCAAACTGATTCGAATATCGGTTCGTAAAGGGTTTTAAATTTTGGGGCAATCAGGGCATCGCGCAGCACTTTCAGTCGCGACGCTTATCACGATTTTACAACAGTTTTTATATCAAACTGAGTATATGAATTAACAGTCGGATTACCGTTCCCACATTTAAAATGATTACTTACCGATGTTTTCGCGCATTTTTTGCACATGAGCGTAAATAGACTGGCAAAGGTAATCTGTTGTTAACAAATTTCACCAAAACTTACCTAAGGAAACAAATTGATTCGTTTCGATTCAAATCTGTTTCTGTTGATAAAGTTTGGCGATTTAAGAATGTAGTAGGCTCGTGCTTAATCCGAAAACAAAACAATGCATTTGGGGCAGAAAATGTGTTTTGGAACGAGAAAGTACAACGAGAACTGTTTTTTTAAGGCAGTTTTAACAACACTAACAGCGTCAGCAGGTGCGACGCTGAATAATTTCAATTATCCGAGAAATAGCAGGTTCTCTGGTAGGAAGCTTTAAGATCAGGCGGTGATTAAAGCTTTTCCATACGTGAGGGCATGCCTTCACGAACATGGTTAACCAATGGTGAATCTCAGTGGGGCTGCACTGGGGAATTGTGTTCAGTAAAGCTATAACGCTTTTCTGCATAGATGATACGAGGGAAGTTTATGGTCTCTATGGAGTATAATATTTTGCGCCGCTACAGGTCTGCATTGATAGCGGGAAGCGCATTAGCCCTGATCGTCGTGGCTGGTGACAGGGACAGCATTTTAATCCCATCTGCACATGCGGATGAAAGCGCAGTTTCAAGCCAGGTATCTGTATTGAGCGCACCCGCCAATACTGAACTGGCCAGCGAGCCCTTTGAAATCGAAGGCCCGGGTTTTTCCATTAGCGTTGATGGAGAGCGGGTAGCCGGGAGTTCAATTGAAAAAAAGCAGGTAGCAACTCCGGCAAAGCAAAAAGTCGACATCCAGCGCGTCACTGACATTG
>CALDZZ010000071.1 GCA_937944075.1 uncultured Rhizobiaceae group bacterium
CGCTTGATTTGCGGCTTGCGCGGGTTACGAACCAGTTGGTTGATTGTAGGCATACAATCCGGACCTTTTCTTTTCTTGACGACTGAGGGGCTCTTGAGCCGTTCCCTTTTCGCCAAACATGTTACGTTCAGAAATACCGTGCGAGACCGCCGAGGCATTTCCCATGCAAATAAAGAGTTTTCCGGCTCAAGTCGAACTTGGCGGATAACCCTCTAAAACAGGCAGAGGACTGCGAGCAGTCATGCACTTACTTACTAAAATCTATAGGCAAATCTTGTTTGAGGCTGTATTTTGGCGTTAGTCACACCAAATGAAAAATGACTCACATCGATCTGTTGGTGTGGTAATAAGCACATACCCCATGTGCGTCAACCCCTTTTTGGCAGCCAAATTGATTTTTTCGAGTCAAAACAGCTATTTGACTCCAACGAGGGCAAATATGATTCAATATGCCACACCACAACAGTAAGCTGAGAAAGGACATATGATATGAACACATATAAAGGCGCTTGTCATTGTAATGCGGTGCAATTCGAGGTTCATCTGGAAAATGGGATTAAAGACGTCCACCATTGTGATTGCTCCCTCTGCCGCAAGCGAACAGCCTATGTGGGCAGTGTTTCACTGGACGGACTTGTAATCACTTCAGGTGCAGACAACCTGACGCTTTATCAATTCAACACAAAAACTGCCAAACATTATTTTTGCAGGACATGCGGCATCTATACCCACCACCAAAGGCGTAGCAACCCCAATGAGTATGGCTTCAATGTTGCTTGTCTTGATGGCATCAACGCGTATGACTTTGGCCCCGCCATTGTTTATGACGGAGTCAATCATCCTTCAGACAACCCTTAAGCTGGTTTACCTGGTATTTTCATGCAGTTTTTCTGGTTTCTGTAAATTCCATGGCGTCTGGCTTTGGGATTGTCTCTTGTATCAGAAATGCTGGCAGTTCATCCCTTTTAAGCGGCTTGCCAAACAGGAAACCCTGAAAATGTGTGCAATGCATATTGAGCAATATCTTGATTTGTTCAAGGCTTTCCACGCCTTCAGCCGTGACTGTCAGCTTCATGATGGAAGCAAGCTTGGTGATCGCTTCGAGCACGTTCTTTGCATTTTCATCATGGCTGATTGAGTTCACGAGTGAACGGTCGATCTTGAGTTTGTCGAAAGGGAATTTCAAGAGATAGGAAAGGCTCGAGTATCCAGTGCCAAAATCATCCAGGGAAATTGATACACCCATCTCCTTCAAGGTGTTAAGCGATTGCATGACCTGGTCTGTATTTTCTATAAACAGGCTCTCGGTAATTTCCAGCTCCAGCCTTTTTGGCGGCAGTCCGGTTTCGTCAAGCACTCTTGAGACGGTTTCCACCAATTCGCCTGACTGAAACTGCTGTGGCGAAAGATTGACAGCCACTGAAATTGTATCTGGCCAATTGCTTGCTTCCTGACAGGCTTCTCTCAAGACCCACTCACCTATCTCGGTAATAATTCCCATAGCCTCGGCAATAGGAATGAAATCGGCTGGTGAAATTGATCCTCTTTCGGGATGCGTCCACCGTGCTAGGGCCTCAAAGCTGACAGTCTTGGTTTCCCTTGCAGAAATCAATGGCTGATAGCACAAGGACAGTTCACCGTTTTTGAGGGCTTTTTTCAAATCACCCTCAAGACTGCGGCGCTCCTTGACGATTTCATCCATCTGATGTTCGTAAAGCCTGAACGTCCCCCTACCCTCTGCCTTTGCCCTGTAAAGCGCCAAATCAGCATTATTCAAGAGTGTATGCGCATCACTTCCATCACTGTTTCTTAATGCAATTCCTATAGAGACGCCGATATCCAGCAGTTTTTCATTGATATTGTACGGTTTTCCGACTTCTTTTAACAAGACTTCAGCAAGCGTAGAAACGGATTGTATTGAGCCTGCCGATTTGCAAAGGATCGCAAATTCATCCCCTCCAAGTCGGGCAACGATATCCTTGTCCGAAACCGCTCTTTTTAATCTCTTCGCTACTTCAAGGAGGAGATTGTCTCCCATTGAGTGGCCATGTGTGTCATTTACAGCCTTGAAGCCATCCAGGTCGAGATAAAATACTGACCAGTCCAGGTTGGCTTCATTAGCTTGCAACAAGTCATCAAGCGCACGAGAGAAATTAGCTCGGTTAACAAGGCCTGTTAGCGCATCATTGTGTGCAAGGTATGCGATGCGTTCCTCAGACTTTTTCTTGTCAGTAATATCAGATGCAACACCCCTAAACCCGGCAAACTCATTTTTATCATTATAGATCGGTTTGCCAGATAAACTTACCCATTTGGCACCCTCGCTTCCAAAAGAAGATATAACGATGTCGCGGAAGCTCTTGTGCGCATTGTAGTAATTTCTCAGTTCATCCAGCGAGCGCATGTTTAGTGTCTGGTGGTGCTCAGTGCCATAATTGCCACGCTGATCTCCTGGTGAAATGGTATTGAATTCTGCTTTCAGGGAACGCAAGAAATCTTCCTTGCCAATGGAAACCATACCAATTTTATTGATTTCCCAAAGCCAGTCATGCGCATTTTCCGCGAAATCCTTAAGCAAGACATTTATTGTATCTTTTTGGCGGCTTAACTCAAATCCTGCAATTGTATTCTTTGCGAAGGTGCTCGCCATTGTATTACCCGCTCTTAACAAGGCAATGGCATAAACAACAAGAAGACAAAGCAACATGTAATTGACTGGTGAAGGGTTTTGCAATAACGCAACCACACTTCCGCTGGTGAGAAGGAACAACCATACAAACATTGCCTTGGGCACTGTATTGAGAGACAGTACACCGCCACCCATC
>CALDZZ010000072.1 GCA_937944075.1 uncultured Rhizobiaceae group bacterium
GGATCTTCAATTTCAACCTTTACAATTCCGCCACGCGGAATGGCAGAAATCCCTATCAAAACCAGATTAAGCAGAAGCTTGACCTGATTTTTTGCCATCAAGGCACGTTCACCATGCCACTCAATGTCAGTTTTCTTTTCATTGTCAAAAAAAGCGCGCGCAACGCTTTCAGCATCACCTGTATCTATATGGGCACCGGCAGAACCCGCAGCACCAAAGGCTATACGGGCATATTGCAATCTAGCTGAAGCATTTTTTGCAGATGACCTGATTAGGTCCATGGCAATTTCAGATGTTTCTTCGTCAGAACCTTCATCGAGCAGTTCAATACCATTGGCAATTGCACCGACCGGAGAAATAACATCGTGGCACACACGGGAGCATAACAATGCTGCCAAATCCATTCCGGCTAGTTCAGGTAGTTTTTGCATAATATCAGGTCCCCGCAGAGCATTTTTTCAATTGGCACCTTGGTCAAAAGACAAGGCGAATCACATTTATAATCCACGAAAGATTATCAGGATTTTTTACTTTAGATAACCGCAATTCCAAAAACACATTCACGGACTTGCAAAAGGCCTTAAAGCGACAGTCGAGCTTTCGCAAACAATTCAAAATATCACAAAAAAGTCACGTTTGATTCACCTTTCGGAAAAGGTTTTCATTAATAATACCGGAAAAGGCACCTGCCCCATTTAATCCAAAGCCAAGGAAAACCCATGGAAAACGTCAAGAACGCAACCTTCAGTTTCTTCAGCCACATCTTGAACGCCTGTTTGTTGACTGTATTGTTAAGCATTACAGTCATCTCCAGCAACACGAATGCCCAGGCACAAAGCAGTGCACATTACTCCAGTCAGGAAGTCATCAACGCCGGGCACAAGTTTTTTGGAGCCACTTCCGGTAATCTCGCTGCTGCTTTTGAAAAGACCTTCGCCAAATACGGTCTGCCTAACGGCTATATTCTCGGTGAGGAAGCAAGTGGGGCTTTCATCGGCGGCCTGCGTTATGGTGAGGGATTTCTTTACACAAAGAATGCCGGCGATCACAAGGTATTCTGGCAAGGTCCTTCAATCGGATGGGATTACGGTGCAGATGGCAACAGAACGATGATGCTCGTTTACCACCTGCCGAATGTAGACACATTATATAAACGATATGTCGGCGTTACCGGCTCCGCATATGCAGTTGGTGGCATAGGCGTAACAGCCCTTACCCGCCAAGGCGTACATTTGGTACCAATCAAAACAGGCGTCGGTGCTAGACTTGGTATCAATATCGGATACCTGAAACTGCGCAAGACACCGCGTATCAATCCATTCTGATCTAGATATATATTGATGAATTCAAAAGGTGCCTTGGGGCACCTTTTTTTGTGCCAATATCACAGCTTCGCCATCTATTAACCTTAACCAAGTGTTTAAATGGCATTTCGTGTCTACTCATGCGAAAATGCCTTATGGGTGGCAATGCAAATGCGTGTCTTGTCTGAAATTACAGAGTGTTGGAAATTCAATGTTTCTTGAAGTAGTTCTTTATTTTGTACTGGGTTTCTTCGTTGCCAGCTTACTGGCACTGATGATTTCGCCTGTCATCTGGAACAGGGCCGTTGAGCTTACCAGGCAAAAAATCGAGAGTTCCGTTCCTCTTTCAGTTAATGAAATACAGGCTGACAAGGATCAATTGCGTGCAGAATTTGCCATGAGCACACGCCGCCTTGAAATCAGCATCGATGATTTGCGCGAAAAAGCTGCCGAGCAACTGATTGAAATTAACCGGAAACGCGATCAGGCTGCTAAGTATGATGCAGACATGAAAGAGCGTCTCAAGACAATCAGCGATCTCGAAGCCAAGGCAAGTGACATGCGCTCAAGGCTTTCCATCAAGGAAGCAGAACTTGAGGCAACTAACCTGAAACAGGAAAAACTCGAAGAGCAATTTGCAAAAACTTCAGAAGAACTCAGCAAAATGCGCCAGAAATTTCAGTCCACAGAAGCTGAACTTTCCAGCAAGCGTGTAGAGCTCAATGCAAAAAATAGCAAAATTGATAGTCTGGTAAATACCTTCACCAACATTGATGTTGGCAGCGATGAGGGTCTTGAGAAATTCAGGGAACTTGGCCTTGAGCTTGCCAATGTCAAGGAACAGCTTGATGCGGAAAAACAACGGGTCAAGGAAGCTGAATTGCGAGCCAAACTTGCAAAAGAGGAAGCTGAAAGCGCAATTTCAAAACTGGAAGCGCGAGAACAGGATTTGAACTCTTCGCGTGTGGCAAATGGTGAAGACAGCTCAAATATCCTTGATCTCAACGAACAACTGATTGATGAGAAGGCAAAGATCGTCGAGCTTGAAGCAAAACTGGCCAAACAAAAGATACAGACAGAAGCGCTGTTGAACGATGCTTCCAACGAGAATGTGCGCGCTGCAATGAGCACCATCAATGCCGACATGGAAGAGAAAATCAACAATGTCAAAAAGTTGGAAAAAGAGCGTGATACCCTCAAAAGTCAGCTTGACCTTTTAACTGCAAACGCAAACAGCAATTGGTCTGATGAACGTCAGGAAAACGCAGTCTTGCGCGAACGTATAAATGACATGGCAGCCCAAATCACGGCAATGACCATGGAAGTGGAAGGCAAGTCTTCACCACTTCATGACATTCTTGCAAAAGATAAAAACGGCAAGAAATCCGGAAATGGCGCTTCAGAAGAACGCCAAAAAGATAACACCATTTCGCTTGCAGAGCGTATTCGCGCAATACAAAACTCGGCCAGTTAGAACGGTCTGTTTAAAAGCGCTTTGCGCTTTTTCCTATCGGATTGAAACCTTGCTGGCGATTCTACCTGAAGCCAAATCCAATACCCAGAACTCCTTGCTCTCTCCTGGCAATTGCAATTCGAGCAAGAGGCGGTTTCCGGCAAGGCTGGAAGAGCGAATTTCAGCACCTTCTGGCAACATAAACTCAAGCGTTTCAAGCATCGGGAGAAGTGAGTGTTGCGTACCGACAGGCGCAGTGCTTTGCGTTTCGGCATCTTTGCTCGAACCTTGACTAATTTTGTAGACAACGGCACCAAGAACGGTAATAAGCGCAAGCAACATAAGACCGATGGAGATACCCAACAAGCGCACCATTTTAACGCGTACTCTTTCCATGACTGGATCAAGGGGTTCTTCTTCATCAATTTTGGTATTCATATCATTGCCTTCAGAAAAGAAATATAAATGACTGTTAGCGAAGAGAACGATAAAGGGAAAGCCTTGATTGCATGTGAAGTGCACATAGGCACAAGATTGGATGCATTTATTGCCTCTTTTATGCCGGAATACGTTTCACGCTCAAGAGTTACAGAAATCATCAAACAGGGCGGTGTGCAGGTAAATGGCAAACAGGTAACGAAACCAAATCACCGTCTCAAGCTCGATGACTGCATTGAGATGCAGGTGCCCGAACCTGAAGAGGCCGCACCAGAAGCTGAAAATATTCCACTGGAAATTTTCCATGAAGACGATGATCTGCTCGTC
>CALDZZ010000073.1 GCA_937944075.1 uncultured Rhizobiaceae group bacterium
TGTGTTTCACCACGGGTGAATACCGCAGAGCCGTGCGTTCTTGGCAATACGCCAACTTCAGCAACAATCTGGCGAACCGTTGACAGATCACGTCCATCAATACGCTTGCCTGTTTTGATTATCGAACCACGAACCACATCTGCCTGAGCTGATTTGAAAACCTCGCTCAGAATGTTTGCCTCGTCTTCTGTTGATTCGTCGGTCAGGAATTTTTCCTTGGCCTTGGCCTTGGCTGCATCCAGTGCTTCATAACGCTCCTGCTTGTCGGAAATCTTGTAGGCTGCATCAATGTCCTTGCCAACAAGTTTGACGACCTTAGCATGCAGATCGGAATGATCGGCCGCCTCGTGCTCGCGCATTGGCTTGGCAGCTTTCTCGGCAAGTTGTGCAACCGCTTCAATAACCGGCTGGAACTCTTCATGACCAAACATGACCGCACCCAGCATGACTTCTTCTGAAAGCACATTGGCTTCAGACTCAACCATGAGAACTGCATCAGATGTACCGGCAACAATCAGGTCAAGATCTGACTCGTCCATCTCGTCGATGTTCGGGTTCAGTACATAATCACCATCAATAAGGCCAACGCGGGCACCTGCGATCGGGCCCTGAAACGGCACACCTGAAATTGCAAGCGCAGCAGATGTTGCAACCATGGCAACCACATCCGGATTGTTTTCGAGATCGTGGGAAATAACCATGCAGGTTACTTGTGTATCGTTCTTGTAACCCTTGGCAAACAATGGGCGGATAGGACGGTCAATCAGACGAGAAACCAGGGTTTCGTTTTCTGAAGGGCGCGCCTCGCGCTTGAAATAGCCACCCGGGATTTTACCGGCTGCATAGGCTTTTTCGATGTAGTTTACAGTAAGCGGGAAGAAATCCATGCCAGGCTTTGGAGCCTTGTCGGATACTACCGCACACATGACGGTGGTTTCGCCATAGGTTACCAGCACACAGGCATCTGCCTGACGTGCAATTTTACCAGTCTCAATGGTCAGCGGACGGCCGCCCCATTCAATTTCTACCATATGATGATCAAACATTTATTGTCCTTAAGTACATACATGCGTGGTGCCATCTTCATTTCGGGCAAGACGCTTTTTAGCCGTGTGTCGATTGGCTGTTTATGTCCAAGGGCAAGACAACGAGAGGTTCGGGTTTTGTAAGAGAATGAACCGCTTGTAATCCTGCCCAATATTCGAGCCGTTTTACCTTGGCGCTTTTTACGGGTCACACGGTTGAAGCCCTAAAAAAGCGAAAACGGCGCAAAGCATATGCCCTGCGCCGGTAATCCTTATCGGCGAATGCCGAGACGTGTAATCAGAGACTTGTAGCGCTCTTCGTCCTTTGCTCTTGTATAATCAAGAAGACGGCGGCGCTGGGAAACCATTTTCAAAAGACCACGACGTGAGTGGTTGTCTTTCTTGTGGCCCTTGAAGTGCTCTGTGAGGTTTTTGATACGTTCGGTCAATACTGCGACCTGAACTTCTGGTGAACCAGTATCACCTGCATTTGTTGCAAATTCTTTTACGAGCTCAGCTTTGCGCTCTGGCGTAATCGACATCAGCTTTTCTTTCTATTGTAGAAAGCCGTTGGGCTTTCGATTGTTAGTCTGTCGCCAACTGCCAAGATGTCGTCCAGCAGCGGCCATAATAAACAAAACGGACTTAAAAAGCCCGTTTCTAGGCGTTGTATAGTCGATTTTGATGGGTATGGCTAGTCTTTTGTTTCGGCCATATGGCACGATTTTCAGGGCGTTTTTTAAAGAAATCATAAACCATACGAGCAAAGTTTTCCGAAAACTATTTCCTTTACAATCCTATATGCCTTGGAGGGAAAAATGTTTGAAAAAATAGAAAACAGCTGGAAACTGGCCAAAGAATGCTGGCGCGTCTTGATGCTGGACAAGGAAATGCTGGCTTTTCCGTTCATGGCATTTATTTCCTCAGTTCTAGTCCTGGGGACGCTGGCATATCCTTTTTGGGCCAGTCAGTTTACAGGCGTTTCCGGCACGGTTCCAAGCGTGGCTCCCGAGGTTCTTCCGCTTGCAATTGATGGCTCTTCGATGATGTTAGGCTGGCTTTTGTTGACCATTGTACCGACCTATATCTGCTATTTTATCATGGTGTTCTTCAACGCTGGTCTGACGACATGCGCCTTTATCCGCTTGTGTGATGGAGATCCTGTTCTAAAGGACGGTTTCGCCATGGCCTGGGAGCGTTTGCCAAAACTGTTTGCATACTCCGTCATGGCGGCAACCATCGGCCTGCTCTTGCGTATGGTCAAGGGTCGAAACAATCTGCTGCGCAGTCTGCTTGGCGCAACCCTTGATCTGGGTTGGCGTGTTGCAAGCTTCTTTACAGTACCAACGATCATTGCAGAAGATAAAGGTGCCATTGATGCGCTGAAGCGTTCAGGCCAATTGGTGAAACGCAACTGGGGCGAGGCGCTGACCCTTGAAATCGGATTTTCAGTTTTGGCATATCCCGCAATGGTGCCGTTTTTCGTTCTTGTCGGGTTTTCATACTCAATCGGGCAAAGCCTGCCGATCATCAGCGCTGTTCTGGTCACTATTGCATTTGTTTATATGTTCATCATTTCACTGGTATTTTCAACGCTGGATGCTATCGCAAAGGCTGCGCTCTACATGTATGCAAAAGGCGAAGAGACACCTGAGGGATTTGAGCCAGCATTACTGGACAGTATTTTCAGACAAACGAATGACGGAAAACCCTCTTTGGCTTGAATTGACCCTTGTCAACTTCACCAAGGGCAATCAATTCGTCTCCGCTGAAAGCATAGGCTTCTTCCGCATGCGCGATTGCATCACGACCTCTCAATACAATTGAGTTGCCCAACCGCAATCTGTGTACCTGTTCCTTGGTGACCGGCACTTCGATAATTTCATCCAGCGCTGTTCCCGTCGTAAAGAGTTCTGAATCAAGCGCCTCCATATCCCCTTCCATTTCGACCAGTTTATCAAGCGGGATAAGGTCTTCTTCCAGAAAGGGAGCAACAGACGTTCTGCGAAGTTCGGTAATGTGCCCATAACACTCAAGATCGCGTCCCATGTCACGCGCCAGCGAGCGCACATAAGTGCCTTTCCCGCAAAGCACTTCAAAGATTGCTGTATCCTCAGTAAATTCAACCAGCTCAAGCTTTTTGATGGAAACAGTGCGCGACTTGATTTCCATTTCTTCACCATCACGGGCACGTTTGTAGGCACGTTCGCCATCTATCTTGACGGCTGAAAATTGTGGTGGAACCTGCTCTATTTCACCCGTATAAGCAGGCAGAAGTGACAGGATTTCTTCCTTGGAAGGGCGTTTGTCAGACGTATTCGTTACTTCACCAGCAAGATCATCCGTGTTTGTTTCAGCCCCCCATGTAACTGTAAAGCGGTAAGTTTTTTCACCATCCATTATGTACGGGACGGTACGTGTGGCTTCACCCAGCGCCAATGGCAACATGCCAGAGGCAAGCGGATCAAGCGTGCCAGCATGGCCTGCCTTGGCTGCCTGATAGAGCCATTTGATCTTTGATACGCATTGTGTCGAACCAATGCCTACCGGCTTGTCGAGAATGACCCAACCTGAAATCGGACGTCCCTTTTTCTTGCGCTGTCGGCTCATTGATCTTCCTCGCTGTCATCCAGGTCACGCTTGACCTGAGGGGAATGCAGTAGCGCATCAATTTTTGAGTAATTGTCAAAGCTTGTATCTTCACGAAACCTGAAAGACGGCATGTATTTCATCTGGTTTAATTCCGGTGAGAGTTTGCCACGGATAAATTTTGCATTTTCAGCCAGTGCCTTGATAATGGGCTTTGCGTCTCCGCCACCTAATGGCGAAACATAGCAGGTTGCTATTTTCAAATCCGGCGACATGGCAACTTCAGAGATTGAAATTACATTGCTTTGCAAAACATCATTCTGAATTTCGCCACGCTGCAACAGTTGCGTCAAAGCATGGCGAACATTTTCTCCCACTCGCAATTGGCGTTGTGATGGGCCTTTGCCCGAAAACTTGCTCATTGTAACAATTCCTGATTTTTCACCTTGCTTGAAACAAGCTGTTTGAATGTTTTGATTTCTTGCGCGTTGGCAAAGCCACGTTTCGGGACAACATAAGCCTGGATCTTATTGATCCAGAGCTGGAAATGCTCCGGCTGCTCATCTGCCAGAATGATTGCTTCCCACTCGTGAGTTCCTTCAAAAGACGGCATGTGGATTTTCAGACCAGAATCTTCAAATTTCATTCCGACCACCTTTCCATCAAGCATCTGCTTTTTGTAATAGTGCCTTAGGTAAAGCGGCTTCAACACGTAAAATACAAGCGCCAGCAACAGGCCAATGCCAGCATTGGCAAAGTGAATCAATTTCAAATCAAGACCATTGGAGGTTGTCCAGATCACAAAGAAAAGCGTTATGGCGATATTGACGGCAATAATGAAAAACAAAAACATCCAAGACAATCTGGCAAATCTGCCACGGGAATCCATTGCCTTAATCAGTGCAGCATAGTCTGCATAAGTATAGGTGAAATTGACTTCCATTTTGACCCTTTCACTCTTGCGGAATCGGACCGCAAGAGTGTGGTATTAATCTGGTTCAGGCGCTTAAAGCGAACGCTCGATGTGCTCGACCCGGAAACACTCAATCACATCGCCCTGGCGAATGTCCTGATAGTTTTCGAACGCCATGCCGCATTCCTGTCCACCCTGGACTTCGGAGACTTCATCCTTGAAGCGTTTCAGCGTAGACAGCATGCCTTCATGAATAACCACATTATCCCTTAGAAGACGCACACCAGAGCCCCGCTCAACCTTGCCTTCAGTAATCCGACAACCGGCAACCTTGCCAACCTTGGACACATTGAAGACTTCCAGAATTTCTGCATAACCCAGGAATGTCTCGCGACGTTCGGGAGCAAGAAGGCCGGACATGACGTTCTTCATGTCATCTACCAGATCGTAAATGATAGAATAATAACGGATCTCGATGCCCTCAGCCTCGGCTGCGTCACGCGCCTGCTTGTTGGCACGAACGTTAAAGGCCAAAATCGGCGCATTGGATGCAACTGCGAGCGCCACATCCGATTCTGTAATCGCACCGACGCCTGAATGAACCACGCGGGCTGCAACTTCGTCGGTATTCATTTTCTCAAGCGCTTGCTGAATGGCTTCGGCAGAACCCTGCACATCTGCTTTCAGGACAAGGGCTGCTTCACTCAATTCACTTGTTTGAAGCTGAGTCATCATTTGTTCAAGCGAACCACGTGAACCGGCTGCGCGGGCAACCGCCTTTTCTCGTGACAAGCGCTGACGGTATTCGGAAATTTCACGCGCACGCGCTTCGTTCTCAACTACGCCAATGCGATCACCAGCAGATGGTGCGCCGTTAAGACCCAAAATCTCGACCGGCATGGAAGGGGATGCTTCCTTGAGCTGTTCACCCTGATCATTGACGATCGCACGAACCTTGCCCCATTCATCGCCTGCAACGATAATATCGCCAACGTTCAGAGTACCGCGGTTAATCAAAACCGTTGCAACCGGACCCCTGCCCTTATCGAGCTTGGCTTCAATCACGGAACCTTCGCCAGGGCGATCCGGATTTGCCTTTAGATCAAGCAGTTCAGACTGAAGTGTGATTGCCTCAAGCAATTTGTCCAGATTGGTTCCCTTTAGAGCAGAGACTTCAACTGCAAGCACTTCACCGCCCATATCCTCGACGAAAACTTCATGCTGAAGCAATTCGGTTTTCACCTTGTTGGCATCGGCTGCGGGTCTGTCCATCTTGTTGATGGCAACAATGATCGGAACTTCAGCCGCTTTGGCGTGGTTGATCGATTCGATTGTTTGCGGCATGACGCTGTCATCGGCTGCAACCACCAAAATGGCGATGTCCGTGATTTGCGCACCCCGTGCACGCATGGATGTGAAGGCTTCGTGACCTGGCGTATCAATGAAGGAAATCAACTGTCCATCATGCTCAACCTGATAGGCACCGATATGCTGGGTAATGCCACCAGCTTCACCAGACACAACATTTGCATTGCGAAGGGCATCCAGCAGGGATGTCTTGCCGTGGTCAACGTGACCCATAATCGTTACAACCGGTGGGCGCGACTGAAGATCCTTGTCATCATCAGGCGCATCAAAGATGCCATCTTCAATGTCACTGTCTGAAACGCGCCTTACGGTATGGCCAAACTCTTCAGTAATAAGCTCTGCGGTATCCGCATCGATGATGTCGCCCGGTTTCATCATTTGACCTTGCTGCATCAGATATTTGATTACATCAACAGAACGTTCGGACATACGGTTGGCAAGTTCCTGAATGGTAATGGTTTCAGGCAATTGCACTTCACGTGAAACTTTCTCGCGCGGGCCTGCATTTTGCTGGGCCAGACGCTTTGCCTTTTCCTGACGACGCTTGAGCGCTGCCAATGAAGGTCCACGCTTGCCGCTGTCTTCATCCAGTGCATTTGTGAGTGTCAGTTTTGTCTTGCGACGGTCATCGCCACCCTTGGTACGGGATGGTTTTGCCGGTTCTTCAGGCTTCTTGCGCTCAAAAGGCTTAAGCTCTTTTGGCTTTGGCTCATCACGTGTAGCTGGCTTGGTAATTGCGCCTTCTTCCGCTTGCGCGGCAATTGCTGAAGCGTCTGCTGCTGCAATGCGTTCAGCCTCTGCGCGTTCTGCTGCAAGGCGTTCCTCTTCCTCGGATTTTCTTTTTGCCTCTTCTTCCTTGGTTTTGGCGCGTTCGGCATCTTCCTTGGCGCGGCGCTGTTCATCCTGAGCTGCCTTGGCGCGGTCGGTTTCCTCGCGCGCCTTTGCTTCTTCAAGCGCACGATTACGCGCTTCCATTTCACTTTTGGAAAGATTGGAAGGTACGACTGGCTGTTGTGGCTTTGGCGCGGCTTCTACCGGCTTTTCTGCAGCAGGCTTGGCGGCCTCTGTCTTCTGCTCGACAGGAGGTGTGTCACCGGGTTTGTTTATCCGGCGTTTGCGGGTTTCCACCACAACGGATTTGCTACGACCATGAGAGAAATTCTGACGCACTGTTCCCTGCGAAATGCCACTGCCTCGCAATGTTAGTGTTTTTTTCTCTTTTGGGGCGTTATTGTCGCCTTCGTTCTCGCTCATATTCTACCTTATCTGTACCCTGTGAGGGCTTTTTGAACCTTATAACATATAAAATCCAGTATTTAATTTCATTCGAGGCAATTAATCGGTTTCGCCTACCTTGTAATTGCTCAGACGATTGATCATTTCGACCAGTTTTGTACTTGCACCACCATCCAGCAATGCAACATAAACCGTATTTGTCCCGCCCAATGCCTGATCCAGCTCATCACTGGAAAATTCATCAATGCGTTGTATCTCTACCTCGTCGTAGACCTTCAGGGCCTTGACTGCCGAAGTCAGTTTTTTAACGCCATCACCGCCAGCATCGCTTGCCTGCAAAAAAGCCGAAGCGGCGCCAGCCCTAACAGCTGCCTCTACCTTGGCCTGACCGGTTTCAACGAGACCGGCCTTCTTGCACATGGTCAAAGCCTGCAGGGCATTTTTGCGGAGCAGGGTTTCGACCAGTTGGGGCAGATCCTTATCTGCCTCAACCTTTGATTTAAACCCGCGGGAAAATGCGGATTTGGCAATTGCCTGTTCCAGCAGTGCCCTTTTTGCAAGAACCCAGACACCACGACCGGGAAGTTTTCTTTGCAAATCAGGATAAACCTGACTATCAGGCCCAACCACAAACCGGATCATTTCATCAGGTGAATGTTCCGTTTTGCTTACGATGCAAGTGCGCGGGTTCATATCTTGCGTCAATGGCGTACTCCCAATCCCTAAGGAACTAGAAGATACGACCTGTTTTCTTGACTTCCTCTTCTACAACTTCTTCTACTTCCTCTTCCGGCTTGGCATTCGCAGCAGCCAGTTCCTCTTCCGTAATCCAGCCTGCCTTTACACGAGCCTGCATCACCATGGCATCTGCATCAACGCGCGGAATTTTAAACTCGTCCAAGGCGCCCGGGAAGCGGGTTGTTTCGCCATCCTTGCGTTCTGTCCAGCCAATAAGATCATCCGCGGCGCAGCCTGCAAAGTCTTCCATTGTCTTGATCTCTTCCTTGCCAAGAGCAACCAGCATTGGAATGGTCAGACCTTCAATCTCCAGCAGGTCATCGGCGACACCCAGTTTCTTGCGCTCATCATCAAGGGCATTTTCCTGCTTTTCAATGAACTCTCTGGCTCTTGCCTGAAGTTCCTCTGCAGTTTCATCATCGAACCCTTCAATGGATGCAATCTCAAGCATGTCGACATAGGCAACCTCTTCAACAGTAGAGAAGCCTTCGGATGCAAGCAACTGAGCCACCATTTCGTCGACGTTTAGCGCTTCAACAAATGCCTTGGCACTTGTTTCAAACTCTGACTGGCGACGTGTGCTCTCGTCTTCTTCTGTCATGATGTCGATATCCCAACCTGTCAGTTGAGAGGCAAGTCGGACGTTTTGACCCCGGCGACCAATTGCCAGTGACAGTTGATCATCCGGCACAACAACTTCAATGCGCTCGGCATCTTCGTCCAGAACAACCTTGGCAACTTCTGCTGGCTGAAGTGCGTTCACTATGAAACTTGCCGGCTCTGGTGACCATGGAATGATATCGATTTTCTCACCCTGAAGCTCACCAACAACAGCCTGCACGCGGCTCCCGCGCATACCCACACAAGCGCCTACGGGATCTATTGCAGAATCGTTTGAGATAACTGCAATCTTGGCACGTGAACCCGGGTCACGGGCAACTGATTTGAGTTCAATCACACCATCATAAATTTCAGGCACTTCCATGGTGAACAATTTCGACATGAATTGCGGGTGCGTGCGTGACAAGAAAATCTGCGGGCCACGCTGTTCACGGCGCACATCATAAAGATAGGCGCGAACACGGTCACCATATCGGAAGTTTTCACGCGGGATGGTTTCATCACGGCGAATGATGGCTTCACCCTTGCCAAGATCAACAATAACGTTGCCATATTCAACACGCTTGACTGTACCGTTGATAATCTCGCCCACGCGATCCTTGTATTCCTCAAACTGGCGATCCCGTTCGGCATCGCGGACTTGTTGAACAATGACCTGTTTGGCAGATTGCGCTGCAATACGACCAAAATCCATTGGTGGAAGCGGCTCTGAAACATAGTCACCCAATTCAATGGTTGGCTCCTTGTCTCGTGCAAGTTCAATTGAAATTTGTGTGGTGTGGTCATCGACATGCTCCACCACTTCAAGCAAGCGCTTCAGATTAATGTCACCGGTCTTGGTATCAACATTGACGTGAACATTGGTTTCCTGGCCATAGCGTGACTTGGCTGCTTTCTCGATGGCGTTTGCCATCGCTGAAATGACAATTTCCTTGTCGATCGCCTTTTCACGTGCAACCGCATCCGCGATTTGCAACAATTCCAGTCTGTTAGCACTTACTGCCATAATCTTCTCCTGTTCAAAACCTCGTCATGAGGCGTGACACCTAATTTTCCCGAGCGCCTTCGCCCTCGTCTTCTATTCCATTTGCCTCACGCAGGGATTTGTCCCGCTTGAGGGCTTCTGTAATCAATTCGTCTGTCATCACCAGTTTTGCATCCTTGATGTCATCAATGGACAGAACAAAATTTGGCTCTTCATCCTGTGCAGCAGCCTCGCGACGGAACGTGATGTTTCTGCCTTCTACAGAGACGATCATGCCCTTGTAGCGCTTGCGACCGTTGACAATTTGATGCGTTTCCAGCTTTGCCGTGTGGCCTGACCAGGTGACAAAATCAGAAAGTCGAACCAGTGGCCTGTCAATGCCGGGAGAGGAAATCTCAAGGTGATAGGCCTGTGGTATCGGATCTTCAATATCCAGCACTGGTGATATGGCTCGCGAAATCTCCTCACAGCCGGCAACATTCATCGTGCCATCCGGGCGCTCTGCCATGATTTGCAGAGTAGAGCCGTTGATATTGGAAAGCTTGACACGAACAAGTCTGTACCCGAGATCCTCGATCTCGGGTTCAAGAATTGTTGCAACCCTGGCATCAATTCCACTTTCAACAATAATGCGCTTGTCAGACATGATTTCTCACGGTTTATGGTTTAATCCCAATCCGCATAACCGCTTAATGTTCAGGTTTCAGGTGTTGACACCTACTATCAGACATTAAAAAAGAGCGGGTACCGGGTGGTGCCCACTCTCGCGAATGATACGGAGAATTTGAGATGTATATACGCTTTAACAACCCTGTTTGCAAGCCTTTCAGTAATACTTGAAAAATGCATTGAATCCTGACATGATATGAATGTCTTTAGAAGATGCAGGAGAGACCGGATTAAATTCCGGCGCCGAAGGAGCAATACCCGTAAACTCTCAGGCAAAAGAACTGTTCTTCAGGGCTTTGATAGTCCAAAGACAATCTGGAGAGCGATGGTTCCAATACCATCCACCGAAGGAGAAATGACGTAAAGAGCTGAGGTTATTCTCTTTTGTCACAAGCTCTCAGGTTCCAAGACAGATGGGAAACTTCCGGCGCAATGCTGGTTAATCAAACGCTGTCACAAGGAACACACACATGCGTAAAATAGCTGTCATAGGTGCCGGAATTACTGGCATTACAACCGCCTATTCTCTACTGGAAAGAGGCTTTGAAGTCACGGTCTTCGACCGAAACCGTTATGCAGCAATGGAAACGTCCTTTGCCAATGGCGGTCAGCTTTCTGCCTCCAATGCTGAAGTCTGGAACCGCTGGGCAACCATTATCAAGGGTGTAAAATGGATGTTTGAACCAGGCGCGCCCCTGCTTGTTAATCCAAAGCCCAGCTGGCACAAGTTTTCGTGGATGGCCGAGTTCATGGCAAATATTCCAGGTTACAAGGACAATACCATCAAGACAGTGGAACTTGCCATTGCTGCAAGAAAACACCTGAAGGGACACGCAGAAAAAGAAGGCTTTGACTTTCATTGTGAAGACAGGGGTATCCTGCATGTCTATGATGATGAAAAGGAATTTGATCATGCCAGAAAGGTCAATGACCTGTTGGCCGCAGGCGGACTTGAGCGGCGTGAAGTAAGCGTGGAGGAAGTGCGCAAGCTTGAACCAGCCCTGACCCGCAATTTTATAGGTGGTCTTTACACGGTCAGTGACTTTACCGGAGACATCCATTCCTACGCACGCGGATTGTCTGAAGCCTGCAAACGACGCGGTGTTGCCTTTCATTACGGTTGTGAAGTCGAGACACTTTCACATCAGGGAGATGGCGTTGATATCACCTGGTCTGATGATGATGATATTCGCGTCCAGAACAAGTTTGACGGTATTGTCATTTGCGCAGGTGTCAGAAGTCGCGAGCTTGCTGCCCAATTGGGCGACCGTGTAAATATTTACCCGGTCAAGGGCTATTCGATCACCGTGCATTTGAACGACAGTGAAAGCCAGAAAGCTGCTCCATGGGTCAGCCTTCTGGACGACAAGGCAAAGATTGTTACCAGTCGCCTGGGCAAGGACCGCTTTAGAATTGCCGGCACTGCCGAGTTCAATGGCTATAATCTCGATATCCGGGATGACCGTATCAAGCCGCTCACAAAATGGTGCGAAAAACTGTTTCCTGATGTCTCAACCGAATTTGCCACGCCCTGGGCAGG
The DNA here is from genome assembly GCA_937944075.1 of uncultured Rhizobiaceae group bacterium. Classification (GTDB taxonomy): domain Bacteria; phylum Pseudomonadota; class Alphaproteobacteria; order Rhizobiales; family Rhizobiaceae; genus JAALLB01. The sequence continues at coordinate 11,685 of CALDZZ010000073.1, forward strand.
CCTTCGCCCAATGATGCCAAACATGTTGCCAAAAGTAGGTGCAGGCAAAAAATCCCGTGTGTTCTACAATACAGGTCACGGGCACCTTGGCTGGACACTCTCTGCCGCAACTGCCGAGCTTGTTGCAGAAGAGGTTTTGAAAGAGCGCCAAAGCAATAGTGCCAACGCCGCTTAATCCAGATCAACCTTGCCACTGCGCAGTTTTTTGACAGAACCTCTCTTGGCCTTGCTTTCAAGCCGACGCTTTTTTGCGCCAAGGGAGGGCTTTGTTGGAATTCGTTTTTTAGGCACAAAGGCTGCTTTTCGAAGTATTTCCCTGAGACGATCAACGGCATCCTTTCGATTGGCTTCCTGTGTGCGATAGCTTTCTGCAATCAGTACAAGTTCACCTTCTTTTGTGATGCGACTATCACCGCTTTTCAAAAGTTTGGTCTTGATGCGCTGTGGCAGGTTTTCTGAATTGGCAATATCAAACCGCAATTGTACTGCAGTTGCGACCTTGTTGACGTTCTGGCCGCCTGGACCGCTTGAACGAACAAACTTTTCACTCAACTCGTCCTCGTCTATTGAAATTTCATGATTGATTCGTATCTTGGCCATCCCTTCAATATAAGGCAGGCCTGAAATTTGGCTATATGCGCTTGAAGCGAAGATAGCAGGGGGTGCGATCTTCCCTTATGGCTTTTGCCTCATATCGGGTGCGTGTCCAGTTTTTGTATGGCGTATGCCAATCCTTTGCTGATTGAGCTTGCCACTCAAAATCAGGATGTGCTTCGCAATGATTTAATGTCCAGTTTATATAGGTATCAATGTCTGAAGCAAAATGAAAAATGGCTTTGTTTTTCAACACTCTTGAAAAACGTGAAAGGT
>CALDZZ010000074.1 GCA_937944075.1 uncultured Rhizobiaceae group bacterium
AGAATCACCATGAATTCCTGTTCAAGACCTTATAATGATTACATTTTTAGACAACCCACAGGCAAAGCGAATAATGACAAAATTAGCATGAAAGTCATTTACGTAGGGGAAATCTGACTGTATATTGTACCTGTTTCAAAAAAGCCCCGGGAGGACATTATGGGACAAAGAGATGACCTGATTGCAAAATATGCAGCGGACATGAAAGAAAAATTGGGCGAAACTGCAGACATGGATCTGCTTAGAAAAGTAACAATTGGGTGTGGTCCTGCAATTTATAATGCAGACGCTTCTACTGTTTCAGGTAGTGACGAAGCTGAATTGGAAACCGTAAAGAACAACTTTCTAATCAAGAAACTTGGTTGCAGCGCAAGCGATGATCTTGATGGTGCAATTGCTTCTGTTATGGAAAAATACGGCTCATCTAACCGCAACAAATATCGCGCGGTTGTTTACTACATGTTGGCCAAGCACTTCGGAAAAGAAGGCGTTTACAACAAATAATTTCATAATTTCATTTGAAATGAGAAGCCCCGTTTTGCGGGGCTTTTTTTATGAACCCATGAAAAACATCAGTCTTCTGCGTAAACAACCTGCTTTTCCATTACAACTGCAGCAAGGCCTGAACCATCTTCCCCGCAGTCCGTTACCTCACCTGCTTTTTTAAATCCGTATTTTTCGTAAAAGCGAATTGCCTTGATATTTTCTTCGGCCACCTCAAGTATAATTTTCTCTGCATCAATGAAGGAATTCTCAATTTCTATCATTAAATGAAGACCTGTTTTACCGCCATGAAAATCCGGATGAACATAGAGCTGATGTAGTTTAATGGTTTTATCTTGCTGGGTCGCATAAGCCATGCCGCCAATGGTAGTTCCATTATCAGCAACCAGAAACTCTGAATTGGGCTCATGCCTCATATCTTCAAGGCGTTTCATGGAATGCCACTGATCTGTTATTTCAGTGACCTTCTCGCGACCGTAAATAGTATCATAGGTATTGTGCCAGGTTTCTCGCAAAATTTCCTGCACACGAGGAAGGTCTTCAGACGAAGCTGTTCGAACGAAAAACATCCGTTAATTGCGAGGCAAGGTGCGAGACATGATTATGGTAGTTGCTCCACCAACTTCTGCATCATTCTCGATTTTGTCTGTCTGGAAAAAACCATGGCGTTCATAGATTGATATGGCACGCTCATTACCTTCAATCACCTTCAAGGCAATAGACTGAAGACCCGAATGTTTTGCAAGTGTCGCATTCATCAACAGTTTTGAAATGCCCTTGCCCTGATGGGCAGGAACAATGTGCATTCTGTCTATCCATGCCTGATTTCTTTCATCCATACTGGAGGATGAAACACCAACAATCTCATCATTATCCATGGCAACAAGACTGATGATGTCCGGGTTGTCAGCTTCCTGAGCTTGAAGTTCTGGTGAAAACCTTTGGGATATCTGTTCTTTCATGACATCGTCTGCAAGCAACTCTCCATAATTCTCCTTCCAGGATTTTATGTATATATCACTTACGGCACTGGCATCATCAGATGTCATTTCCCTAATGATTACTGCCATCATTCAACTCCAAGTTTTTGTTTGACGAATTCCTGAACCGCTTGCGGATTGGCCTTGCCACCTGTTGCTTTCATCACCTGTCCAACGAACCACCCGGCAAGTTTTGGATTGTCTTTAGCCTTAGCAACCTGATCCGGATTTGCAGTAATAATCTCATCAACAGCAGCTTCAATGGCTCCGGTGTCCGTAACTTGCTTCATGCCACGGTCTTCAACAATCTTTGCAGGGTCTCCACCCTCTTGCCAGACAATATCAAAAACATCCTTGGCTATCTGTCCGGAAATTGTACCTTCCTTTATCATATCGATAATAGAACCGATTTGCTCAGGCGACACTGGGCTTTCTGTAATCTCTGCATCGGATTCTTTTAGCTTTCCCAACAGATTGTTGATGACCCAGTTGGCGGCAACCTTGCCATCCCGTCCTTCCGCAACTTTTTCAAAATAATCAGCATTCGCCTTTTCAGACACCAAAACAGAAGCATCATAAGCTGTTAAACCCATTTGAGACATAAACCGTGCTTTTTTGGCGTCCGGCAATTCGGGCAAATCAGACTTCAGGCTTTCAACATAGGACCGGCTAAACTCAAGCGGCAACAAGTCAGGATCAGGAAAGTACCTGTAGTCATGGGCATCTTCCTTTGAACGCATGGATCGCGTTTCACCCTTGGCAGGGTCATAGAGCCTGGTTTCTTGGTCTATCTCACCGCCATCTTCAAGAATGGCAATTTGGCGACGGGCTTCATACTCAATGGCCTGCCCAATGAAACGAATGGAGTTCATGTTCTTGATTTCGCAACGTGTACCAAAAGGTTCACCCGGTTTACGAACCGAAACGTTTACATCAGCGCGCATGGAGCCTTCTGACATGTTTCCGTCACAAGTGCCTAGATAACGCAGTATCGAACGCAATTTTGTAATATAAGCCTTGGCTTCATCAGATGAACGAATATCAGGCTTTGAAACGATCTCCATCAAGGCAACGCCTGTACGGTTGAGATCAACAAAGCTCATTGTTGGGTGCTGGTCATGCATGGATTTGCCGGCATCCTGTTCAAGGTGAAGCCGCTCAACGCCTATTTCAACATCTTCATACTCACCTTTTTTATTAGGCCCCACCGAAATGGTGATGGTTCCCTCTCCGACTATAGGATCCTTGAACTGAGATATCTGGTAACCCTGTGGCAAATCAGGATAGAAATAATTCTTTCGGTCAAAAACCGAACGCAAGTTGATTTCAGCATTCAACCCCAAGCCTGTACGAATGGCCTGCGCAACACACTCCTCATTGATGACAGGCAGCATGCCTGGCATGGCTGCATCGACAAGGGAAACATTATTATTGGGTTCGGCACCAAACTCGGTTGAAGCACCGGAAAAAAGCTTTGCATTGGAGGCAACTTGCGCATGAACCTCCATACCAATGATGACCTCCCAGTCATCCTTGCTTCCAGGAATAAATCGTTTAGGGTCTGCTATTCGGGCTTCAACTAGTTCTGTCATGATGTAATCTTTGTTTCTGGATGCTATATCAAGCAAATGTACTCGCAAGACACGTTTTTTCACCTTACCATGAACGGCCGTGCAGGACTGGTTTTAATATCACTCCTGTTATGCACAATTACGGCAGGTTTATACTGGAGGTTTTCTATCAGATTCAGGCTCTCAATCAAGCTTGCTCTTGCCATATTATTCATATGGACATTCATCTGGATATCACCACAATTCTACTATTTTTACTACAGAATGATTTTTGATGGGTTACCGTTGCAAAATGTCATACAGACCCCACCCATGCCTCTCGAGATACTCAAGACTATCACATTCACAGGTCAAAGTAATTTGTCAAATCACTCCAAGGGATTGCTGTTCTGGATCCTAGTGACAATTGCCCTTAATTCCGGCAACCATAAAACAGGATAAAAAAAGGCTTCCCAAAGTTTTCAGGAAGCCTTTAAAAATACTGTTTGTACATTCTCTGGATCAGTAAAGCCCACCTGTACCAACTGTTACCGCACGTTGTGCCGCAGGAGAAACCGATTTTGTCTTTTTGGTCTTAACTGCTTTAGACAGTTGCCCACCTTCAAAACCGATAACAGAATAACGACTTGGCGGTTTCGTACCGGGCTTGAATGCTTCCATGATAACACCTTTGCCACCAGCCTTTGCCAAGAGACCTGTCTTGCCATTGATTGGGATGAGCTTGATGCCGCGAGGGACACGGAATTCGGCTTTCTGTTTGCCTTCAAGAGCAATTTTCATAAAGTCCGTAAAGATCGGTGCTGCAAGGCCACCACCAGAGTTGCCCTTACCCATAGGCTTTGGATTATCAAAACCAATATAAACACTTGTTACAAGATCAGGTGTATAGCCGACAAACCAGGCATCCTTCTCTTCATTTGTTGTACCTGTCTTACCAGCAACCGGAACACCAAGCTCTTTCACAGCCGGTGCTGTACCACGCTCAACAACACCTTCCATCATGGATGTCATTTGGTAGGCAGTCATCGGATCAAGAACCTGTTCGCGATTATCCTCAAGAACCGGCTCCTGCTGGCCATCCCAGGATTCTGCAGCGCAATCGTTACAAACACGTTGCTCGTGCTTGAAAATGGTTTTGCCATAGCGATCCTGAATACGGTCAATCATGGATGGCTTGATGGCCTTTCCACCATTTGCCAAAACTGAATAAGCAGCAGCCATTTTCAGGACAGTTGTTTCACCTGAACCCAGAGACATGGACAGAACTGGCTGCATCTTATCGTAAATGCCAAAACGCTCGGCATATTGGGCTACCAGAGGCATGCCCATATCTTTTGCAAGACGAACCGTCATCAGGTTACGGGATTTTTCAATTCCGAGGCGAAGTGTGGAAGGGCCAGCGAATTTGCCACCGTAGTTCTTTGGCTCCCAGATACCAAGATCACCACCTTGGTCAACCTTGATTGGCCCATCAAGTACAACTGAAGATGGTGTGTAGCCATTATCAAGGGCAGCAGCGTAAACGAACGGCTTGAAGGAAGAGCCTGGTTGGCGATAAGCCTGAGTAGCCCTGTTGAATTGTGAATCAGCGAATGAAAAACCACCTGCCATGGCGAGCACCCTGCCCGTATGCGGATCCATGGCAACAAGCGCACCAGACACTTCCGGTTTTTGTCTAAGTCGGAAACTCGTTGTATTTTCCTTGTCTTCACCAAGTGGTTCTACATAGATAACATCGCCCACCTTGAGAACACCATTAACACCTTTTGCTCTGGTGACCTTGTCTTCCTTGGAACGCAAGGTTAATGCCCAGTCCATGTCTTTTAGCTGTATTGTACCGGCACGGCGAACATCTTTTAGTTTACCAGCAACAGTTTTGCCTGGTCTGATGCCTATAGTAGCTGTATTGGCATCCACGGAAAGAACAATGGCTACCTTCCACTCCGGCACATCGGACAAGGGTTTCACATCTTTCAAGGCAACTCCCCAGTCGTCACCCAGTTCCATATTCTCAACTGGTCCTCTGTAGCCACGCTTCTTGTCGAACTTGATCAATCCATAATGCAATGCCTGGCGTGCCTTCAATTGCAACTCCGGATCAAGCGTGGTTCTAATGGATAGCCCACCTTCATAAAGTGCATCTTCACCGTAGCGATCAACAACTTCACGTCTGACTTCTTCGGAAAAATATTCGGAAGCAGTAAGGTATGTTGAACCTCTTCTTGGATTTACATCCAAACCCTTTTTCTTGGCCTCATCAGCTTCGCGCCTTGTTGCGTAACCGTTTTCGACCATTCTGTCCAAAACCCAGTTACGTCGTTCAAGTGCCTTTTCGGTATCTCTGTAAGGGTGGTAGTTACTAGGTGCCTTGGGCAAAGCTGCCAGATAGGCCGCCTGATGCAATTCAACTTCATGTACCGACTTGTTAAAATAGGTCAATGAAGCACCAGCCACACCATAAGAACTCAGACCAAGATAAATTTCGTTTAAGTAAAGTTCCAAAATGCGGTCTTTTGAATATGCCGCCTCAATGCGCATGGAAAGCAGTGCTTCCTTGATTTTTCTCTCATAAGAACGCTCATTTGAAAGAAGAAAGTTCTTCGCAACCTGTTGGGTGATTGTAGACGCACCAATTGCACGTCTGCCGCTACCCAGGTTTTTGAAGTTTGTTACTATCGCGCGTGCAATGCCGGATGGATCGACACCACCGTGTTTGTAAAAATTCTTGTCCTCGGCAGAAAGAAACGCTGCCTTGATTGTATCAGGAATAGCCTGAATTGGCAGATACAGGCGGCGTTCACGTGCATATTCGGCCATCAGCGAGCCATCACTGGAATGAATACGTGTTGTTACCGGTGGTTCATAGGCATTTAGGACTTCATAATCGGGCAAGTCTTTCGACATGTCATGAAGAAACCATGCGATTCCCGCTACAACAAGGATTGCCAACAGCATACCCATGCCAAACAAATATCCAAAAATTCTTAGCAACATCTAATTTATTCCACGTAAACAATGGTTTGTAGCTGTTGAGATCCGGATTATTCATCCTGACAGCTATTTGTTCCCTGATCATCAATGTCCGCCAAATAAGGAGACATTGTGATTTAATACAACACCTTTAGCATATTTTTAACTGTAGAGGTTGAATTCATTGGTAAAATCTTACCCTGTTGCAGTTTTGCAACCTAAACCAAGCACTTCTATCGCATTTGCGGTTTGAAAAACTCAAAAACAGACTTTGTGAGTGCATTGGCGGCTTTGGTTTGCCATTCACTATTTTGCAAAAGCTTCTCGTCCTCCTTGTTGGAAAGATATCCCAGTTCAAGCAGAACACTGGGGACTTCCGGTGCCTTCAAGACACCAAACGCAGCGGAACGTTGCGGGTTCTTGATTAAGCGAATTTCCTCGCCAAGACGCTTTACAAGTATGCTGGAAAAACGGCGGGAAAACCGCTTTGTTTCACTGGTTGTCAAATCAACCAGAATATCGACGACTGCATCCTCTTCATCCTGTTCCAGTGCAAGACCGGCAACGAGGTCAACACTGTTTTCACTTTCTGCAAGCCTTTCAGAAAATTGATCGGAAGCCTTTTTTGAAAGCGTATAGATGGTGGATCCCCTGACAAACCTTTGCCGCAAGGAATCCGCATGAATTGAAATAAACAAGTCAGCCTGAACTCGCCGATTAAATTCAAGTCGTTTTTTCAAGGACATGAACTTGTCTTCTTCTCGCGTTAGCAAAACATCAAATGGGCCTGCAGCTTCCAGCTTTTGTTTCGCAAGTTTTGCAAAGGCAAGAACAATATTCTTTTCCTTTGCTCCATTGGCCCCCTCTGCTCCTCCATCTATACCGCCATGTCCCGGATCGAGAACAATGGTAAACCTGCCATTTGATTTTTCAATTTGTCGAACACGATCGCCTTTGATGGCCAGATTGGCACGACTGTTTGGCTTTTTTTGCTGAGCGGTCAACAAGTCCGCATACGTTTTTGCATCTGTTGAATCCATGTCTAGAAGCAAACGATATGTTTCTTCATCAAGACGTTTCTTGAAAGATGACTTTATGATTTCAACAGGCGAGGAAAGCGTTAGAACAATTCTGGATGAACCTTGCGCAATGCGGCCAAACCGAACCGAGGTAATAATACCTCTGGGTTGCAGACTGCTATCCCCTTGCAGATCAAATGCGACTTCATCAAGGTCAATGATGATGCGATAAGGATTTTCCATGTAAGTGGTTTTAAAATTCAACTCTCGGTCGAAATCGAGAAAAAACCGGGTGCTTGCAGTATCACCGGCAATATTACCGGAAATCGCTACGGGCAAAACAGCATTATTCTGCTGGGCAAAAACAGTGCTGATAGAAGCAAATAGCACATAAACAAATAGAAAAACTGGATGAATCACTCGCATGCCTGTTTTTACCAGCACAATATGAAAATTGCATGGAAAATCAGATATCTTTACAATCATGCCGAATTTACTTGTGATAGCAGCAAAGTTTGCTTATTGATTGAATCATCAAATGTGGCTCGTATGTTCATTGTAAAATGACATTCTGCAGCGAAGTTTCCAAATTCGGGGCTCTTGGACAATTTGATGAACAAAAGATTTGTGCGATTTTATGAAGTTTTCTCTTGAATCGCTCTTATACAGCGTACTGGCGTGGCTCTTAAACAAATTCCCCCTATACGCTTCACTGGCTGATTTACATCAGTCCCTAATGAAACAAATATTGGAAAAAAACGTGGCACTGGACAAAGACATTTTACAACAGGAACAGGAGCGATCAAACAAAACGCCCTTTTCGAGCGTAAAATACGTCTTGTTATCCGCATTCCATACCAAATTACCAGACCAAACCCGTTTTAGGCAGCAACTTTTGCAAAGTTGCTCGTTTTGGATGCAAAGCCTGACAAGCTTTCTGCAAAACTTGCCTTTAATTCCGGAGCAGAGGTCTGCGGAGATAAGAATACATGTCAAACAAGATGTTGATCGACGCATCCCACCCGGAAGAAACCCGGGTAGCGGTAGTACGTGGTAACAGAGTTGAAGAATACGACTTTGAATCACAGGAGAAAAAGCAACTAAGAGGCAACATATATCTGGCAAAAGTAACAAGGGTAGAACCTTCGCTTCAGGCCGCTTTTGTTGATTATGGTGGCAATCGCCACGGCTTCCTGGCTTTTTCAGAAATTCATCCGGACTATTACCAGATTCCAATGGCTGATCGTCAGGCTTTGCTCGAAGCAGAAGCCGAAGACGCACGTGCTTCACGAGATGCCGAAGAAGCTGAGGACAACGTTACGGAAGTGACCGCTGACAACGATGATGACACGGCTGATGATGAAGCCGATGCACCAAAGAAAAAACCGCGTCGTCGTCGCTCACGCAAGGCCAAAACTTCCGGAGAAACAGCGCCTGAACAAGAAGTTTCAGAAGAAGATGGTTCAGATGCAAGCGCCTTGGATGCTTCGCAAGTCAACGAAGACGATGCTGAGCAGGAAGAAAAACCAAAACGCCGCTCAACAAGACGCAAGAAAGCTCCTGTAAGCAAAAAAGCAGCTGACGAAGTCACAGAAACTACAGAAGAAACTGACGAACAGCCCGCTGAGACTTCAGCTGGCAATGAGGAAAGCGAACAGGAAGAAGAAAAGCCAAAGCGCCGTTCAACAAGGCGCAAAAAAGCACCTGTAAAGAAAGCGGAAGCTGACGATACAGAAGGCAATGACGATGATGATGACACGCCAACAACCATGGCAGCTATCATTGAAATGGATTCCATTTCAGAGGATTTGCCAGATGCAAATGATGAAGGCGAAAGCAGTGATGAAGAGAGTGAGAGTGTAGCTGAAGAAAAGCCAAAACGCCGCTCAACAAGACGCAAGGCATCACCAGCCAAAAAGAAAGCAACTGAAGACAACCCTTCTCCTGAGGAAACCGAACAGGCTGCGACCCAAACGGATGAAGCAAACTCTTCTGAGGAAACTGCTTCAGACCAAGATGGTGAAGAAGAAAAGTCAAAGCCAAAAAAACGGGCTCCAAGACGCAAACCACGCGCAAAAAAGTCTGACAAAACAGATGAAGATACAGACGCCAAGTCAGATGATACGGCTGACGACAATAGTGAAGAAGACGAAAACCGCGATGAAGGCATTGAGTCTGTAGGCCAGGAAGATGCATTGGAAGAGGTTCCAACACCCCCTCGCCGTCAACGTCGTCATTATAAAATTCAGGAAGTCATAAAGCGCAGACAGGTGTTGCTGGTTCAAGTCGTAAAGGAAGAACGCGGCAATAAAGGCGCCGCGCTTACCACTTATTTGTCTTTGGCAGGTCGATATTCCGTTTTGATGCCAAATACAGCTCGCGGTGGCGGCATTTCACGCAAGATTACCAACGCGGCAGACAGAAAACGCTTAAAGGCAGTTGCAACCGGTCTGGATGTACCAGATGGAATGGGTGTCATTCTGCGTACAGCCGGTGCTTCTCGCACAAACGCGGAAATAGAAAGAGACTTTGATTATTTGATGAGATTGTGGGAACAGGTCAGAAACCTGACCCTTTCCTCTTCTGCTCCTTGTCTTGTTTATGAAGAAGGCAGCCTAATTAAACGATCCATTCGTGACTTGTATGACAAGGACACAGGCGAAGTTGTTGTTGCTGGTGAAAATGGCTTCAAGGAAGCCAAGGACTTCATGACAATGCTCATGCCCAACGCCACCAACAAGGTAAAGCTTCACCGTGACAAACAGTCAATTTTTGCAAAGTTTGGCGTGGAAACACAGCTTGATAAAATGGTTACCCCTCAGGTTACCCTTAAATCAGGCGGTTATCTGATTATTGACCAGACAGAGGCTTTGGTTGCTGTCGATGTCAATTCCGGGCGATCAACACGCGAGCATTCGATTGAAAATACTGCTTTGCAAACCAATCTGGAAGCAGCCGAAGAAGTTGCGCGCCAGCTCAGGTTGCGGGATCTTGCAGGTTTGATTGTAATAGACTTCATTGATATGGAGGAAAAACGTAATAACCGTGCAGTCGAGAAAAAACTCAAGGATTGTCTGAAAAATGACCGCGCACGCATTCAGGTTGGCCGAATTTCGCACTTTGGCCTAATGGAAATGTCACGCCAGCGCATGCGTGCCAGTGTGCTTGAGAGCACAATGGATGTCTGTTCAATGTGCGGCGGAACCGGGCATGTTCGTTCAGACTCGGCTATTGCACTGCATGTATTCCGCGCCATAGAGGAACATGTTTCTCGCCATAATCGTTACGACGCTGTCATCAAGACTACGCCTGCAATTGCAATGCATATCCTGAATCATAAACGTGAAGCGCTTGTAGAGCTTGAAAACCGCTATGGTCTTTCAATTCTTATTGAAGGCACAAACCAGATCAAAGGTCAGGATTTTGAAATCACCAAAGGCGAATTAGCCACAGGTGAAGTCAAGTCCACGGCTGTCGGTTATCAGGATGCTTCCGTTGATGAAGCAGAAGATGACGATAAAAACACACGCGGTAAAAAACGCGGTCGTGGTCGTCGTAACAATCAGGAAGATCATAACCAGTCTGAGTCTGATAATGCTCAAACTGACAGTGAGGAATCAAAATCAGAAAGCGATCAGGATACCGAAGTCTCTGACAATGATGATGATCAAAAGCCACGTAAAAAACGCCGTAGAGGCAAACGCGGTGGCCGTAGAAACAACGCTGGCGAAGACAGTGCTGAAGAATCCAGCGATGGAGAAGCAGCCTCTAAGCCGGAATCAACCGAACAGGAAGAACCTCAAGCATTAACAGCAAAAACCTCTGATGATGTGTCTGCAAACACTGACGAGTCCTCTGAACAGGATGAAAAGCCAAAGTCACGCTCAACCACGAGACGAAAAGCCCCTGTTACCAAGAAAGAACCTGTAGCAGAAGCACCGTCCGTCGATACGCAAGAAGCTAAACCTGCAGAACCTGAAAAACCAAAAAGAAGACGTACAACAAGGCGCGTAAAGCCGGATGAGGATGTTTCCACCAACGAAACAGCAGAGCAGGAAGACAAGCCTGCTGAGAAAACCTCTTCAACTGAAGAAGTAGCGGACGCTTCATCTGAAACGTCCAAGGATGACACTCAAAAAGACGACAAAAAGAAAAAAGGCTGGTGGAACCGTGGTGGCGGATTCTTTTAAGCCGCACTCCTTTGAAAAATGAGGTTTGATCCACCCTTGATTGAGACACGGCTGGTAAAGCGATATAAGCGCTTTCTAGCCGATGTTGAACTTGCCAATGGTGATATCATAACCGTGCATTGCGCCAACCCAGGTTCAATGCAGGGACTAACAGAACCGGGTAATCGCGCCTGGATTTCAGACAGTCAAAACCCGAAGAGAAAACTTCGCTACTCCCTGGAAATCATTGAGGTGGACGGGGTAATGGTTGGCGTCAATACCACTCACCCAAACAAAATTGCCAGAGAAGCAATCGAAGCAGGTAAAATTCCCCAACTCTGTAATTACCAAACCTTGCAAACAGAAGTGAAATATGGCGAGAACTCACGCATTGATATTTTACTGAAGGATGAACACAAACCAGACATGTATGTGGAAGTAAAGAACGTACACTTTATGCGCACCCACAACTTACACGAATTTCCTGATAGCGTTACCGCGCGTGGCGCCAAGCATCTTGATGAATTGGCAAGGGAGGTTGGAAAAGGCAATGAAGCCACAATGCTTTATGTGATCCAGCGTAATGATGGCGATACCTTCGGATTCGCAAGTGATCTGGACCCGAATTACTATGACGCTTATATCCGTGCAAAAGATAAAGGCGTAAAAGCCATTGCAATCTGCTGCAATGTAACGCCGGAAGGCATAGAAGCCATTGACCTTTTGAAAATCAAGGATAGTTTATAATTCGGAAGATTATAAAGGATCACGATGACAGCTTACATCGAGGCAGCTAACGCCCCTATGAAAAATACGGGTGCCATAAAATTATACAATGATGCAGACTTTGCAGGGATGCGAAAAGCCTCACAGGTTACAGCACGTTGCCTTGATGAACTCTCTCATGTCATCAAGCCAGGCGTAACTACACAGGAAATAGATGATTTTGTTGCCAAATTTGGTGAAGAAAACAATGCCTTTCCTGCGACCCTAAATTACCGTGGCTTTAAAAAATCCTGTTGTACATCAATAAATCACGTTGTCTGTCATGGCATTCCAAATGAAAAGCCATTGCGTGAAGGTGAGATCATTAATGTAGATGTAACATACGTTATCGATGGCTGGCATGGCGATTCAAGTCGCATGTATGCCGTAGGTGAAATCAAGCGTGCAGCAGAGCGTTTGATTGAAGTTACCTATAATTCCCTGATGCTTGGCATTGAAGCTGTGAAACCCGGTAATACGACAGGTCATATCGGCGAAGCCATTCAAAAATACGCCGAGAACGAAAGATGCTCTGTTGTCCGCGAATTTTGCGGACATGGCGTTGGCAAACTTTTCCATGACGCCCCAAATGTACTGCATTATGGACGAGCAAACGAAGGCGTCGAATTGCGCCCAGGAATGATTTTTACAATTGAGCCCATGATTAATCTTGGCAGACCGAGCGTCAAGGTTCTTGGTGATGGTTGGACAGCTGTCACCAGAGACCGATCACTCACAGCGCAATTTGAGCATAGTGTCGGCGTTACAGAAAATGGTTGCGAGATATTTACGCAATCCCCTGCAGGATATACACTTCCGCCATACTCATAACACAGGCTTTAAGAGGCGGATGGAAAAAGAACAAAACGGCTTCAAGGAAGCTGGCTCAAGTGTGAATCATGCTCATGGGCACCGCAGCAGACTAAAAGCCCGTTTCATGAAAAGCGGTGCTGATGCCCTTGCTGAATATGAACTTCTTGAATTGCTTTTATTCAGATCAATCCCCAGACGGGATACAAAACCACTCGCTAAACAGCTAATCAGTATTTTCGGGTCTTTTTCCGAGGTGCTTGCAGCACATCCCGACCGGCTGAAGGAAGTCAAGGGGTTGGGCCAAGCCACAATTGTAGATTTTCAAATTGTGAAAGCCTCGGCAGAAGCACTCATTTCAGGCCAGGTACGCGAGAAGCCCTTGCTGGGATCATGGTCCTCCGTCATTGATTATTGTCGTGCAGCCATGGCGTTTGAAGACAAGGAACAGTTCCGGATTTTGTTTCTCGATAAAAAAAACAAATTGATCAAGGATGAGGTTCAGCAAATCGGTACTGTCGATCATACACCTGTCTATCCAAGGGAAGTTGTGAAGCGGGCACTGGAATTATCAGCAACTGCAATCATTTTGGTCCATAACCATCCTTCAGGCGACCCGACCCCCTCGCGTGCTGATATCGAGATGACCAAAACCATAAATGAAATAGCATCCTCACTGGGTATCACCGTCCATGATCACATCATCATAGCAAAAGACGGCCACGCCAGCCTCAAGGGTTTAAAATTATTTTGAACCTCTTTCATGCTCGAATTCGTAACTTGTCTGAAGTAAGCTTTGCAGACTGAAATGCGTAGAGATTCGTAACAAATGATAAATGGTTTTGGACTTCATAAACTTGGGCTGGTTTCATTACGATATCCATTGATCGCAACACTTGTCATGATCATGATTTCCCTGGCTGCTGCCATCGGCATAAGCAGGCTTGAGTTCTCAGGTGAAAACATTGAAATCCTGCGAGACAATTCTCAGGAACTTTCCGATTACGATGAGCTTCTGGGACAATTCAGAAATTTCAATAATGACGCTGTTATCCTGATGCGAGTTGAAAATCTTGCAACGATTGAAGGGATTGAAACATTTCGCGATCTCAACTTCGAGTTTCAACTTGATGAACGTGTCGAAAGCATTTTATCGATATTTTCACTAGTAAAATATGGCGGGCCGGATGAAGGTTGGCAATCTGCATTACCGGCTGAATACAACAGCGATGCTGAAGTGCTTGCTTCCCTTAAACAACTTGCTAAAGACATTCCCAGTTCACAATCCTTGTTCAGTCCCAATTTCGATTCTGCAGTCATGGTGGTTTACACAAAGGCAGAAGCCACAAAGGACAAGAACGTTCAGGAAACAATGGATGCACTGACCGAACTGGGCAAGGAATTCAACTCGGAAACGGTCAGTGTAACCATTGCGGGCCAACCGGCAATCAGGGCAGACCTGATACATTCGATTGTTTCAGATCTTATGCTGCTTGCGCCAATGGCCTTTCTGTTTTGTGCTGTCTTGGCATTTGTGCTCTTTCGCCAGCCCATGGCGATGGCACTCTGCGCCCTACCATCTCTATTGTCGATCGGATGGTTTCTGGGAGGGGCTGGATTAACCGGAACAAGCTTGAATTTTCTAACCAATATTTTACCGGCCTTGATCATCGTTATTGTCTTTGCAGACACACTTCACCTCTATTTGAAATGGCAAAAGCTGAGCGAGAAAGAAGATGATTTTCTCGTAAGTCTAAATCAGGCTATTCGTGAAGTAGGCCCTGCTTGTGCCCTGTCATCCGTGACGACCGCTGCTGCCTTATTGTCACTATGCCTGAGCGGCAATAATGGATTGTATGAACTTGGTATCGTAGGCGCACTGGCTGTTCTGGGAGGCTTTGTCTGCGTGGTTGTCGCCCTTCCCCTTGGCGCCTATTGGGCAAGCAAGGCAGGCTTCAAGCCCCGCAGAAGCGTTGCAAGCAAGGTCGGTTTGATTGCAGGCCCTGCCATGAAACTGTTGAATTACAGAAAAGCAGTATTGGTCTGTGGCTTGTTATTATGTGCCGCCGGTCTTTATGCTCACACTGTTATCGACAGCAGGTTCCGGCTTATTGATTATCTTGGTACTCAATCAGAAGTCAGCCAGAGTGAAACATTTATAGACAGCACTTACTATGGCTCTACTCCACTGTTTGCAATTGTTGATATGAACCAAGAGTTGACTCTTGATGATCCAAAAAACGAAGAGCGCGTTTATGATACCATAGAAGCCGTAAAAGACGTTTTTCCGGCAGGATCGTTTTACTCTCTTGCAGACTTTGCAGACGAGATCAAAAAGGCAGGCGGACAGATTAATGAAGAGCTCATTGATGAACTGCCCCGCTTTTTGACCAGTCGCTTTATCTCAGAAGACAAATCACAGGTATTGGTTACAATATTTTCCTCCGCAAATCTGTCTGAAAGCGAAATGCAGGAACGGCTTTCGAAGATGAACCTCGCTTTGGAAAAGCGCAAACTTGAGGAATTTGTGAAGATAACAGGCTATCCAGTCCTGTCTGGTGTCGTAGCGCCTCGATTAATGGATAACCTGCGTATCAGCCTTTTGGTTGCTGTATTGCTTTCAATCATCCTCATTGCAATTTCCACACGCTCCATAAAACTGGGTTTGGCCTGCTTTGTGCCCAACATGTTACCAATAGTCTGTGTTGAGTTAATCCTGTATTTGTTGGGAATACCACTCAACATGTCTATAGCCGTTGCCCTCACCGTTGCCTTTGGCATTGCAGTTGATGATTCCATTCACATGCTCAATCAATACATGCTGAACAGGCGTGATCACGATAATTTGCCCGCCGTTGCAGGTGCCTTGAAAGAGGTTACGCCAGCGCTATTTTCGACTACACTGATACTGTCTGGTGGCCTTATCATCATGTGTTTCAGCACATTACCCGCCATGGCAGTCTTTGCTCTGGTTGTTATTATGACCTTGGTCTTTGCCTTTTTGGCAGATATATTCCAGTTACCAGCTTATTTGGCTCTTCTAAACAAACAGGAAGTCAGCAAGTAAACCCTCCGGGAGGATTGAATGTTAAATAAACTACTCGCAGCAACTACCTTGTCATTGGCAATATTGGCAGTGCCCACCACTACCCTACAGGTGAGTGCTTCACCTAAAATATTTGATAACATGACTGGTAGTTTCAGAGGCAAAGGTCTTGTTAAATCTGGCCCAAAAGCAAAGAAGGAATCAATTCGCTGTCGCCTGAGTGGCAAACCGGATGGTGCAAAAAAGCTAAAGATGACTGGCAATTGTGCCGTTAGTGGTTTTGTTTTCAGCCTAAACGGATTTATCGAACAGACCAGTGGCAATTCCTACCGGGCTAACATGTTTCGTTCTCTGGCCAACTTGAAACAAAGCAATTTTAGTGGAAAGCGAAGCGGCTCAAAAATCAACTTCAGCTTCAAGGCAAAAGACAGAATTGGCAAACAGGATGTTTCTGCCCGTATTACAATGAATGTCAAAAACGCCTCAAGCTTTGACGTTGCCATAAGCCGCACAGACCCAAAGAGCGGCAAAAACTTCAGCGTTGGTACAATAAAGTTTGCAAAACGCTAGAAACATATGAACTGCAATAACACAAAAGCCACTTGTGATTTCAGGTGGCTTTTTTAATAATACATATATAAATCAGGAACTTATACTGATTGACCGGGCTTTCTGGGTTGCCTTGAATGCCTTCATCAAGTGATTATCTCTCTCATACATGTCGTTGAAGTATTTGACTGTCCCATCCTCTTGAGGCCAGGCAGTAAAGTATGAAACATAAACAGGCACTTTGACTGATAGTTTTTCAGTCTTGTTTTTGCCCTGCTTGATAAAAGAGTTAACCTGTCTTTTGGACTTGCCGAGAACTGCAGCAGCCATGGCTTGAGGGTCATGTAGTCTGACACACCCGTGGCTGTATGCGCGATGCTCGCGATTAAACAGGGCCTTGGCTGGCGTATCATGCATGTATATGGCGTGTTTGTTGGGGAACATGATTTTCAGACTGCCAAGCGCATTTTTCGGACCTGGTTTTTGACGGACACTGAAATTCGGCCTAATTCCAACCTTGCTCCAATTGATATTGGAAGATTTCAGTTTCTTGCCACCCCAGGTTTTCAATTCATACCCGCGTTGATCAAGATAGGCAGGATTGGCAATCGACTTGGGTGTGAATTCATTCACAATGATCGAGGCTGGAACTCCCCAATATGGATTATAAACCACATGCTCGATTTCATCATAGAAGAAATTAGTCTGGTTACTCTTCTTGCCAACAACCACACGCATGGACAATGCTTCTTTGCCATTCTCAATATAACGTGCACGATATTCTGGCTGGTTAATAAACACATGGCGTTCACCCAACTGGTTAGGATGCCAACGCAAACGCTCCATCGATAATGCAAGTTTACGTGCCTTGTCGTCTGACGAAATTCCGGCAAGCTTGGTTATGGTATTACGTCCAACAATACCATCCGCTCCAAGCCCCACTTCCTTTTGATAGTCTTTGACAGCAGCAACCAGCCGTTTGTCATAGTCAAGATATCCATAATACTCTTCCAGCACTTCTGAATGCTTTTCCAGCAATTCAGCAGACCCACGCTTGCGGACGGCTTGGATAACATTAGGCAGTTCAGCATGCTCCTGCCCCGGCCTGATAAATGTCTTGGGGTCAAGCTTGATTAAATCATCTTCTTGAGACTTGAGTGACAAAAGCTCACGCCTCAAAGCAGAAAACTTTTCATTGGATGGATGAAAGGCCTGAAGGCTGTGTTTTATAATGCTGGAGCCCATGACTTCTTCTAGTACGTCAGGAACCTTGGCATCGTGAACGGGGAAATCGTGATAGCCACTAAGCTTGTTGGGATTGATTGTCCCAAACCTTGCATCCATGGCATATCTCAAAATTGCAGTTGTAAGTGCAACTTCACGGCTAAGCATTTCGCGAGACCGAATCTTGCTGTCAATATCCTCCGATTGAGACACAATCTCAAATGGTTCAACCTTGTAATACTCTACTCTCAGACCATATTCGTCAGCGGTCTGCAAAACACTCATGGCAGCGAGCGCTCTATCATTCAGAGAACCGTTTTCATTGATCCAGTTATAAGATTGATTGTCCTTGTAATAATCGCTGATCGCTTTTGCCAGATGTTGTTCTGCGCGCAAGGCAACTTTACCAGCATTTACAATGTCCGCTGTAAAACGTGACATCTCAATCTTTTCGTCAGAGATTTTTTGAGAGTCCGTCTCAGCAAGCGCGTACTTCAATGGCGCTGCAACAAGCACAATTGGAGCGCGTTTGGCAACCTTGTAAGTATAGTTTTTGCTACTTTCTATTTTGGGTAGTTTTTTGGCCTGCTTGACAATCTTCTTCTTGGTTTTTTTGACAGCGACCTGCTTTTTCTTTTTGACTTTTACAACCTTAACAGTCTTTTTGCTCTTCTTCTTTGAAAGCTTGTTTTTCTTGAACAGAATTTCAAAAAGGTTTTTACGCTTTTTCTCTGCAGCATCAGCAGATATCGGTGCCGAAAGCATGCTGCCAGCAAGAAGTGCAGTAAAAATCACCCGCATTGTCATATTATTGCCAGTCATAAAAAACCCCTGAATTTCTTACCTTAGGTAACATACTATAACTATAACGCTCAACTCAATCAAGTTTTCAGTGCATGACTTTGTCTAAGTCCGCGTAAACATGTTTTGATGTTGAAGATGTTCTATTATTTCACTGTAAGGCAAAATGATTGATGAAATGCAAAAAAAATGCCCAGACAAGCCGGGCATTTACGTATTACAAATGTTTCACATGCTTAACGTGAGTAGAATTCGACCACAAGGTTTGGTTCCATGACAACAGGATATGGCACATCACCAAATGCTGGTTTGCGAACGTAAGTGGCAGTCATCTTGCTGTGATCAGCATCAATATAGTCAGGAACATCGCGTTCAGCCAGTTGAATTGCTTCTAGAACAAAAGCAAGCTGCTTGGATTTTTCGCGAACTTCAACAACATCGCCTACCTTACAACGGTAAGATGCAATATCAACTTTCTTGCCGTTTACCATGACATGGCCATGGTTGATAAACTGACGTGCTGCAAAAACCGTTGCCACAAATTTTGCGCGGTATACAATTGCATCAAGACGGCTCTCGAGAAGACCAATAAGATTCTCGGAAGTATCACCTTTTTGACGAACCGCTTCGCCATAAATGCGGCGGAATTGTTTTTCCGAAATGTTACCGTAATAACCTTTCAGTTTTTGTTTGGCGTGTAGCTGGATACCAAAATCAGAAGGTTTGCCCTTGCGACGCTGACCATGTTCACCAGGACCATATTCACGACGGTTCACTGGAGACTTGGGACGACCCCAGATATTCTCGCCCAAACGGCGATCAATTTTGTATTTAGTAGAAATACGCTTGCTCATTACATTTCCTTTGTTCAAAAACAATAATTTACATCCAAAACTTAAAGTTTTGGATGAAGGAAACGTACCCTCCTTTGTAAGACCATTTAGCCTTGCCGACAGAATGTTCTACTCACGTTTCGCAGATACATTCACGGGATACGTTGATGATCAAATTAACACAATAATTTAGATCACGTGTCTACTACCCAGACCACCCTTTAATGTCAATCAATATTTCATTGGCAAAACGGCTGTTAGGGCCTTTTAAATCTTTTCTGTCAAATGCTTGAGGCCAAATCCCAAAAGCAGGTTTGCAGTGGCATTATCCGGCGTACCAGCCGTAAAATAAGCCTCATCCCGGGTTTGTTTTTCCAAAGCAACATCCGAAAGTGGTTCCAGCAAAGTTGTCGCTCGCCGCGCTATGGCTTCCGAGGTATCAATCCAGTCTACTGGCCAAGGCGCCATTTTACGCATTCTGTTTGCCAAAAACGGATAATGGGTACAGGCCAATACGACAATATCAGTTCTTCTAATGCCCTCACCCACAAAGCAAGGCATGATTTCAGCTTTAACAGCCTCTTCATCCGTAAAACCGCCCCGCATGTAAGTTTCTGACAAACCGGCAAGTTTGGTGCTTCCCACTAGGGTCACATGACATGTACTGGCGTATTGATCGATCAAATCCTGCGTATATTGCCGTTTGACAGTGCCCGGCGTAGCAAGCACAGACACAAGACCGGAGGCTGTGCGTTCCGCAGCAGGTTTAATAGCAGGAACCGTACCTACAAACTGCTGATCCGGAAAAGCATTACGCAAGGCAGATATGCCAATAGTGGAAGCTGTGTTGCAGGCAATGATTGATATTTCAGGACGCCATTTTTCTAAAAGTCGACCAAATAATTCAACCATGCGATCACATAAAGGCTGCTCATCCCAATCGCCATAAGGAAAGGCCTCATCGTCAGCAACATACACAAACTTGCGGTTACCCATCATGACACGAGCTTCGCGCAATACAGACAAGCCACCAATACCGGAATCAAAAACTAGAACTGTCATGAAAAAAATTATCTCGTTTAAGCCACAGGAATCAATAATAACCTGTTTGTCGGTTAACGGGAACCATTAGGCTTGCGAAATGCAAGGCCACCTTTGTCTGTAAACTTGAAAAGCATGCGTTTGCGGGCAAATGAGCGCGCATACATCCATGTAAAAACAGCACCGACCATAAGCCCTGCAACAACGTCTGAAGGATAATGAGCACCAACAAACAACCTGGAAACTGCAATCCACACAGCAAACAAGATCCCAAACAGGCCAAATCTCGGAGCAAACAGGAACACAATCATAGCAACGGCCCCTGCAGTTGTTGCATGGCCTGAGGGAAAGCTCAAAAACGCATATTCTCCACCAAATGGCACTGACTGCCAAAGGTTGCTTCCATCATAATAATTCGGCCTAACCCGGCCAAAAAGATTTTTAAATAGCAAGGTCAAAAGACCGCTAAAGACGATGGCAGTAAAGATAAAATAGACCCCCATAAACCGATGATGCCATTTCAAAAGATCAGATTTATCTACTGGTCTGAGTTTCCAGATTGAAATCAGGATAAGCGATAGACCGGTAGGCACCAAAAACCAGTGAACCTGGGCAAGGTCTGTCGTTTTGGAAAATATGCTGTCAGGATTATCCGTGTCATTCACTTTGAACCAGTCCATATACAATGGATCCAACATAAAATATGTGGCAACAATCACGACAATGAACAAACTTATTGTTGGAAAGAACACAGCCATTTTTGGTAACAGCGAATGAGTTTCAGCAATCTTTCGTTCTGAAATCAGCTTGAAAAATCCTGTGAAATTTTGACCCCAGGTTTTAATGGCACTATCCATCTTTGATCTGCGTTATCTTGAAATGACAGCTTGATGCCGCATGAAGGGCGGCTTTTCAAGTCAAATTACAATTCTTCAGACTTTGATCTCTCACTACGAGGTTTCATCCAGCGTCGTTCAAGCGCTGCTATCACGCCATGAAGGGATTGAACTTCAGCCTCCTGTAACCCGGCATGTGCAAAAATATTGCGCAAGTTTACCGTCATGCGCTCACGACGTTCCGGCGGGTAAAAATATTTAGCTTCATCAAGCGCTGCCTCAAGATGCTCCATCAGTTTGGTAAGACTTTTGCGCTCGGCAGGGATTCTATCAGGTGACTTGAAACGTGTCTCCCCCTCACCGATTGAAGTGCGCATCCATTCATAGGACATCAGCAGCACCGCTTGTGCAATGTTGAGAGACGCAAAGGCTGGATTGACAGGGAAGGTAATAATTTCGTCAGCAAGCGCTACTTCATGGTTTTCAAGCCCCCACCGCTCCCGACCAAAGAGAATACCAACCTTCTGGTTTGCATCCATTCTTGACTTTACCAGTTGGCAAGCAACATCAGGCGCCAGTACCGGCTTAAGCATGTCGCGTTGTCTGGCGGTTGTAGCCATAAGCCGGTTGAGGTCTCCAATTGCATCTTCCAGCGTATCAAAAACTCGCACAGCATCAATAACGTGATCAGCCTTGCTGGCAACTACCCTTGCTTTTTCGTTGGGCCATCCGTCTCGTGGATTAACAAGACGCAATTCGCTCAAACCGAAATTGGCCATCGCCCTTGCCACCATGCCAATGTTTTCACCCAACTGGGGTTCCACCAAAATAATTACGGGCCCGCCAGTGATAAGCTCACGTGTTCTGTTTGTTCCTGCAGTCATAGGGTTTAGTGACGCAAATTTTCGTGAACCGCAAGCCATCAAACGGTTTTTCACATTGCCGCAGAATAAAAAGTCATGCTATCGCCACCTCATGACACAAACATCCATTCAAAACATTTGTCAGTTTGGCAATCGTGCCTTCATTTTTGGTGGCGCTTACGGCAATTTCCAGGCCACACAAGCCATCCTTGAAAAGGCTTCTGCACTGGGATTTGCTGCTTCTCAAATGATATTTACCGGAGACATGGTGGCCTATTGCGCCAATCCCCAGGAAACTGTGAATTTGATCCGAAACAATGTTCAACACATCATCATGGGAAATTGTGAAGAAGCCATTGCGCAAGGCGCCCAGGATTGTGGCTGCGGCTTTGAAGAAGGCAGTGAATGCAGTCTTTTATCAAGGCAATGGTATGAATTCTGCAAATCTGAAATAGATATGGATACTGCCGGCTGGATGGGATCACTACCACGTAGTTTGAATGTAGATATAGGCGGACATGTTTTTATGGTCACCCATTCAACACCTGCTTCAATAAATGATTTCATTTTCCCTTCCAACCTCCAAACGGTTAAAGATGACGCAAATGTGGATGGTTATATTACTGGCCATTCAGGCATTCCATTCATAGGGCCCCTGAATGATAAACTCTGGATTAATTCAGGCGCTGCAGGCATGCCAGCCAATGATGGAACAACTCGTGTCTGGTATGCCACGATTGAAGCCTCTGACAACCACTTGATTCTGGATACAAACTACCTGGACTATGACCATGATCTTGCTGCACAAAAGATGATTGAAGCAAATCTAAACAATGGCTACGCTGAATGTTTGAAAACCGGCATCTGGCCAAGTCATGATATTTTACCTGCCACAGAAAGAGCACAAACCGGGACACCCCTCAAGCCAATAAAAAAGGCGCTCAAGAGAGCGCCTCTTAAAGTTGTCGCCTAGGAAATTATAGTAGAAGCAACCCATCATCAAACAGTGTCTGAGCATCAAGTCCTACACGGCCTTCCAGACCTGCTACATGATATACGGTGCCATCGATATTAGCTGAAACGAGCGTATCCTGACCATCATCATTGAAAAGAACATCACTTACGTCAATATCCAGCGCACTGAAGTCGAGTATATCAACTTTTGAGAAGTCACTGATTACATCGGTATAGAGCTCTTCCCCATTGGCTAGATCTTCAAACAGATACTTGTAAACATCTTCACCCGTACCACCTGAGAATGTGTCATTACCAGCGCCACCAGAGAAAATATCATGGCCTGAGCCACCTTCTATGCGGTCGTTTCCATCTCCGCCAATGATTTCATCATTTCCACCCTCACCGAATAGAATATCATTACCAGCACCGCCAGATAGAATATCATTACCAGTGCCGGCAGTAATGTAATCATCGCCATCATTACCAAACAATTCATCATGACCGGAAGAACCGTCTAAACGGTCATCACCTTGCCCACCATAAATTATGTCATTACCGCCATCGCCCTTAAGCAAGTCGTTATCATCACCCCCAAATAGGTTGTCGTTACCAAGACCACCCCAAAGGAAGTCTTCACCCGCATCACCATTGAGCGTATCATTACCCGTTTGGCCATATAGATTATCATTCTCATCGCCGCCGCTAATGACGTCAGCTCCGCCAAGTCCATAGAGTCTGTCAGCGAGGCTCCCGCCATCAATGACGTCATCAAAGGCTGAGCCGAAATATTGC
>CALDZZ010000075.1 GCA_937944075.1 uncultured Rhizobiaceae group bacterium
GTGGCATCAGCTCACTACATGAAGCGACCAAGCCATCTCGGGAGAAAAGATAAGAATACAGTTGTGACTTCACAAGAAATTGGCGGGCTTGGGGTAGGCGGCTTGTTAATGGAAACGGGTGCAAGACCTCATCCGCGTGAAAAATCCACTGATATTGAGAATAAAATTGCAGGACTCATCCTGGCAGCGGGACAATCCCGCCGCATGGGTGAGGATAATAAAATGACCATCGATGTTGATGGAAAACCAATGGTGCGACATGTGGCAGAAGCCTTATCCATGTCTTCAATAGATCACGCTTTTATGGTTACAGGCCATGAAGCAGAAAAAGTCTATGCTGTGGTTGAGGATCTCGACATAAGCCAAATTGAAAACCCTGATTATGAACTTGGATTATCCAGTTCCTTGGCTGCAGGCCTCAAGGCGATTGAATCCAGGTTTACTCATATCCTTGTAATGCTGGGTGACATGCCGTTTGTAACATCGCAAATGATTGACAGGATGGCTGCCAGTTCAATTGAGAACCCCAATGCCATTGTTGTGGCATCTCATAAGGGGAAGCGTGGAAATCCGGTTCTTTGGCCAAGGGCCTATTTTGCAGAACTTCAATCCATAACTGGGGATGTTGGTGCAAAACATATTCTTGCAGCCAATCAGGATTTAGTTATCGAGGTGGAGTTGGGCGAGGCGGCCAGTATAGATCTGGATACAAAAGCCGCTCTCAAGATTTATAGTTCTTGAATAACCCTGAGTTATTCCGCAGGCTTTGCCAACACCTCGTCAATGTCAGAAGCTGAATGGCGGTCTCTCAACTGAGCATTGGCAGCGCCCATTGTGCGATTGACAATACGCCCGCGTTTGACAGCAGGCCGCTCAGCAATTGAATTGGTCCAGCGCAGCATGTTTTTGTAGGAATTGGTCTCAAGGAAAGTGGCAGAATCGCCATACAACAGACCTTTGACCAGTGCGCCATACCAGGGCCAGATGGCGATGTCTGCAATTGTATATTCATCTCCGCAGAAAAACTCGTTTTCTACCAGATGCTTGTCCAGCACATCAAGCTGACGTTTGATTTCCATTGAAAAACGGTTGATGGGATACTCATATTTTTCTGGAGCATATGCATAAAAATGGCCAAAGCCGCCACCAAGATATGGAGCTGACCCCATCTGCCAGAATAGCCAGTTCATGCATTCCGTGCGGCCCTTGTGATCTTCAGGCATGAAGGCACCAAACTTTTCTGCAAGATAAAACAAGATGGATCCGGATTCAAAAACCCTTGTTTGTGGATCTGTCGTCGTATCAATCAAGGCAGGGATTTTGGAGTTTGGGTTAATTTCAACAAATCCACTGCCGAATTGGTCACCTTCGCCGATTTGTATCATCCATGCATCATATTCTGCACCAGAATGTCCTGCAGCCAGAAGCTCTTCAAGCATAACAGTAACCTTGACACCATTGGGTGTTCCCATGGAATGCAATTGGAGAGGGTGTTTGCCCCTTGGGAGTTCTTTTTCATGTGTACTCCCAGAAACCGGACGATTTATATTTGCAAATTTCCCGCCGTTTCCTGCATCCCATTTCCAGACTTTTGGTGGGGTATATGTATCGTTGCTCATGGCTTGCTCCAATTATTTGTATTTCAGATCTCTATGTGAGGCTTAAAGCCGAAAATTCAAGCAGGCTTTTGAAAAGCCCTACATCTTTGGAAACGCTTTTCGGATGCACGATGATTCCATAATTCACTAAATTATCCATTTGGTTACCATGACTACAAGAATGAAAATTTGGGTCTTGTAGTTTATCAAGCAGAAATATAACGTAACGTAAGTAGGGGATTTTCCGGCGGTGGCACTCTAAAGGGAATATCCAAATGGCAAAGTCCGACTTCTATATCGGTTCCAACTTTATCCAAGATCAAAGCTTGAGCTCAAGGCAACAAGAACGCCTGGAAGACCTGAAGCAAAAGTTTTCAGACAAGTTTGGCGAAGATTATCTTCAAGAGCATGCAACTCAAGTTTCTACATTTAGCGAATTGAGGGATTTTTGGAAGGAATCAAAACTGGAAGCCAGACAAGAGGCGAAGGCAGAGCGCCAACAAGAAAAACTGGAAGCCCTGCAGGATAAAATCAGTGAAAAAGCCGGCTCTGATTATCTGGATAATCTTGGTATTGAATTTGACAGTTTTCAAAGCCTTAAAACCCATTGGCAAGAAGTAAGGCAGGAACTGAAACAGCAGAAAAAGTCGGATAATGATAATCAGGAAGAAACGCCTGAAGAACCGGTGCAGTTTGATGCCCAGACCAATACCTATTCCATTTCTGTGGGGGTGAGTGCAGAGGAAATCAATTCAATCATCGAGAATGCAGAGGCCGGTGCTACAATCAGCCTGCAGGAAGGCTTGCATGAATTTACCCAAACACTTGAGATCAATCGGGATGATGTAACCCTGTCCGGCGA
The DNA here is from genome assembly GCA_937944075.1 of uncultured Rhizobiaceae group bacterium. Lineage (GTDB taxonomy): Bacteria > Pseudomonadota > Alphaproteobacteria > Rhizobiales > Rhizobiaceae > JAALLB01. Next base: position 2,461 of record CALDZZ010000075.1, read on the forward strand.
AAGTGAATCAGGCACAATATTAAATTTTACGTTTCAGCAGGGAACCGGCGGCAATGCGATTGAAGTAATCGGAGGTGAAAAAACCTTGATTACTTCAATCGAAGCCACTGAGGCGGCAGGTTCCAAGCAACTGACTTTAGCAGATGCATCTTCAATCACTGTTGGTGATGTAATCTATATAAGTCAGGCCAATACGATGGAGTATTTGCTGGAAAATGACTGGGCAAATGTTTCTTTCGAAGATGCCGATGACAGGCCGTTTCGCGAAATGATCGTGCGTGTTGAAAGTGTTGAAGGCAATACAGTCAAGCTCGCCTCTCCATTGCCGTATGATTTTGATGCCAATGTCACCAATGTCTTTGCAACAGACCTGCTGGAGAATGTGTCTCTGTCAGACTTCACGATTACATCAGGTCTGGACGCAGAGCCAAACTACTATGATTATGTCAATACGTTTGCTGAATTTAACAACACGTCTGTAATTCTGGTAAATGGCGCAGATGGTCTGGACTTGAACAGTATTTCAATTCTGGATGCACCCAGTTCTGGTTTTGATTTTCGTTCAACCATCGATCTCACGGCTGATAATCTTTATGTCAATGGCGCCCATAATCTTGGGTCATCCGGCAATGGATACGGGATCAACCTGTATGAGACTTTCGATGCGACCATAATTGACGTTGAAATCTTTAATGTCAGACATGCAGTTCTGTTTTCATCCTGGAATGCAGAAGCAGGCAATTATATTGAGATTACCGAGACCAACCGCGATATCAATTTTCACGGCTCACCGGATGTCAACAATGAAGTCGTCGTACTCAAGTCTATTCTTGATTATGATCCTTCCCAAAATACAGGCTCAGGGATTGGCTTCTGGGATATTGTGAGTGGTGGCGGATCTCGCCACGCCAACAGTGATATTTATGCTGAAAACAAGGTTGTCTTTTCTCATGCCGTAGGATCAACAGGCACAGAGATTATCTATGGCGCAGATGGTGGCGCATATCTGGATGGTCAGGGAAGCCAGGACATGATTTTTGGCGGCGTGGGTGATGACATCATAATTGGTGGCACTTCTCAGGATGTGCTAACTGGCGGTGAGGGCGCTGATCTGTTTGTATTTAGAGCGGGTGATTCATATGACGCAATAACCGACTTCTCAGGCAATCTACAGGGGGACCGTATCTTGATCATGAACCCTGATATTCAATCTTATGATGAACTCGTTATTACACAAAAAGATGAAGATGTGTGGGTCAAATATGGCAGTAGCAGTACAATTATCCTGTCTGGTTTTGAGGCGGATCTTCTCCAGCCGGAATTCTTCCTTTTCAATTCAGGCGACCTGCTTTGAATTGAAAACTTCCTGATCCGCTCTATTTCCTATCTGAGTCCCTAATAAGAGAGATAGAGTGTGATCAGGAAATTCATGTTAGCTACAATCGGTGTCTTAAGCGCAATCATGCTACTCGCAGGGGGTGCATTCGTCTATGCTGCCAGTAATGTTGAGAAGCCCAAATACAAGGTTCTGCAAAAAGACGGCAATATAGAAATTCGTCAATATCCGGCATTGCGTGTGGCAGAAATAAAGCGCAACGGTAACCGTGGCCGGGCTGTCAGAAATGCCTTCAGTCCGCTTGCTTCATATATATTTGCAAGGGAGAGGGAAGGAGAGAAAATCTCCATGACTGCCCCGGTAACCCAGCAAAAAAGCGGTGGCTCCTGGACTGTGCAATTTATCATGCCTTCAAAATACACTTTGAAAGACCTGCCAAAACCAGACAATGCAGAAGTGCGCCTGCGTGAAATTCCTGCAAAGAAGCGCGTGGCAATTCGTTTTAGCGGGCGCCAGAACGACAAATTGCTTGCAGAAAAAGAGCAGGAATTACGAGCCTGGCTTAAAGCCAAGGGGATTACACCAAAAGGCAATCCGCTCTATGCCTATTATAACGATCCATTCACACCAGGCTTCATGCGACGTAATGAAGTTTTATTTGATTTCTAAGTCAGACTTGCAAGGTCAGTGACTTTATAAAAAAGCCTGATGATTCTTTGCTGAAGCCATGTATCTGCTAATCCTGATTTAGATATATATGCCAAATAAGTGGAACATTAAAAGAACAAATTAATAATAGTCATATATTTCAATGAGTTGGGTATATTGACAAATGTAGAACAAAATGAGTACAAATGATTATCGGTTTTTATCCTGCAAGCCAATAGTGGATAGAAACATTCGGGGATACCTTATATAACAGAAGGGTGATAATCATGGCACAGAATTCATTGAGACTGGTTGAAGGCAACAAAAACGTGGATAAATCCAAAGCACTGGAAGCAGCCCTAGGGCAGATAGAACGCGCATTCGGCAAGGGTTCAATTATGAAACTCGGAAAGAATGAGCAAGTGGTCGAGATTGAAACAATCTCAACAGGTTGCCTGGGTCTGGATATCGCGCTTGGCATTGGCGGACTTCCAAAAGGTCGTGTGATTGAAATTTATGGACCTGAATCATCCGGCAAGACAACCATGACATTGCACACCATTGCCGAAGCTCAAAAAGCCGGCGGCATTTGTGCCTTTGTTGATGCGGAACATGCACTTGATCCGGTTTATGCCCGCAAGTTGGGTGTCAACCTTGAAGAATTGTTGATTTCACAGCCGGACACTGGTGAGCAGGCGCTGGAAATTGCTGATACGCTGGTGCGTTCAGGGGCGGTTGATGTTCTTGTAATCGACTCTGTTGCCGCGCTGACACCGCGTGCCGAGATTGAAGGCGAAATGGGGGATTCACTTCCCGGCCTGCAGGCTAGATTGATGAGTCAGGCACTTCGCAAGCTTACAGCCTCGATTTCACGTTCCAATACCATGGTCATCTTTATCAATCAGATTCGCATGAAGATTGGTGTGATGTTCGGTTCGCCGGAAACAACAACAGGTGGTAATGCGCTCAAGTTTTATGCTTCTGTTCGTTTGGACATCCGTCGAATTGGTGCGGTCAAGGATCGCGATGAAGTTGTTGGTAACCAGACACGCATTAAGGTCGTCAAAAACAAGCTTGCTCCACCATTCAAGCAGGTTGAATTCGACATCATGTATGGTGAAGGTGTTTCCAAGCGTGGAGAGCTCATCGATTTGGGTGTAAAGGCAGGTATTGTCGAAAAATCCGGTGCCTGGTTCTCATACAATTCAGAGCGTCTTGGCCAGGGTCGTGAAAATGCAAAGAACTTCCTTGCAGAGAATCCAAAAATTGCCGATGAAATCGAACTTGCACTTCGTCAAAATGCAGGTCTGATTGCAGAAACCCTTCTTGAAGGCGAATTTGAAAAGCCCGATCCTGCAGAAGAAACGCTTGACACGTCTCTTGAGGATGGTCTCGACAAGGCGGCCGAGAGCTAAGCCCAGCTTAAACCTCACTAAAAATCTGCCGGACTCCCGTGTCCGGCATCTTAACCCCGGAA
>CALDZZ010000076.1 GCA_937944075.1 uncultured Rhizobiaceae group bacterium
GCTGAACAATTGGCGCAAACCATTGATGAGGATGGCTTCTTGCGCATGGTGGTCAAAGGGCCGGACTTTGATGATCCGGACAAGATCTCTGAACTGACTGTCATGGTCAACCTCGGCAAACAGGGTGAGGGAATTGAGCGACTCAAACAGGGCGGCTTGCTGGTAAGGGTTGAAGATGGAAAGGCCATTCTGGATGAACCTCTGGCAGGAACACCATTCTTTGTTCCTTTCCAGGACTTTGATTTTTATGGTGATGAGCCCGTGGAAATTGCTGCTGTTCAAATGCGATCAGAACGGATTTTCAAGGAAGTCTTTTATATTCCGGCATTGTTGCTTTTAATTCTGGTTGTGCTGTCACAAAGACGACGTCAGACCACACCTGCCTTTTGGGTTGGCAGGACGGCTTCATCCTGAGGGAAAAGACAAAAATGGGACATATCTTCGGGCGCTCAACAACGCACCAGCCACCGACTGCTGTTCGGGGCGAGGGATGTTATATCATTGATAGTGATGGCAAGCGGTATCTTGATGGTTCTGGCGGCGCGGCTGTTTCCTGTCTTGGGCATTCAAATGAACGTGTGAAGCAGGCAATCAATGAGCAACTTTCCGCGCTTGATTTTGCTCATACCGGGTTTTTTACAAGTGAACCGGCAGAACAGCTTGCCGATTTGCTAATTCAATATGCGCCAGCAGGCATAGAACGTGTCTATCTGGTTTCTGGCGGATCAGAGGCGATTGAAGCGGCGATCAAACTGGCACGGCAATACTTTCTTGAAAAAGGGGAGCCTGAGCGGAAGAAAATTATCGCAAGACGCCAAAGTTATCATGGCAATACGCTGGGTGCATTGGCGGCTGGCGGCAATGAGTGGCGTCGTGCTCAATTTTCGCCTCTCCTTATAGAAGTGTCTCACATAGCGCCCTGTTATGAATACAGGGGCAGGGCAGATGGCGAAACGGCTCATGATTATGGTCAGCGCATGGCCAATGAGCTTGAAGATGAAATTCTCAGGCTGGGTGCTGATGAGGTTATGGCGTTCATGGCGGAACCTGTCGTGGGTGCAACGCTTGGCGCCGTGCCAGCGGTTGAAGGGTATTACAAGCGCATTCGGGAAATTTGCGATCACTATGGTGTATTGCTTATTCTTGATGAGGTCATGTGCGGCATGGGACGCACGGGAACGCTGTTTGCCTGTGAACAGGAAGGGATTTCACCAGACATTGTAACGATTGCGAAAGGGTTGGGTGCAGGCTATCAGCCCATAGGTGCCATGCTGTGTACCGGTGAAATCTATCAGGCAATCGAGGCAGGGAGCGGTTTCTTTCAACATGGACATACCTATCTGGGTCACCCGGTTGCAGCTGCTGCTTCGCATGCGGTTGTGAGTGAAATACTGGATAAAAACCTGTTACCCCAGGTTTTGGCCTTGGGCACCAAACTGGATGCTCAATTAAAAGATGCCTTTGGTCAACACCCCCATATCGGCGATATAAGAGGGCGAGGGTTGTTCCGAGGATTGGAAATTGTTGCGGACCGGGAAACCAAAAAGCCGATGAAGGCGGAACTGGCGACAGCAAAAAAACTCAAGGCAGCAGCCTTTGAAGCGGGGCTGATCTGTTACCCAATGTCCGGCACAATAGATGGCAAAAATGGAGACCATATCCTGTTGGCACCACCTTTCATCATGGAAGACAGTCATGTTTCAGAACTGGTAGACAAGCTCAAACAGGCTGTTGAACAGGTGGTGTAAAACGGTCTACCCGTATCCACCACCACCTGGTGTCAACATCTCGAAAATATCACCCGCATCAAGGGATGCTTCGTCATTTCCTTTTAGTCTTATGCGCTTGCCATCTTTCTTGATTACCCAATTCTCACCGGTTGCGCCATCTCCGCCACCTGCAAGGCCGTGTGCTTTTGTAATGCGATGAGACGAAAGGGTTGTAACCGTGACCGGCTCCATAAACCTGACCTGCCGTGTGATGCCTTCTCCGCCGTGCCATTTTCCTTTTCCGCCGGAACCGTTTCGAATTTGAAATTGCTCAACACGAACCGGAAAGCGTTTTTCTAGCACTTCCGGGTCTGTCATCCGGGTATTGGTCATGTGAACCTGAACCGCATTTGTTCCATTGAAGCCTGGACCTGCGCCTGATCCGCCACAAATGGTTTCATAGTTTTGAAACCGGTCATTACCCCAGACAAAATTGTTCATGGTGCCTTGTGAGCCGGCTATCACGCCCAAGGCACCCAGCAGGCAATCGCATATTGATTGCGATACCTCCGTGTTCCCTGAGATTACAGCAGCCGGATAGCGTGGATTAATCATTGACCCTTCGGGCGCAATAATTTTCAGTGGTTTCAAACAGCCTTCATTCAAGGGGATATCCTTGCCAGTCAACAAACGGAATACATATAATACCACTGCTGAACAAATGGCATTGGGCGCGTTGTAGTTGCCCTTGTCCTGATCAGATGTGCCGGTGAAGTCGATGGTTGCCTCGCCACGCGCCTTATCAACCTCGATGGAGACCTTGATTTGCAGGCCTTCGTCCAGCGGATAGGTAAAGGAACTGTTTTTGAGGTTTCCGATTATCTCCCGGACAGAGGCTTCCGCATTGGCCTGAACATGTTTCATGTAGGCCAAAACAACCTTGATACCGAAGGTATCAATCATGCGATGAACTTCTTGAATGCCTGTGGCGTTTGCCGCGATCTGGGCCTCAAGGTCTGCCATGTTTTCATCGATGTTTCGGCAGGGATATTTTCCCGATGCAAGCAGGGTGCGGGTTTCGTCTTCACGCAGGATGCCACCTTCAACCAACTTGAAGTTGTCTATGACAATACCTTCCTCTTCAATGTGTGTGCTATCGGGCGGTGCCGACCCAGGAGTGCGTCCTCCAATATCGGCATGGTGTCCACGCGAACCCACGTAGAAGAGAATATCGTTCCCCTGCTTGTCGAAGACAGGTGTAATAACCGTTACATCGGGCAGGTGGGTGCCGCCGTTATAAGGGTTGTTGAGCATGAAGCTGTCACCCGGTTTCATGTTGCCGGCGTTAAGCCTTGCAATGGTGCGCACACTATCGCTCATTGAACCTAGGTGAACAGGGACATGTGGTGCGTTGGCCACCAGCCCTCCTGTGCTGTCAAACAGTGCGCAGGAAAAATCAAACCGTTCCTTTATGTTGACCGAGTAAGCGGTATTCGCAAGAGTTGCACCCATCTGGTCGGCAATCGACATGAAGAGGTTATTGAAGACTTCCAGCATAATCGGATTTGCTTCTGTTCCAATCGCTGACTCGTGCTCGATTTCTTCAAAACGATCCAGAATGAGGTTTCCCAGAGGGTCACTTGAGGCTTGCCAGCCAGGTTCAATCATGTTGGTTCCGGTTGGTTCAAATATGATTGCAGGGCCTTTGATGATGGTTTCCGGTTTCATCCTTGTTCGGTCAATCATGGGAACATCATGCAGCTGTTTTTGCAGATAGACGGGAACTGAAATATCATCCTGCATGCCGGTTTGGTTGCCAGAAAGCGTTGACGAGGACACATCATCAGCCTTGCCAATTGCTTCTGCACTGACCATGTCAAAAATCAGTTCGCGATGGGGAGAGGAAAACCCAAAACGGGTAATATGTGCTGCTTCAAAGGCAGCTGACATGGTCTCAATACTGCCAAAAGGAACCTCTAAAGACTGGTGGGAGCCTGCGTATCGAATGTGGGCTGTTTTGTGAATTTTGATATCGGCTTTGCAGATACCTTGTTCATGGACTTCTCCAAGAACCTGTTCCCCAAGCCTTGAAAGCACCTTGTCAGCCTCATCAATCTTGTTGATTGAGTGTTCAAATTGCTCTTCCTTTAGTGCCCGAATATCGGCCAGTCCCATGCCGTATGCTGACAAGACGCCCGCAAACGGATGGATGAAAACACGTTTCATGCCAAGGGTATCGGCAATCAGGCAGGCATGTTGACCACCAGCGCCGCCAAAACAATTCAACGTGTATTGGGTAACATCGTAGCCGCGTTGAACAGAGATTTTCTTGATTGCATTTGCCATGTTCTCAACGGCAATCTTCAGGAAGCCCTGTGCGGTCTCTTCGGGAGAAAGGGCAGGCTGACCTGTTTTTTTGGCAATGTCCCGGGCAAGCGTTTTGAACTCTTTTCGTACAGTTTCAATATCCAGCTTTTCATCTGCATTGGGGCCAAAAACCCTTGGGAAATGATCCGGATTGAGTTTGCCAAGCAGGACATTGCAATCGGTAACGGTCAGGGGGCCACCTCTTCGGTAACAGGCCGGGCCGGGATTGGCGCCAGCGCTTTCAGGCCCCACCTGATATCGCCCATCACGAAAGCTGAGGATTGATCCTCCTCCTGCAGCAACCGTATGAATGTTCATCATTGGTGCACGCATGCGAACACCGGCCACTTCCGTTTCAAATGAGCGTTCATAATCGCCGGCATAGTGGCACACGTCAGTGGATGTCCCGCCCATGTCAAAACCAATCAGCTTTTCAAAACCCGCCTGTTCGGCTGTTTTAACCATCCCGACTACACCACCAGCAGGGCCTGAAAGAATGGAATCCTTGCCTTGAAAAAGAGTTGCATCTGTCAGGCCGCCGTTGGACTGCATGAAGAAAATACGTTTGCATGCCCCTCCTTTTACATCCAGTGCGTTTGCAACTTGCTCGACGTATCGTCTGAGGATCGGAGACAGATAAGCATCAACAACCGTAGTGTCACCACGCCCGATCAACTTGATGAGTTTTGATGTTT
>CALDZZ010000077.1 GCA_937944075.1 uncultured Rhizobiaceae group bacterium
CCCGAAGGTTGCCCAGGCTGTAAGTTTTGCCAAACTTTCAGTTCCAAAATCAAAGGAAGCCGAAGATATCATCCTGAAAAAGAAGCTTCAAAACAAGGATGCGCTTATCATCCAGATGCGGCACAAGAAAAGTTTTGGCCAACCTACCCTGTTTGTTGAAGGTCCGTGGGATTGGTATTTATTGCCTGCAGAACTCATGGGTGAAGACGATGAAAGCGCTACCTTCAAACTGGATCTTTCCCGCGTTCCAAAGGGAACAGATGTCCTGTCACACGATCTGCGCTATACACTGGTAACCGGCACTTCAGGTATTGAAATCGATCGTTGAACCGCTGGCATAAAAGTCTATATCTCTATTGATAGTATTTAATTTTTTGGAGACACACTTATGACCATTTCAGTTGGTGACACCCTACCCGATGCCGAATTTACCGTTATGGCCGATGAAGGCCCTACCGGTAGAAAATCCGAAGATATTTTCAAAGGCAGAAAAGTGGTTTTGTTTGCAGTTCCCGGTGCCTTTACACCAACCTGTCATAATAACCACCTGCCCGGTTTCGTGGAGCATTGCGAGGCCATCAAGGCAAAGGGTGTTGATGAGATTGCCGTGGTTTCAGTCAATGATGTGTTTGTCATGGACGCGTGGAAGACGGCCGTAAATTGCGATGACAAGATTTCTTTCCTCGCGGATGGTAGTGCTGCCTTTACAAAAGAAATTGGCATGGATCTCGATTTGACCGAGCGTGGGCTTGGAGTTCGTTCTCTGCGTTATGCGATGATCGTTGATGATGGCAAGGTTACATCGCTCAACATTGATGATGTTCCCAGCAATGCAACTGCCTCAAGTGCTGAAAATATTCTTTCTGCGCTTTAAGACAATCTACTTGTAATCTTCCATTCCACGGCGGGCGAGTTCGTCCGCCTTTTCATTTTCCGCATGCCCGGCATGGCCCTTTATCCAGTGCCAGTTGACCTTGTGTCTTGAAACAGCTTCATCAAGTGCCTGCCATAGTTCCACATTTTTTACCGGCTTTTTATTTGCTGTTTTCCAGCCGTTTTTCTTCCAGCCATGTATCCAGCCAGTCATCCCGCCCTTTACATATTGGCTGTCTGTTGTCAGTTCGACCGTGCAGGACTTCTTGAGTGCATTGAGGGCTTCAATGGCAGCCTTCAATTCCATCTGGTTATTGGTCGTCTCTGCGGATCCACCAAAGATTTCCTTTTCCTTGTCACCATAACGCAAAAGCGCACCCCAACCGCCTGGCCCGGGGTTGCCTGAGCATGCGCCATCCGTCCAGATTTCAACGGTTGTCATCAGCCAATCTCACCATACTCTGAGGCCTGATGCACGCTCTGGTGAAACTTCAACTTGGCGATATATTCTGAAGGATTTTTTGGTGTAACCATTGCCCCTTCTGGTACATTCAGCCAATCGTAAAGGCGTGTCAGCAAAAAACGCAGAGCTGATCCACGGCATAAAATCGGCATCGATGAAAACTCTTTATCAGAAATTTTACGAACGCTATTATAGCCACCAAGCAAGGCTTGTGCCTTTGTCACATTGAAAGAGTGGTCTGATTCAAAACACCAGGCGTTGATACATATTGCAATATCGTAGGCCATCATGTCATTGCAGGCGAAATAGAAATCGATGATACCTGACAGTTTTTCTTTGAGGAAAAATACATTGTCAGGAAACAGATCAGCATGAATGACACCTCTGGGCAAATCCGTTGGCCAGTTGCCTTCCAAATAATCCAACTCACTTTCGATCAGGGCGCTAAGACCTGACGCAACGCCATCCGAACCGGAACCGGACATTTGATACAGCGGTCGCCAATGTTCGACAGAAAGCGAATTTGCTCTTTCAATTTCAAACCCCTCACCTGCAAGATGCATTTGTGCCAATGCCTCGCCCAGCTGCCTGCAATGAGTTGAGCCAGGGCGCTTGACCGAATTGCCATCCAGATAGCTGATGACAGCGGAAGGCCGCCCGGCAAGTTGGGAGAGTTGTTCACCTGTCTTAAGGGCTATTGGTTGTGGGCATTCAAGTCCGTTCTTTGCCAAATGCTCCATGAGCCCGAGAAAAAATGGCAGGTCGTCTTCGTTCACCCGCTTCTCATAAAGAGTTAGGATGTGCATGCCGGCATCGGTTACCAATAGGTAATTCGAGTTTTCAACACCTTCGGCTATCCCCTTGAGTGAGTGCATTTCGCCAATGTCATATTGCTTGAGATACTCAACCAGTTCGGTATCCGTTATTTCGGTATATACTGCCATGCGTTAAACCGCGCCGTTTACAAATGCCATGTCTTCGCGGGTCAACTCCGTATCACGCAAATCCCTTGCAACCAGAAACTCCTCATCTTCCTTGACGGTCTCAACCAGTTCAAGCTTGAGATCAAACCGTTCACGAAAAGCCTCAATAATTTCGTTCACCAGTATTTCAGGTGCGGAAGCCCCCGCAGAAAGGCCAACGGCTTTCGCCCCTTCAATCTCATCCCACGGAATTTCAGCTGCCTTTTGCACAAGGATTGAGTTTTTTGCCCCTGCCTTTGTAGCAACTTCAACTAACCGTTTTGAGTTGGAAGAATTTGGTGCTCCTACAATCAAAAAGTGGTCGGCACCCTTTGCTGCTACCTTTACGACTTCCTGACGGTTTGTGGTGGCGTAGCAAATGGATTCTGCTGCTGGCGCCTGAAGATTTGGGAACCGTTTGTGCAAAGCTTGAATGACTTCTTCCGTGTCATCGACCGACAAGGTTGTTTGAGTTACAAACCCCAAGGCGTTTGCATCCTCCGGCTCGTATGCGGCCGCCTGATCAACGTCTTCTATAAGCGTAATTTCGTTAGGCTGTACCTGTCCCATGGTTCCGATTACCTCAGGGTGACCTGCATGACCGATAAGCAGCACATGCCTGCCCTGGCGGATGTGACGGATAGCTTGTTTATGTACCTTTGAAACAAGCGGACAGGTTGCATCCAGGTAGTGCAGGTTGAGACTTTCAGCATTTGCAGGAACCGATTTTGGAACACCGTGTGCAGAAAAAATGACCGGTTGGCTGGTAGGAGGGATCTCATCAAGCTCCTTTACGAAGATTGCACCTTGTTGTTCCAGTCCTTCTACAACATATTTGTTGTGAACAATCTCATGCCGCACATAAACCGGAGCGCCATATTTTTTGAGCGCGAGAACCACCATCTGAATTGCCCGGTCAACACCTGCACAAAACCCTCTCGGGCCACAAAGTCTCAGTTCCAGTTTATGTTTTATCTCAGTCATTTGATTGCCTGCGTGAATAAATAAAATAGCTACCAACACCCAGCAGTGCCAGCGCCAGACCATACCATGTTACAGCATACTGCAAATGATTATTAGGGAAAGAAATAATTGTCGTTCCTGACTGTGGCCAGTCGCCCGGGACTTGCGTTTCAGTTGCATCCACAAAAAAGGGTACGAAATCGCGTCCTTCTTCCCTGCCCATAAGCTGTGTCATGAGCGCATGATCACGCCAATATAACTCTCTTGCTTGTGGATTGTTGTCCGGGAACCATCCATTCGGTCGTTGCGTTTGCGGAACGCGCACGAGGCCACTGAGGGCTTGCTTTCCGTCTACCTGACCTTCGAGTCTATCATTAGGATTTTGCAAATCAAAAGGCACGAACCCACGGTTTACAATCAGGTATTTTCCGTTTTTCAACAACATGGGTGTATGCACATTCCAGCCAGAACGACCTGCCCTGCTGGTTGTAAAAAA
>CALDZZ010000078.1 GCA_937944075.1 uncultured Rhizobiaceae group bacterium
TCTGTCTTGGGAACAATCAGGCAGCAAAGTGCTCTTGTGCGCGGCGCATTGCATGGAACGATGCTTCGCAATGATATTTATGACTTTGCAAGACTGGGTACTTTCATTGAGCGGGCCGACAGTACAGCGCGCATTATCGACGTGAAGTATTATACCTTACTCCCATCTGCAAGTTTTGTTGGCTCATCTCTGGATAACGTTCAATGGGATATGATCTTGCGGTCCGTATCGGCACATCGTTCATTTAACTGGCTAAGCGAAAATGAAGTCAACGCTTCTTCTATCGCAGAGTTTTTAATTCTGGATACGCGATTACCAAGATCGTTGATTTTCTGCACATCCCAGGTAAACGAGAACCTGAATTTTCTGGCTGAGAATTATCAACAACGATTACCCTCAAACAACTTGAGTGATGCGCTTCGGGCGCAACTGAAGAAACCGAATATCAATGAAATCTTTGAAATTGGATTGCACCAGTTTATTGGTGACTACATACGCAAAAACAACGAACTCGGCATGCAGATTGAGCAGGATTATCGTTTTAACAAATAACGGGCAAGAATTTGAAACTTAAAATCAGCCACAGTAATACCTATTCCTATGACGCACCTGTTGAGTATGCACTTCAACAAGTGCGTTTAACGCCGGTCAATAACAAACAACAAACCGTACATGCCTGGGATGTAGAAATAGAGGGTGGCAAAAAGGAACTTTGGTTTGATGATCACCACGGAAATCGAACTTTTACAGTGAGCCTGAACCCTGGGAACTCAAAAATTACAGTGAAGGCTTCAGGCATAGTAGAAACACATGATAGCACAGGCATTCTGGGGCTTGTCCATGGGTGCCTGCCGCTTTGGCATTTCAAACAATACACCAAAAGAACGAAGCCGGGCAAAGGCATCAAAACACTTTCCAAAATCATCAATTCATCTGATCAGCTTTCAAGTTTGCATGAACTTTCAAGAGAAATATTATCAGTTGCATCCTATAAAAAGGGACAAACGTTTGTGGATACGATAGCAGAGGATGCCCTGTTGCTTGGCAGTGGTGTATGTCAGGATCATGCCCAGATTTTCATTTCCGCAACCCGACATGCAGGAATACCGGCGCGTTATGTTAGCGGGTACCTGATGATGAACGATCGTATTGAACAGGAAGCAACCCATGCCTGGGCTGAGGCCTATATCGATAAATTGGGCTGGGTCGGGTTTGATGTTTCCAACGGTATTTCACCTGACGAACGCTATGTTAGAATTGCAACCGGACTGGATTCAAAAGGCGCCTCCCCGATTTCAGGCCTGAGATTGGGTTCGACAACTGAATCAATGATTGTTTCCTTGCAAATTCAGCAGTAACTATTATCTCAACAACAGAATCACACAAATGAAACAGGCTTTCACAAAATGACCTATTGCGTCGGACTTCGTCTCAATAAAGGTATTGTTTTTATGTCAGACACGCGCACAAACGCAGGTGTCGATAATTTTTCCAAAACACCAAAAATGTTTAACTGGAGTGTTCCCGGTGAGCGTTCCATTACACTCATGACCGCCGGCAACCTTGCGACAACACAATCTTTGGTCAGCTTGCTGGATGAGCGTTCCAAGGCCGTTGAAAACAGAAGCCCGACCATACTTGAACAGCCTTCAATGTTTCAGGTTGCGCGTCTTATTGGTTCAACCTTGAGAGAGGTAATCGTAGACACAATCGACAACGATGAACAAAGCGCAAGTTCCAAATTCAAGGCGACTGTTATCGTTGGCGGACAAATCAAAGGTGGTGCGCCCACGCTGTTTCTCATTTACCCCGAGGGTAATTTCATTGAGGTAACGGAAGAAACGCCGTTTTTTCAGATTGGCGAGGCCAAATATGGCAAGCCTATCCTCGTCAGGGCCTACGATCCTGACATGAGTTTTGAAGAAGCTGTGAAACTTCTCATCGTTTCCTTTGACTCTACCATGAAAGCAAATCTCTCTGTCGGAATGCCTCTGGACTTGCAAATCTACAAGAATGATCAGCTTGAAACCGGCATCCAGAAAAGAATTGAAAGCGACGATGAATTGTACCTTCCGATAGCCTCCGGGTGGGGAGACGCATTACGCAAGGCCTTCAAATCCTTGCCATCTTACAAGCTTGACTAGGCAACCCTTCTTGTGGCATGGCCAATTCCAGATTGTTCTTGCTGCACATGCTGCCTTACTATGGAAAGGCAGCGTGAACGCTGCTAAACAAACCTGCTGACTCTACCAAAACAGTTGGGACACCTAAGTAAGGCAAGCCAATTTTCTGTCATTTACTTATCCTTTTCTATTTCTTTTTCATACGGCTGATATTTCATACCTTGTTGCCCAGCTATTCCAGCATGTTCAATAATTCTCTCTTTTAAAGGGACTAGCATCATCAATCTGTAGATTCCGAGCATAATGATTGAAGATGTCATCAAGAATATATTTCTATATATTCCATGATAATGGCTTTCCACTAAGTAAAAAAAATCAACAGAAAACACAATCAAAGTAAAAATTACGATAAAAATTATTCCAAACTGAGTTATAAAAGGCATTGCTCTATGGTTAGGATCATTTCCAGTCCATTTACTAAATTGACAAAGTATTGCCATGATAGATACATAAAATATAATTAATGAAGTTAATAATAAGAATGCCAAATCAATATAATAAATATTTATCCCAAATATAAAAAAATCAGTGGATGTTATAAAAAATATTATTAAAATTACTAATAGTAAAAGTTTACAAAAAGAATTATTAATACTTAATCGATAATGGATTTTTTCTGGAATATTCATTTTTGTAAAACAATTCTCATATTATGAGAGCCCAACCAAAAATTAAGTTGAGTGATTTCAGTGGTTTGTGATTCCATGAATTGTTTACAATTCTTGGAGCACTACAATGCCTTGGACTGAAATCACCCGACCTGATTATGACAGACGTTTTCTTCGCTATGCAAGCGATTGTAGCGATACGGAATGGAATTTGATTGCACCAGCATGCGCACTACTACCCGACTTTGGAAGTGTCGCGGATTAAATTTGCGACTTCTTCCAGCCTGCTTTGCAAGGGATTGGTTTTGCGCCATACCATCCCGATTTTTCTTTTGGGTTTGAGCTTATCAAATCTTGCTATCGAAACATCTGCAGATCGTGTTTCAACTGAAATTGCCATTTCAGGAATGAGCGTTACACCAATGCCTGCGCCGACCATCTGCACAAGGGTTGAAAGAGAACTGCCATCAAGTCCTTCCTTGGGAAGACCGGAACGAATGTTGCAAAATGAAAGCGCCTGATCCCTGAAACAGTGCCCCTCCTCCAGCAACAGCAATTGCATCTCGCTCAACCTTTCAACGTCAGGAACCGGCTTGGAGCCATCTTCCCTGTGTCTTACAAGAACAAATTCTTCATCAAACAGGCTGGTCTCGGTCAAGGCAGATATGGAAATGGGCAGTGCCAAAATGGCAGCATCCAGTTTTCCTTGTTCGAGTTCTTCAATTAGTTTCTCTGTCAGGGTTTCACGCACCTGAATATCCATTTCCGGATAATGATATGTCAAGTTTCCGATCAGTTTTGGCAAAAGATAAGGTGCAATTGTTGGGATAATTCCCAGCCGTAAACGGGAGATAAATCCTGACTGGGACGCACGCGCCATCTCGGACAACTCATCGACCGAGCGCAGGATTTCTCGTACCTTGAGCGCGAATACTTCGCCAAATGTTGTTAGTCGAATGTGTTTTGAACTGCGTTCAAATAGCTCGCAGTCGAGGGTTTCTTCCAATTCCTTGATCTGCATGGACAAGGCCGGCTGAGAAATGGCGCAAGCATCTGCTGCCCTGCCAAAGTGACCTTCACTGGCTAGCGCCTCAAAATATTTGAACTGTTTGAGGGTAACATTTTTCATAAGTTATTCTTATAGGAATAATCAGAAAATACAACTTCACCTAATGGCGTAGCTTTGGTACATGTTGGTCAGAAAATGAATCGAAATAGGTGCGGACCAAGGCCAATCCTTAGAATGTCGATTTATTCATCTCACCTAACAAAATTCTATGGAGATAAATCATGAATGATATGAGCCAAGGCAAATGCCCGGTAATGCATGTACAGCCTGCGACCGGCAGCACCGCCAACCAGCACTGGTGGCCTGAGCAGTTAAACCTGAAAATCCTCAATCAAAATTCTCCAAACATCGATCCGATGGGAGAAGATTTTGATTATGCTGCCGAGTTCAAAAAACTGGATCTTAAGGCACTAAAGAAAGACCTGGCAGATTTGATGACCGATTCCCAGGACTGGTGGCCTGCTGACTATGGTCATTATGGTGGCTTTATGGTTCGCATGGCATGGCACTCTGCTGGTACTTATCGTACCTATGATGGCCGCGGGGGCGCGCGCTCCGGCACACAACGTTTTGCCCCGCTCAACAGCTGGCCTGACAATGGCAACCTCGACAAGGCTCGTCGCCTGCTTTGGCCTGTTAAGCAAAAATATGGTCGAAAGATTTCATGGTCAGACCTGATG
>CALDZZ010000079.1 GCA_937944075.1 uncultured Rhizobiaceae group bacterium
GATTTGGGTTCCAGCACAATGCCAAAGGTGTGGTCTTTGTGAACACCAAACATGACGTTTGGATAGAAGGTGATGTATTCAGCTTCCTTGTCCCAGCGTTTAGACAGGCCTTCGAAGGCTGCGAAGTTTCTGCCATCTTCATCGACTGCCATGGTGAAAGCGCGGGTGAGTTGGCCGGAGAAGGGGCCATCGCTCAAGATGTTTGCGTGGTCTTCCAGCTTTGAAACTTCGTTTAGCCCCGGATGAATGAAGGGCAGGTGATAGGCTTCGGAATAGTTTTCTACTGCCAGCTTCCAGTTGGTTTCGACTTGAAGTTTGAAAGAGGATTCCTCGCCACCGTGATAGATGGGTTTATCGAATTCTTTCCAGCGTTCCAGCACGTCTTTGAAGTAGATTTCGAACGGTTCTGCGTCGCCTGATATATTGATGAAAACGACATCGAGATGCGTGTGGCTTCTGACTTCGATCAAGCCCAGCTCATTTTTATCGATGTTGGGATGTTCATGAATACCAGGGCCGCCAACGTGTGGAGTTTGTTTCAAGGCGCCTTCGGTGGAATAGCACCATGCGTGATAGGGGCAACGCAGTAGACCAGTTGTCTTGCCAGCTTCTTGCACGAGCTTCACGCCACGGTGGCGGCAAGCGTTGTGGAAGACGCGGATTTGCCCGTCACGGCCATGTGAAATGATGAAGGGATCGCCCAGAAATTCTACAGGCTTTACGTCACCTGGTTCCGGTACATCCTTGCCAAAGCCAATGCCGACCCAGTTCGGCGTGAAGAGTTTGCGCTTTTCTTCAATGATTGCTTCTGGAGAGGTATAGAACCAATTCGGCATGCCGGTTGCCTTCTCGATAGGAAGGGCTGCATTGGCAACTTGGGTTTTGAGATTCATATCCATAGCGAAACCTCCAGCATCTAATGATATTTTGAGGATGGCAGAACGCAGCTGGATTTATAATGTCTGTGAGCGACGTGCATGTCGCGGGTTTATTTTAGCATTCTACCGATTAACATATCGCGTTTACGGCCAAAGCCTTTAGTCTTTTCAACCTGAAATCCTGCAGCTTGTAATCCGCGCTTAACAAAGCCTGCTGCGGTGTACGTTGCAAATGTTCCATCGTTAGCTGTGTGTTCTCCAACCTCCTTCATGAGCGCTTCGTTCCATAGCTCAGGGTTTTTGGCAGGGGAAAAGCCATCGAGATACCAGGCATCCGCCTGAAAGTTCAATTGCGGCAAAAGACAGTTTGCATCCCCGATATGAACACTCAGGTTGATGGTATCGCCAAACTTGATCTCAATTGTTTGCGCTTCAGGCTTCCAGCCTTCGATGAGTGTTTGAGACAAATGCGAAAGGACGGGCCAGCGCGAAAGGGCTTTTGTCATTTCTGTTGCCGACATCGGATATTGCTCAAAGGAAATGAACTGCAGTTTTGAATCAGTTTTGTTTGTCTCCTGCCATTGCCGAACAGTCTCCAGAAAGTTCAGGCCTGTTCCAAACCCAAGTTCTGCCAGGGTGCAGTTTCTCATGTCAGGCCAGCGTTCAGGCAACATATTACCGTTTATAAAAACGTGGTCAGTTTCTGCTCTTCCATCAACAACGGAATAGTAAGGGTCATCAAATTGCAGGGAAACCGGAAAATTGCCTTCTCTCCATTCCAGTTTACTCATGAATTTCCCCTTGTTTTGAATCACTTGGCACGACAAGTTACGATAATGATTCATAATGCACATTCCGGAAGAATTTACGATACAGCGATTGTTGGCGCAGGCGTTTTGGGGCTTTGGGCTGCACTTCATGCAGCACGACGTGGTGAAAAGGTCATTGTTCTGGAAAAGCGCAAGATTGGTGCCGGGGCATCGGGTGGTTTTCTGGGTGCGCTCATGCCGCATATGCCGGATAACTGGAATGCCAAAAAGCAAATGCAGTTTGATGGTCTCGAAAGTCTCGAACACGTCGTCGCAGAACTTGAAGAGCAAACCGGTATTGACTGTGGTTACAGACGTTGCGGTCGGGTGATGCCGGTTACAAATGAAAAACTGATAGGACAGATCGAGCGACGAATATTGGGCGCAAAAGACCATTGGCAAAGTAAGTACTCGATGTCCGTTTCTAATGCTTCGAGTCTTTCTCCTGAACTCAACCCTGAAATTGCAACGCATGGCATTCAACATGATACATTATCTGCCAGAATTAACCCCAGACAATATTTGATGGCTCTCGGATTTAATGTTCGCAAGTCTTGTGATCTGAAGGAAGGTGCGGATGTTGTCAGCATTGAGCCTGCAAGTGATCAGGTTGATGTAGTCTTGAAAGACGGGAGCAGAATTGTTGCAGGCAATGTGATTGTCGCAAATGGCTATGAAGCCTATGAGCTTCTTAGGCCTTTCATGGCAGATATGAATAATGGCAAAACGATTGGGCGCGGGGTCAAGGGACAGGCGGTACTTTTAGAGTACAAGCATGATGACACCATGCCTGTATATTATCACGATGGTTCATACATTGTGCCACAAAAGAACAATCGGATTGCTATTGGCTCCACATCCGTTAACGATTGGAGTGAACAGGCGCCAGACGGCTTTGATTATAACAATATGGATTTTTATCATCGCGCCATCCAACTGGTTCCAGCACTCAAGGACGCGCGAATCATTGATCGTTGGGCAGGTGTCAGACCTAGAAATACGCTTGAAAACAGAGGCACAGAACCGTTTTTTGAAACAGTTCCTGGGCAGAAAAGACTCCATGCACTAATTGGTGGTTTTAAAATAACCCTTGGTATTGCCCATTTAGAACGTAATTTTTCTTGAGAGTCTCAAAAATGCATTTTTGTGTTGTATTTTTATGTGGTTTGCGTCATCTTGATGTCACCTAAATATGTTGCTGAGCGGAGTATACATAACGATAATTTAGCTGGAGCAGGGTCCTGCAATTATCAATATCTGTACAAATAACTTAAGTAAGGTTTCAGCATGATTGGTTTGGTTGAATATATTGCTGCCAATAATATCCAGAGCGCTATTTTTTCTGATATTACCGAGCAAACTCACATGTCAGATGACTGGGAAATATTGAACGGTCTCATATATTGTTACGCTAGTCGTGAGCAACGTGCAGATGTTGCTTTCAGTCTGCTTCAGGAATTCGGTAATCTTCCGACTATCCTGACCCAAAATACGCAGTCCCTGATGCGTGTGAAAGGGGTTTCTTCAGACATCGCCAACAGCTTGCAGTTGGTAAGGCGCGCTGCAACGCTTATTGCCGAAAAGCGTATTTTGAAAAAACCCGCTTTGAACAATTGGCAGGCGATTGAAAACTATTGCAGAACCGTCATAGGCTACGAAGGTCGCGAAAACCTCATGGCCATCTATCTTGATGCCGAGTTTTGCCCAATACGTTCTGAGCAGGTTTCAAAAGGTACAGTAAATCACGTGGCAACCTATCCAAGAGAGATTGTTGCCCGATTGCTACAGCTGGATGCCTATTCAATCATTCTAGCAAAGAATATTCCGACCGGCCGGCTAAATCCGGAGCCGAGCGAAGTTGAAGCTTCCCTGAAACTGAAACAAATTTGCGAAACCATTGATATTCATTTTATGGACGCTGTGCTTGTTGGAAAAAGTGGTGTTCGCAGCATGATGAAGAATTGAGGCAATTATTGTTGCTTTAATTTCGAACATCACGACAAGATGCCCGCCACCAATTTGTCGCTACCAGAACAGTTTTACATTCAAAAATCGTTTGATAGTCTTGTTAAATCGAAACTGTTGAATTTGAGCAATTTGGTATGGCGAATTTTCCTGAAAAAGCAAAAGTTGTAATCGTTGGACAAGGGGGTATTGTCGGTGCTTCTGTAGCGCATCACCTGATAGAGCGCGGATGGGACGATATTGTCGGTCTTGATATGTCTGCTATTCCAACAGATGTCGGGTCAACTTCTCATGCGTCTGATTTTTGTTATGCGACTGCCCATGATCAACTGACTTGCGCCACGACCATGTATTCGATTGATTTCTTCCATAAGCGAGGGAACTACGAAAAGGTCGGTGGCCTTGAAGTGGCTCGTGTTGGTGATGATGACCGCATGGCAGAACTAAAACGCAAGGTTGCATCCGGCAAGGCGTTTGGTACCAACGCCCATATGATTTCTGCCAAGGAAGCCAAAGAGAAATTTCCGCTTTTGGAAGAAGACATGATTCAAGGAGCCCTTTGGGACCCTGATGCTGGTCTTGTCGTTCCGCGTTCGCAATCTGTTGCAGGTGATCTTGTCAATGAAGCGGTTGCAACCGGCAAGCTACAGGCTTTTGCAAATACGGAAGTCACAGATCTCATCATTGAAGATGGTCATATCGAGGGTGTTGTAACGCCCAAGGGAAAAATCATGGCTGATTATGTCGTGGTTTGTGCGGGTCTGTGGGGCAGAACTGTTGCCAAAATGGCTGGTGAAGATCTTCCCGTGATGCCGGTCGACCATCCACTTTTATGGTTTGGCCCTTATGATGAGTTTGATGGTACAGGCAAGGAAATTGGTTATCCGCTTTTGCGCGATCAGGGCAATTCTGCCTATATGCGCGATACTGGTGACAAGGCCACGGGCGAAGGCGGCATGATCGAATGGGGGTATTATGAGGAAAAAGAACCTCGCATGTGCCACCCACGTGACCTTCAATCGAAGGAAGAAGCACGCCTTTCCCCATCCCAGCGCGATCTGGAAATGGAGCAAATCATGGAGCCACTTGAGCGTGCGATTGAACTTACGCCCATTCTTGGAGAGCTTGGTTATGATGAAAAGCGTTCGTTCAATGGTCTGTTACAGGTAACTGCAGATGGTGGGCCTTCCATAGGTGAAAGCCAAAATGTGCGTGGACTTTGGTATGCGGTGTCCGTCTGGGTGAAAGATGGCCCGGGAACAGGAAAGTATATTGCAGACTGGATGACAGATGGCAAAACAGAACTGGATCACTCTTCGATTGATGTTGCGCGTTATTATCCCTTCCAACAGGAAGAAGAGTACATCGAAGAGCGTTGTTATGAGACAGCGTTCAAGATTTACAACCCGGCTGTTCATAACCGCGAACCCTATACGGCATCACGTCATATGCGCCGTTCGCCTTTCTATGAGCGTGAAGTAGAGCTGGGTGGTCATTTCATGGAAGCTGCTGGCTGGGAGCGCGCTCACGGCTATGCAGCCAATGAACACCTGCTCGAAAAATATGGTGACCGTGTTCCGGTACGCGAGAATGAGTGGGACAATCGGCATTTCTGGCGTGTCTCCAATGCCGAGCACCTTGAGATTAGTGAAAATGTTGGCATGGTGAACCTCTCACACTTTGCCATTTATGATGTATCTGGCCCGGATCATGAAGCCATGATGGAGTATCTTTGTGTTGCTAAGGTTGGTGGCACAACTCCGGTTGGAAAAGGGATTTATACGCATTTCCTGGATGAAGATGGTGGTGTAAGAGCTGACCTTACACTGATACGCATGGAAGATCGCTACCGCGTAATCGATGGTGGCGATACAGGCAACCGCGATTTTGTCTATATGAAACGCATGGCCGAGGATAAGGGTTTTGATGTCACCGTTGAAGACCGAACAACTGATTTCACCTGTATCGGCTTGTGGGGGCCGAATGCACGCGAAAACCTTCAGGCTGTTGCGGATGACCCTGATGTCTTAACACATGAGAACTTCCCCTTTGCAGCGATCAGGACCTTTACGGTAAATGGTGTGAAAGTCACTGGCTTTCGCATCTCCTATGTTGGAGAGCAAGGTTGGGAGCTGCACTGCAAATATGAAGACGGACTTGCTCTTTGGGACGCATTATACGGGCAGGGAGTGACGCCGATCGGTGTTGAAACCTACGCTAACAGTCGCAGGCTTGAAAAGTCACTCAGACTTCAAAATGCAGACCTTCTGACAAACTATAACCTTATGGAAGCAGATCTTGCTCGCCCCAAGGTTAAGGAGGCAGATTTTCACGGCAAGGCTGCCTACATTGATCAGCGTGCTCGAGATCATCAACCTGCAAAGCTTTGTACCCTTGTCATGACAGATAATATAGACAGTAACGGTGTTGCCCGTTATCCCGTTGGTAATATGCCAATCATGACAAAGAATGGTGATTTTCTTATTGATAGCCTAGGGCGACGGTCTTTCATAACCAGTGTTGCCTACGGGCCTACCATTGGTAAAAATATATGTCTTTCCTATCTCCCTCATGAGATGGCTGAAAAAGGAAATGAATTTATTGTTGAATATATGGGCGATAAATTTCCGGTAGAAGTTGCCGGGGTAGGGTATGAGCCACTGTATGACCCGGAAAATCTCAAACCGAGAACCTGATTACCTAGTATAAAATACCTATGAATACGTAATAAAAGCCTGAAATCGTTAAGATTTTGGGCTTTTTTATTAATCAAATTCACCCTTCGTAACAGTTGTAACACAGCGTGTTTTCATGGTCACATTATTGACTTTTTTCGGTTGCTAATCGCCTTTGACTTAACAACCCCGACAGAATGGGAAGAAACAACTGCGTGGTATTTCGGTTAAACCGATATGAATAGCAAGCACGCACAAAATCAAGGAAATAGCATTTTGAAATCGATATTGAATTGTGCGCAGCGTTCGCTGTTGGCACTAAGTATGGCGTTTGGTCTTTTTTTAGGTAGCTCAGTTGTTTTTGACACCAATGCAGAAGCTGGAACCTACAGCATTGCCAAGCGCTACATGGGATTGCACGAAAGAAAACACACAGGGAAGCTTCGTAAATACATTGGTGTAAACCCGCGTAGCACCCCTTGGTGTGGTGCCTTTGTTGCCACCGTATCCAAGCGTGCAGGAAAGCGGGTGCCCAAGGGGCATTTGAGAGCTGCAAACTGGAAGCAGGTTGGCAAAGCCGTATCTTTAAAAAACGCACGTAAGGGTGATCTGGTGATAATCAGAACCAAACGTGGACATCACGTCGGTTTTTATGCAGGACGCAAGAACGGACGTGTTCAGGTCCTGGGCGGTAACCAGTCAAATATGGTAAAGGTTTCAAACTTCCGTGCTGGTAGCGTCCAATCTGTACGTAGGTACTAGGTTTTAGATGCTTGGCCGTCAGTAAATAGATTGCTTGTAGAACAGCTCAATCATGATTATGTTTTGCAAATGTTAAACTGGCTGAAGATTCGAAATTCCAAGTTTAGAAGAACTCCTGCGGTCACATTTGTGGCCGCAAGTGTTTTGTTTGGTTCTGTTTTGAGTCCAAATGCAACGTCTGTTCCTGCTGCAACCAAAAAACTGGTCAGTTCGCTGGTCGCAGCACAATGGCAGCAAGTTGAAGAGGGATTACAGGTCATTCGTGCCATTACTGCTGATGGTGTAGAGATGACGGCTTTCCGCATATCGCCAGACAGCTTTACCTTCTCAATAGAATTGCAAGACAATGAGGCCGGTAGCAAGGTCAAAGCCATTGCACAACAAACCGGAGCAGTGATTGCCAGCAATGCCGGTTTTTTTGCAAGCCGGAATGGTGGTGAGTTATACTCTGTCGGATACTTGCGATTGGGCGGAGAGGTAAAGTCCAAAGGCTGGTCCAGGGCAGGAGGGATACTTTCATTTTTACCAGAAGGACTTTCCCTAAAACCTTCCTACACTGGCATTCCCGATGGTGAGTATGATGTTATTCAAAGCAAACCAATGCTTATTGAGCCTGGGCAAAAATGGGCAATGGACAGTAATGCAGGTAGCTCAAAACCAAGAACTGTACTCTGTACGCTCGAAAATGGTGATGTGATACTCTCAACAATCTCCCGCAACGGGACAACACTGTATGAAGCAGGATGGGTCATGCGAGCGAGAGAAAATGGCGGCTTTTTCGGTTGCGATGCTGCCCTTGCATTTGATGGTGGACGATCGACCCAGATGTGGTATTCGGGTGATGAAAAATATTCTTCAACCGGCCTGTCACCCGTTCATAATTTTTTTGTCGTCAGGCAAAAAGAAGACTGACTTTTACAAAAAACTAGAGTATGTAATTCATGAGACCTGATGGCGTCTTGTCTCGTGAATACTGGATAGCAAATCTATCTTTTTAGTCCTGAACGCCCGGATATCTTTCATTTCCGGGTTTGATATATCCCGGATACCAAACGGAGATATGTCATGCAGAGACCTGATTTCTTTACTCTACATAATGGTGAAAAAGCCAAACTTCCATTCTCAAATAGTGAATATGAAAACCGATTAAGCGCATTGCGTAAAGTAATGGCAGAGAAAGACGTGGAAGTGGTTATTTTTACTTCCATGCATAATATCGCTTATTACTCGGGTTTTTTGTATTGCGCATTTGGGCGTCCGTATGCTTGTGTTCTCACACAAGACCGTAGCGTTACGGTTTCGGCGAATATTGACCTTGGTCAACCTTGGCGCAGATCCTACGACGAGAACGTAATCTATACAGATTGGCGTCGTGACAACTATGTGCGTGCACTCCAATCGATAGTTGGTAGCGCGAAGAAGATTGGCGTTGAATTTGACCACCTGAATCTTGAAATGCATTCCAAGTTTAGTGCTGCTTTTGAAGGTGCAAGCATTGTCGATATTGCCCCTGCTACCATGAAATTGCGTATGGTTAAATCAGCAGAAGAAATTCTGCTGATCAAAGAGGGC
>CALDZZ010000080.1 GCA_937944075.1 uncultured Rhizobiaceae group bacterium
TTCTTCTGACAAAAAAAGCCGCAAACGAGAATTGGAGAACTCATTTGCGGCTTAAAGAAGAACCGGATCGATCGGGTACGAACCGGTTCAAAGCGTTTGGCGTAATCGCCAAAACTTGTGTTTACATGGCACTCACTTGAGCAGCCGCATTTGGCGTGTCACTGTCTGTTTGTGGAGCATATGGCTTGACGATATCGCCCTTGCCTGTTTCCACAACATAGAACACCTTGCTGGTGAACGGGATTTTATAGATGTTGCAAAGGTGAGCTACTTGAGGAACATCTTCAGTAATAATCAAAATGTCACCATCGTGTTCCCTGATCATTTCGCAAAGATGAATTTCCTCACACGGACCAATATCATCCATGTCCATTGGCATTTGATCGTAACTGATGAAATGATTACGAAGACGCTTCAAGACAAGCTCTTCAACAGGCCGCGCCTTGCCTTCTTCACCACAACGCAAATCAAAGACATGGCTGTGTTTGAAGGTGCCATCGCACAGGATGTCGGAAACTTCGATGGATTGAGCGATGGTGACTTTTGCTCCGTTTTTCATTCTCATTCTCCTTAAGCTGCGATACTGCTGACTTGTGTTTCACCGTCTATGAACATTTGCTGGGCAGCGGCAACGCCAGACCCCAATTCGATATTGATACCGCAATCGCGCATGGCCATTTCAGCGCCAGCCAGCGCCTGCACAATCATGATTTCATTCAAGTCTCCAAGATGGCCAATGCGAAATACCTTGCCAGCCACCTTGTTGAGGCCTGAGCCGAAAGAGATGTTGTATTTGTAGTAGGCTGTTTTTAACACTTCTGCACTGTCGATATGTGCTGGCACTACAATTGCAGAAACGGTGTCCGAATAAATTGCCGGGTCTTTTGCACAAAGTTCAAGACCCCATGCATGAACACCAGCGCGAACAGCATTTGCCAACCGTGTATGACGGGCAATAACGTTATCCAGACCTTCTTCAAAGATAAAATCAAGCGAAGCACGAAGACCGTGGAACAATTGTGTTGCAGGCGTGTAAGGGAAATGTCCGGTTGCATTGGTTTTCATCATGTCGTCATACGACAGGAAGGTCCTTGGCAAGTTTGCCTTGCCACGCATTTCCATTGCCTTTTGACTGACAGCAACAATTGCAAGGCCGGTGGGTAGCATGAATCCTTTTTGAGAACCTGATACCACAACATCAACGCCCCACTCATCCATCCTGAAATCAAGCGAGCCTACGGAACTTACACCATCAACGCAAAGAAGTGCAGGATGACCAAGCTCATCAAGAATAGAGCGGATGGCACCAATGTCCGATGCAACTCCGGTTGCAGTTTCGTTGTGGCAAGCAAAGACGCCCTTGATTTCATGGTTTGTATCCTTTTCGAGAATTTGACGGTATTCTTCATGCGGAATGCCAAGACCCCATTCGACCTCACAATGATGTACATCCAGGCCAAAGCGTTGAGCCATATCTACCCAAAGCATTGAGAATTGACCAAAGCTGGACATCAAAACTTTTTCACCTGAACTGAAAAGATTTGAAAGACATGATTCCCAACCGGCCGTGCCAGAACCCGGGAACATGAAAACTTCAGCTGTTTCAGTTTTGAAAACCTTTTTGAGATCTGCAAACAAGGGTAAGGTCAAATCACCAAAATCCGGAGCGCGCATATCCTGCATCGGAACATTTAATGCCTGACGGACACAGTCAGGAATGTTTGTTGGGCCAGGAATAAAAAGACCTGTCTTGCCATTGGTATTTTTCATCATTGCATTCTTCTCCATTCGTTGGATGGAAGATGCAGCGTTGGAGTTCAAAATGATACGAAAATTATGTAACTATGTATAATGAGTAATTTACAAAAGTGACATTTGTAATTTTTGTATGTAAAATTTTTTCAATGACTATGGACGAAATTAACATTAACCCGAATATTTATAGCCTGCAGTTGAGACGTCGCCTGCCCAAATAAAGACCGACATAAAAGACTTGTCCGTTGTTTTTGTAGCATGGGGCAACATGCTTTGATGATAGGATTTCTCACCTGGTTTATGCAAATCATAATCCCCATCACCACGCCTCCAATATACTTCACCTGCACACATGATAAATATTTCTTCAGCAGGATGCGTTCTGATGCCATAGTTCGCGCCCGGATACATACCATAAAGACCTGCCCTGATCTTGTTGGATTTTACAATACCATCAGGCCCAATCAGTTCAACGTGAACTTTTTTGACACTATCAGAGATATAAGCCGGGTCGGTTGATGTGGTAGGTGGCTGCCACATTAATGGTGTTTCAGCAATAATGGCACACGATGGATGCGCGTCTGGCTTGGCCATTTCATTGAGAATTGATTGTTTAAGTTGTGATGTTTCACCATCATAGAATGCAACATCACTAGCAAGAATAAACTGCTCAACACCAAAACGCTCAATATCCAAATCACCATCAAGTATGTCTGCCACTGCAAGAAAGAGCGATTTTAATCTCATATCAAGCCTTTCTGCTTAAGCTGACTTAGCCTCTAATAATCAGTAGGCGCTCCGCCCTCTTCCTTGCGCCTTATCACAAATGCCTCCAACCCTTCGCGGATAGCCTCATCCAATGGAGGTGCCTCAAACTCATTCAGGATTTGTTTCCAGACCTTGTTGGCGCGTGTCACGGTTAGCTCGGCGCCACGATCTTCCCAGTTTTCAAAATTCGACCAATCAGACAGGAAGGGCGAATAGAAGGCTTTTTCGTAGCGGTCTTGAGTGTGCTGAATGCCAAAGAAATGCCCCCCCTGCCCAACCTCTGCCATGGCGTCGAGAGCCAACTCATCCTTGTCCCATTTTACCGGCCCCATATAGGTGATGATCTGTTGAAGCTGTTCACAGTCCATGATGAATTTTTCATAAGAGGCACATAGCCCGCCTTCCAGCCAGCCTGCCGCGTGATAAACAACATTCACACCTGACGTCATGGCTGCAAACAGGGAGTGAGAACTCTCCCAGGTGGCCTGATTGTCCGGGGCATTCGATACACAGGTATTGGAAGCGCGAAGCGGGATGTTATAGAAACGCGCCATCTGCCCGGTCATCTGCGTCGTGCGCATGTAATCCGGCGTGCCAAAGGCAGGCGCTCCTGTTTTCATATCCACGTTAGATGAGAAAGTGCCTATCGCAACCGGACAGCCCGGCTTGACACATTGTACCAACACAACAGCAATGAGTGCTTCTGCGATGGATTGCGCGACCGTACCTGCCAGCGTTATTGGCGACATAGCACCTGCCAGTGTAAACGGCGTCACGATTGTGGGCTGGCCTCGCCTTGCAAGGCGCATCAGTCCATCCAGCATCGGGTGATCGTGCTTGAGCGGTGATGTTGAGTTGATATTGGTATACATGCGCGGTGTTGCATCAAACTCTTCATGCGTTAAGCCACCTGCAATCCGCGTCATTTCCATAACGTCTTCCACGCGTTCCTTGCCAAGTGAGTAGGCATGAACAACCTTGTCTGTCAGCGTTAGTTTGTCATAAAGGCAATCGAGATGGCGGACTGAAGCATGCACATCCATGGGT
>CALDZZ010000081.1 GCA_937944075.1 uncultured Rhizobiaceae group bacterium
GCCAGCCGTAGGTGCTGCGACTGCACCATCCTCCTTGGCATACATGGTTTGATAATCAGACATGTCTTGCGCGTCCGTGCCACGTTTGCCAGCAATATAAGGTGGCAGCGGCATAGAGCCAACTTGAGCGAGCTTGGCATCAAATTGGGCACCTGATAAATCAAACAGCAATTCAACATCACCATTTTCGTGTTTTGTAACGACCGTACAATCCAAAGAGCCACAATGAGCTTCTCCCAGTCCAAACCGGATACGGTCTTTTGGCTTGAGTTTCTTTGCACCCTTTACAAAACAAAGCCAACGGTCTGACTCAACTCTGGTATGAAGCGTTGCATGAACCTGTGCCGTCACACCATCACGAACCCTTACCCCTTCAAGCTGGGTAGGAATAACCCGCGTATCATTGAAGACGAGCGCGTCACCAGGCTCTAGAATATCAGCCAGGTCCTTTACCTGAAAATCAGATAAAGCTTCGCCCACAACCAACATTTTGGCCGCATCTCGCGGAACTGCCGGTCGAAGCGCAATAGCTTCTTCCGGCAGTTCAAAATCAAATAAATCTACACGCATGATTGATGCGTTCTTCCCCTAGAGGTCAGCAGCGACCTTCATTGAGATGATGTGGTCCGGATCGTGCACAGGCTCACCGCGCTTGATTTTATCAACCACGTCCATGCCTTCAGTAACCTTACCCCAAGCTGTGTATTGACGGTTCAGGAATGAGGCATCGTCAAAACAGATGAAGAACTGCGAGTTTGCAGAATTCGGGTTCTGAGCACGTGCCATGGAACATACACCACGAGTGTGGTTGGTTTCATTGAATTCAGCTTCAAGATCAGGCTTGGAAGAACCACCTGTGCCACGGCCATCCGGGCAGCCACACTGTGCCATGAAACCGTCAATCACTCGGTGGAAAACGATGCCATCGTAAAAACCTTCTCGTGAAAGCTCTTTCAAACGCTCAACGTGCTTTGGTGAAACATCTGGCATACACTCAATGACCACCTGGCCCTTGCTGGTTTCCATGATGAGTGTGTTTTCC
This sequence comes from uncultured Rhizobiaceae group bacterium, assembly GCA_937944075.1. Classification (GTDB taxonomy): domain Bacteria; phylum Pseudomonadota; class Alphaproteobacteria; order Rhizobiales; family Rhizobiaceae; genus JAALLB01. The sequence continues at coordinate 1,043 of CALDZZ010000081.1, forward strand.
GGGTCTGCATAATTGCTCATAAAATTATTCCTGTTTCTAATGCATTAAAATTTGTCTGATGTACGAACCTTGATCATCTTGTCAGGGTTGGCTGGTGGTTCACCTTTGGCGATATTGTCCACGAATTCCATACCCTTGGTTACTTCACCCCAGACAGTATATTGTCCATTCAGGAAGTCGCCCCGCGCGAACATGATGAAGAATTGCGAGTTGGCACTGTTTGGATTTTGCGAACGTGCCATGCCGGCAACGCCTCTTGCAAATGGTTCATTTGTGAATTCAGCATTGATATCGGGAAGTTTTGACCCACCACGGCCTGTACCGGTAGGATCACCCGTTTGCGCCATAAAACCCGGAATGACCCGGTGAAAGATAATACCGTCATAAAAACCTTCATTTGCAAGCTTGGTGATCTGCTCAACGTGTTTTGGCGCCAGATCAGGACGAAGCTTGATTTCAACAACACCATCCTTCAACTGAATCATCAGCGTATCTGATGCAGCCAGTGCCTGACTCATCAAAAGGGTAAAACCAACAGCAAGGCTGGCTATAAAACGGGTAAAGTTTTTCATTGGAATTCCTTCAGTTTCAAGAAGCAAGTTTTGATTTCAGGGCAGTATTTACACCATCAGGGACAAAAGGCGATACATCACCCCCCATTTTGGCAATCTGACGCACCAATGTTGCTGTAATGTGGCGTGTCTCTGGTTTTGAAGGCAAAATGACCGTCGTAATTTCCGGCCGCATGGTGCCATTCATGCCTGACATCTGCATCTCATAATCAAGATCAGTGCCATCCCTCACCCCCCTGATCAGAATGGAGGCCCCAGCCTTGGCGGCCGCATCAACCACCAGATTATCAAAGGATTGTACGGTAATATTGGCATTCATGCCGGAAGTAACACTCTTGATGATTTCTGCTCTCTCTTCAAAAGAGAATAACGGCACCTTGCCAGGATGGACCCCAATACCAATAATTACCTCATCAGCCAAGGCCACTGCCTGCTGCAGCACATCCATATGGCCATTTGTCATTGGATCAAATGATCCTGGATAGTAAGCAATTCGATTCATTCGGTAGTTTTGTCACGGCTTTGTAACGCACGCAAGGTTTTGTTCTTCTCGAAACTTGATTGTCATGTGACCAAATGCACAGTTTCTCCTAATTTGATGAACTATATTTGCAATACGAGATGAGAATAAAGGTTCATGAACGGTTCAGCTATGAAACCTTATTCTCACATTAAAGGAGACCCAAAATGACCTTATTGATTATTGCACTTGGAATGACAGCTACAATGGGCTTTTACGCACTACATCTTGCAGAAATGGAAAATGCAAAGATGAGACTGGAAACCAGCCGCATCAAAAAGGCATCAGAATTCGCGTCGATGTAAAAATCTAAACGCCTTGAGAATTCATCCCTGTTCTCATGGCCTATCCACGGCGGGCTAGTGCCAACCATATGCCTCCCAATATTAGGCATAGCCCGCTACTGACCTCTGCTATTCTGACATTCGATCTGGTAAGCCAATTACCAGCCTTTCCAGCCAAGATCGCATAAACGCAATCAGATAATGATGCGATAATTATAAAAACATATCCCAACACAAGCGTTTGAATAAAAGCATTACCATTGGGTTCAACAAATTGAGGTATGAAGGCACCAAAGAAAAATAGAGCCTTTGGGTTTGTGATGATGACTACGAACCCTTGCCAAAAGTATCCAATTGCTGGTTCTTTGGATTGTTCGGAGATATCCAGATTTCCATCCGATCGCAACAGGTTAATTCCAAGCCATACCAGATAGGCAGCCCCTGCGAGTTTTATCCAGAAAAACGCAACACCCACAAAAGTTACTATGGTATTTAGTCCGAAAGCCAAGATCAAAACCAGCAAGCTGGCTCCAAAGACTGTGCCTGCGATATTCAACAAACCGGCTTTTGTGCCGTCACGCAGCGAGTTTGCTATGATGACTGTCACTGTTGGACCCGGTACGATTGCCAGCAAAAAACTGGCAATGGAAACCGTAATTAATGTTGCTAACGAAATCATCTCATAAAAACTACCACGCTCAAGCCTACTCATAAATAATTTGAGAATCAAAGCCATATGGGTAATAAAAGGTATTAAATTTGCTACTTTCGCGTTGCAAATGATATATCAAATCTTGCCCTGGATTTTTAAAAGGCTGGCGTATTAATGGAAAAATATTTGGAAAAGGATTTCTGGTTAGCAAATCTGCAAACAGTATCTGATCTACTGATTGCATGGTTCACCAGCCCACAATTTTATGCGCAAGTCGGCGCTGTTGTTGCCGCAATATTCCTTGCAAAAATCCTCTCGGGAATAATCTACAATAAGGTATCCTGGTTCAATCAGGCTCCTGACCCAAAATCAAAACTGTCGAAAGTCCGTGGTTATTTTTACGCAGTAAGAAGTCTCTTATTTCCAGCCCTTTGTTACATATTATTGGGAGTGGCGGCACAGGCTGTTGCTTCTATCTTTGGCGCTGATTGGCTGATACGAATTGCCCGAAGCATATCCGTCGTTTATCTGATCTACAGGGCAATTGATCTCTTTATCAAACATCCATTGGTCAGAACTGCCCTGCTCTATATCTGTATACCCATTGCTACATTGCAGGCTTTTGGATGGCTGGATGAAACAATTGCATTCTTGGACGGTATCCAGTTTGCTGCAGGCAACATCCGAATTTCAGTTTACTTCCTTATCAAAACT
>CALDZZ010000082.1 GCA_937944075.1 uncultured Rhizobiaceae group bacterium
TAAATGAACGATGCGCTGAAACGGATCGCAAGATCATGTCCCATTGAACATTATCCAGTGACGAACCAACAAAGCTGGCAGAGGGGAGAAGCGTGTAATATTTTACATCAATGATACGGGCCGTGCTGTCGGCGCGTTCAATGAAGGTGCCAAGCCTGGCAAAGTCATAAATGTCGTTGCGCAACATGGTGCCATGCAACGCACCACGCACAAGCGCGCTTTGCTGTCTGATAGTGCCCAGGACCGCTGGTAGTTCAGTTTCCCTTATCGGGCGTTTCAACAAATCTTTTAACGTCATCCAGTTTTCGTTGACTGCTTCCCATACTTCAGTCGTTAATGCGGTTCTGACCATCCGCGCATTGGTACGAGCGTTTTCAACTACAGAAATAACACTGGAAGGGTTGTCTTTATCTCGCAACAGAAAATCGACGACATTCGCCCCCTCAAAGGTATCGTATTTGGCGCTGTAATTTTTACGCACTGCAGCGGTGGTGATGATGGACTTCCATTCGGTATGGCTATCTTGCGAACGCGTTAGCGCAATGCGTGATCCGGCTTCAACAAGGCGTGCAATATTTTCACTACGTTCCAGAAAGCGGAACATCCAGTACAAGCCACCTGCGGTTTTTCCTAACATGCAGCTTAATCCTCCAGAACCCAAGTGTCTTTAGTTCCGCCACCCTGGCTGGAATTCACAATTAATGAACCGGCTTTCAAGGCGACACGCGTTAATCCGCCAGGGGTAATGTCTACACGGCTGGGTGAAACCAGAACATAAGGGCGTAAATCTACATGCCGTTCAGCCAAACCGTTTTTTGTGAAAATCGGAACCGTTGAAAGCGAAAGTGTTGGCTGGGCAATGTAATTGGACGGCTTGGCTTTCAATTTTCGGGTAAAATCAGCAAGTTCTTTCTTATTGGCAGCAGGCCCCACCAACATGCCGTAACCGCCTGAGCCATGAACTTCCTTCACAACAAGGCTGGCAAGGTTATCAAGCACGTATTGCAATGAGTCAGGCTCGGAGCAGCGCCATGTTTCGACATTTTTTAGAATGGCTTTTTCACCTGTATAAAACTCGATGATATCCGGCATGTAGGAATATATAGCCTTGTCATCTGCTATGCCGGTTCCAGGTGCATTGGCGATGGTGATGTTACCTGCACGGTAGACATCCAGTATGCCTGGAACGCCCAACATTGATTTTGGATTGAAATTCAGGGGATCAAGATACTCATCATCGACGCGGCGATACAAAACATCAATGTTTTTATACCCTTGCGTTGTGCGCATGGCGACATGGCCATCCACGATGCGAAGGTCATGACTTTCAACGAGTTCCACGCCCATTTGATCAGCCAGAAATGAATGCTCAAAATAAGCTGAATTATGAATGCCCGGCGTCAGGACAGCGACTGTTGGCTTGCCTTCACAAGAATCCGGTGCAGACGCTGCTAGCGAACGTCGCAGGTTTTTGGGGTAGTTGCTTACAGGCTGAACCTTAATCTTGCTGAAAAGTTCAGGAAACATCTGAAGCATGGTTTCGCGGTTTTCCAGCATATAGGAAACACCGGATGGAGTACGTGCATTATCTTCCAGAACAAAGAAGTCGTCAGTGCCTGTTCGAACGATGTCGGTTCCCACAATATGCGTATAAACATTTCCAGGAGGTGACATGCCCATCATCTGGGGCAAAAAGGCCTCATTGTTGGATATGAGTTCAAAAGGCACGCGGCCTGCACGCAGGATTTCCTGTCGGTTATAGACGTCGTGCAAAAAAGCGTTGATGGCGCGAACCCGCTGTTCAATGCCTTTGGAAAGTTTCATCCATTCTGAGTTTGAAAGAATGCGCGGCACTAGGTCGAAGGGGATAAGTCGCTCTTGTTTGTCCTTGTCACCATAGACATTAAACGTAATCCCGGTGCGTCTGAAAAAAGCTTCCGCTTCCTTTGATTTTTTGGCTAGACGTTTTGTGTCAGCTTCATCAAACCACTTGCGATACTCTTGATAGGGAGGACTTACGATGCCGTCATTTTGCATCTCGTCGAAATTTTTTTTGCCTGAGTTCATCTCACCAGTGTAAGTATCCTGTTGCAATTAGCAAGATAAGCATTTCATATCTTTGCCTTTTCCATTTTATTTACGCAAACAGACTGATTGATCATTGTAAGAAAACCGTAAGCTGTCAAAAAGGAAATGTCAGCTGCATCACGACCGACACCGATGATTGCGACTTCTTCCGGTGTGCTCATGCCGGTCGGGTCAACCAGATGCCAGTTCCCATCCAAATAGACCTCTACAAGTGCATGGAAGTCCTGGGGTTCAACATTTGGCGCATAGGCGCTTACCATTCTTGCCGGAAGGCCTGACACCCGAAGCATGGCGATCAAGACCTGCGCATAATCACGGCATACACCTTTTTTGACATTCAACGTATCATGGGCAGTCGTAAGAACAGTGCTTGCACCCGTGACATAGATGAATTCTTCTTCCATCCATCTGCAAAGAGCGATAACCAGTCTGCCGCCACTTAGATGGCTGATATGTTTTGGAATGGAGTTTTCGAATTTTTCCAAATGGCAATAGCGTGATGGCATCAGGTATTTGGTCACGTCGCCACGGATTTCTGCAAACGGGTGTTGTTTCATTGGTTCCAAATCAAAGGCAACGCGTGAGACATCAACCTTGACCTCATATTTGCACTGAAACCTTTTGTCAGCACGTAGCCATACTCGTTCTCCAATCCGTTCATCAGCATGGCTAGGGAGTATTTCCTGATCCGGAATTATTTCAAAGCTGGAGTCTATTATAGCCTGCTGCTCGTTTGAAGCAGCTTCAATCTGTAACAAAAAGCTGGATGGTTGCTCGCAACTATATTCGAGATCGACCTTGATGGATAACAACAATCACTTATGCCTTAAATTTTAAAACGAGAAGCTTTGCATTACATCAGGTCGCGCGAAAAACAAGAAAAAACAGAGTTTGCTTCATGTCATTTAGGTGTGCCCTCGTGAAGAAATGCTGCGTATGGTATTGGCGTGGAATGGAAAGTCATAAGGAGACTTTTAATTTATGTCAGCTCTTAAAGACTTAAGTTATTGGAAATATGGTTCCCGTTTTCTGAGTCGTGGAAAGTTTACCTGAGGGTTTAAATGACATTTTTCTGACGCAACGGTACGTGTTGCTCAAGGGCAACAAAATTAACCAAGCTAATAATTTTGTTATATTTCAATTGGTTTTTCTAAAAGATTTTCAGAATTTTGACTCGACATTTTATTTATTATTTGCTGAAAAATGATGAGCTGTATTAATGGATGGCAACCATGTATGGCGAATAAAACAAATTTCAGAGGCTGGGGCAAAATATCCTTTGATGCAAATATAATGAACATGGATTGATTTCTAATCAGTCCAGGTGATTTGATGTGCTGTCCAAATGCGATTTGAATGGCACGCATGGGGAGTCACACAATGTCCCGTTTGTGTACAGATATTTTGGGTGCAGTATTTTTGGCTGCAAGTTTTTTTCAGGTGCGAGCCAAGAGTTTATCTCTAAAATCTCTCAATCA
>CALDZZ010000083.1 GCA_937944075.1 uncultured Rhizobiaceae group bacterium
CCACATGACCTTGGTGATGTTCCCTGCATTGTTGATACCAACATGATGCGGCGTGCAAACTGGTGTTTCCTCGATGAAAATGGTGAGGAAATCAGTGTTCCGGTTCGCGGGAACATCGAGGTAAACAGTCCGGAAGTAACAAGAAGGGCAGCGCTTGCAGGTCTTGGCATGACATTGGTACCGGAATTCTCAATCGAACAGGAACTCAAGAGTGGTGCGCTTGTTAGTTTGCTGGAAGACCGCATTCCTTCCGGTGGCGGTATTTACGCAGTCTACCCACACCGCAGGCATGTCCCTGGCAAGGTTCGGGTATTTGTTGATTTTCTTGCAGATTGGTTCAAGGCCAAAAGCAAATCCGGATAGGCGCGAACCCTTTGATGAATTATTTGGTCGCAGTCATTGGGTTTGCCTAAAAAAAGCCGTCAGAGTATTATTATAAACATGCTGATTTGATATTTGCGGAGCACATAAGGTGGCATTCAGGAATACAAAGGTTTTTCTTTCTTCAGTCGCGATGTTACTGGGCACAACGCTTGTGCCAAATGCACACCCGCATGTCTTTGTTCAGGCCAATATGGAAATTGTCATCAACGACATGGGACAGTTTACCGAACTTCGACATGTGTGGAAATTCGACGAACTGTTTTCATCCACACTCGTTTTTGATTTTGACAAGAATGGTGACAATAAACTCGACAAGGCCGAGATCGAGGAAATTACAAACACCATCAAATCCTCAATCTCTGAATATGATTTTTACACTGCGATGAGAAGCGGTAAGGATGTCATCAATTTCTACGAGCCGGACAAGTTAAACGCCTATATGGAAAATGGCGAAATGATCATGTTCTTTTCCATAGAACCGGAAAAACCGCATGACTTCAAAACAGCGCCCCTGCGCATCTCTGCCAGTGATACAAGCTATTATGTGGCATTCGAGTTTTCAGAAAAAAACATAACGATAAAAGAAAATGGCAAGGGCTGTAAAACCAGCGTTACGGTTCCCGACTACGATTCACTGTATGCAGATGACTCGCTGACCTTGAGCGAGGCATATTTCACAAACCCTGAAAACCCGGAACTGGGTGACGAGTTCTTTTCATGGGCCGAAATCAAATGCTGAAACAGATTGGCTTTGCACTGTGTTGTGTGCTTGGCGCTGCAATATATATCGGCATCACACCGGAAGCATTTGCACAAAGTTCATTGGGAGTTGGCAGGTCTGAACAGGCAATAAAGCCGGAAGGCATGTTCGCAGGCATTCTGTTCTGGATACAACAACAACAGCAATCATTCTACAAGGCAATGACAACAGCGCTGAAAACCATTCGCGATGATGGAAATGCGTTTTGGTATCTTACAGGCCTCAGCTTTGCCTATGGCGTATTTCATGCAGCAGGTCCAGGGCATGGCAAGGCCGTTATCTCATCCTACATGCTGGCCAATGAAGTGGCTGCAAAGCGTGGCATCATGCTCTCATTTGCCTCCGCACTTCTCCAGGGCATTACCGCAGTTGTTGTTATCGGTGCCATCATGCTCTTCCTTCGCGGAACAGGCATCAAAACCAGCAATCTGGCCGGAACGCTTGAAATAACCAGTTATTTCCTCGTCATGATGCTCGGCTTGTATTTGATATGGACGAAGGTCTTCAAAGGCAGGGCAATCAAGGCCCATGCCCATACACATGATTATCATCATACGCATGAACACGCCCATGCCCACGACCATGATCACCTGCACAGCCATGCCCCACATCCTGATCCTCATCATGTTCACGGGCCGGAATGCGGATGCGGACATTCCCACGCAGCAGATCCAAAACTGCTGGAGGGTAAAACCCTCGGCACAAAAGAAGCCATATCAGCAATTTTCGCAGTTGGTCTTCGCCCGTGTTCAGGTGCAATTATCGTATTGACCTTTGCTTTCCTGAACGGACTATACGCAGCAGGAATTGCATCCACTTTTGCCATGTCGATTGGTACCGGCATAACGGTTGCAACTCTGGCACTGCTTGCCGTAAGCGCAAAAAATGTTGCGATCAGGGTTTCAGGCGCACAAGACAGCCTTGCCACAATCCATCGCGTGATTGAGATTTCCGGCGCCTTGCTGGTATTTGTCCTTGGTTTTTTATTGTTTAGCGCTGCAATGTCTGTTTAAACCCAATAAACCGATTGTGACATCTTCGCTCTGAAATATTGATTGTCACCGGATTGCAATTGTCAAAAACAGCACTATTTTGCGATTATCCCAATTACTTTTTTTGCATCTTATATTCTGGACTGGTCTTATGTTGAAGAAAAACGATACTAAAGCGGGCGTTGGCCCCCTCCCTGCCGATCACCCCAAGGTTTCCATTGGCAAAGTGGGTGTATTGCTCGTCAACCTAGGCACCCCGGATGGTTATGACAAAAAGAACATGTACAAATATCTGCGGGAGTTTCTTTCAGACAGTCGCGTAATCGAATGGCCAAAGGCGCTCTGGTATCCAATCTTGTATGGCATTGTGCTGAATGTACGCCCGGCAAAATCCGGCGCTGCATACAAGTCCATCTGGAATCACGAAAAAGACGAGTCTCCCCTACGCACATACACAAGAAGTCAGTCGGACAAGCTTGAAGAAATTTTCAAAAGCAATCCGGATGTAATCGTTGACTGGGCAATGCGCTATGGCAATCCTTCCATTCCATCACGTCTTGATACCCTGAAAGAACAAGGCTGCGATCGCATTGTCGTGTTCCCGCTATACCCACAATACTCAGCTGCAACCACGGCAACCGTAAACGATAAAGTGTTCGACCATTTCATGAAGCAACGCTGGATGCCCGCAGTCCGCACCATACCTGCCTATCATGACGAGCCGGTTTACATCGATGCATTGGCAGCTTCCCTTGAGAATGCCCTTGAGAAAATGGACAAGAAGCCTGAAAAAATCATCGCTTCCTACCATGGCATTCCGCAAAGCTACTTTAAAAAGGGCGATCCGTATCACTGCCATTGCCAGAAAACCTCACGCCTTCTGCGCGAAAAACTGGGTTGGTCAGAAGACTTCATGCTGACCTGCTTCCAGTCTCGCTTTGGACCTGAAGAATGGCTGCAGCCCTATACGGACAAAACCATCGAACGCCTGGCAACAGAAGGCGTTAAGGATCTAGCCGTATTCAATCCCGGCTTTTCCGTTGATTGTCTGGAGACACTGGAAGAAATGGGTGAAGAAGGCGAAGAGATCTTTCACGAGCATGGTGGAGAAAACTTCACCTATATTCCTTGTCTGAATGATAGCAAGGAAGGCATGGATGTGATTGAGTCCATGGTAAGACGCGAGATTATGGGCTGGATTTAGGTTTAATAACCCAACTTCAAGTCAACCAGGTTTTCCAGCCCCTCACCAGCTTCATATCGAATGATTTGCGCATCCACATAAGCGCCAAGCGCAATCACGTCCGAGTTTGCAGCCACATGCGGATAAAGATGCGCATTTTCAAAATGCCACAGCGGGCTATCGGCTGATAGCGGTTCGCTCTCAAAGACATCCAGGGAAACGCCGCCTAGCGTACCGTCTTCAAGACAAGCTGCAATATCAGTTTCAACCTGACTTTTACCACGCCCGCCATTGATAAAAATCGGTGATGGCAAAACAGGATGCCTGGCAAGTTTGGAAAATACTTCACGGTTGAAAATACCGGTCGTGCCTTCAGTCAGTGGCAAAAGCCCCACCAGATAATGGGACTGGCTCAAAAACTCATCAAGCCTTGTTTCATCGTAGCACTCAATGCCATCAATATTTTTTTGCGTTCTGCTCCAGCCAATAACATTAAATCCTAAAGCCTTGAGTTTGCGCCCGGCATCCTGACCCAGCACACCCATGCCCATGATGCCAACAGTTACTTCGCTTGCCTGGGGTTGTGGCGCATCATCCCAAACAGATTGCGCCTGCGCATTTTGATAATGTCTCAATTGGCGGAGGTGATTCAAACATTGCATGCAAATCCACTCACTCATCCGGGTGGTAAGGGAAGCATCAACAAACCGTACAATCGGGATGCCTTTGGGAAGTGCGGGATTGGCCAAAACCTTGTCGACACCAGCGCCGGCAGAAAAGATAACTTCCAGATCAGGCATCTGATCAAACAAATCATTGTCAAATTCCCAGACAAGCGCATATTTGACACCAGCCAGACTGTCAGGCCGCTCACCCTTGCTCCAGTCAACTACAGGACGGCCATCCAGCCCGTCATGAATGGAGCCAAGCTTCTCGGCAGCCGTAAAATCAACCGATAAAAGAAGCGTTGACTTGTCCATGCCTGTCCCTTTTTATTGTGCCTTGATATCAAAGGCAGCAGCCATAAGCGCCTTTGTATAATCCGTTTGAGGGTTTTCAAAAATCTGCTTTGACGATCCTTGCTCAACAACCTTGCCAAGCCTCATGACAATCACTTCATTGGCCAGTGCTTTCACAACCTTCAGATCATGACTGATGAACATATATGCAAGTTTCCGCCGCTTTTGCAGATCGCGCAACAAATCAACGACCTGTGCCTGGACACTCATGTCGAGCGCAGAAGTTGGCTCATCCAGCATGATAAAACGTGGTTCCAGCACGATAGCACGTGCAATTGCGATGCGCTGCCTTTGCCCGCCTGAAAACTCGTGCGGATAACGATGCCTCGTTTCAGGATCAAGCCCCGTTTCCTGAAGCGCATTAATGACCATGGCTTCACGTTCATCACGGCTCAGTTCCTTGTTGTGGATGGTTAGCCCTTCGGCAATGATTTCACCGACTGACATTCTGGGGCTAAGGGAACCATAAGGGTCTTGAAACACAACCTGCATCTGATCACGGAGGCCACGCATTTGCTTGAAGGAATATGCATTGATGTCCTTGCCGACAAAGGCAATTTTGCCTTGTGATGAGATTAATCGCGTTAGCGCCATTCCAAGGGTTGTTTTACCTGAGCCGGATTCTCCCACTACCCCAAGCGTTTGTCCTTCACGCAGGATAAGGTCAATACCGTCCACAGCCTTTACATGGTCAACGGTTTTGCGCATCAACCCTTTCTTGATAGGGAACCAGACTTTCATGTCACTGGCTTCAAGCACCACTGGCGCGCTCGTATCACTTTCAGGGGGCGAACCCTTTGGCTCGGCAGACAAGAGATGTTTTGTATAGTCATGCTGAGGTTTGGTGAAAATCTGTTCTGTCTTGCCCTGCTCCACAATATGCCCGTTTTGCATGACACAACACCGGTCTGCAATCCTGCGCACGATGCCAAGATCATGGGTTATGAAAAGCATGGAAAGACCATTCTTCTCCTGCAGTTCTTTCAGCAGTTCAAGAATTTGCGCCTGAACTGTCACATCCAGGGCGGTTGTAGGTTCATCCGCGATCAGCAGTTCCGGCTCATTGGCAAGAGCCATGGCAATCATGACGCGTTGACGTTGCCCGCCCGACATCTGGTGCGGATAGGCGCCCAACCGCGATTCAGGATCACGTATTCCAACCTGGGTCAACAACTCGATAACCCGCTCACGAGCAGGCCTGCCAGTCAGCCCCTTGTGAAGTTCCAGTACTTCAGCAATTTGTTTTTCAATCGTGTGAAGCGGATTGAGCGAGGTCATGGGCTCCTGAAATATCATTGTGATATCATTGCCGCGCACCTTGCGCAGTTCATCTTCACTGGCACCCAATATATCCTGTCCCTTGAAGCGTATGCTTCCGGACGGGTAGGAAGCGGCAGGCGGCAGGAGTTTCAAAACAGAAAGTGCTGTAATTGACTTGCCCGAACCGGACTCGCCTACCAGCGCAACTGTCTCACCTTTCTTGATGTCGAAAGAAGAGCTATGAACCGCGGTCGATGCCTTACCGCTAACGGTGAAGGCAATCGAAAGGTCGTCAATTTCCAGGATGGTATCGGTCATCTTGCCCTCACTCAAATGTCTTGCGAGGATCAAAGGCATCACGGGTTGCCTCACCAATGAATATAAGAAGCGACAGCATCAACGAAATGATGAAGAAACCGGAAAGGCCAAGCCAGATTGCCTGGGGGTTGTTCTGCCCCTGCTTCAACAATTCGCCAATCGATGCAGAACCGGGTGGCAAGCCAAAGCCCAGAAAATCAAGCGAGGTCAGCGTGGTGATCGAACCATTCAGAATGAATGGCATGAAGGTGAGTGTTGCAACCATCGCATTGGGCAGCAAATGACGCCACATGATGGTGCGGTTGTTCACGCCCAGCGCACGCGCAGCATTCACATATTCAAAGTTGCGCGCCCGCAAAAACTCGGCCCGCACAACGCCAACAAATCCAACCCATGAAAAGAGCAGAAGGATACCCAGCAAAACCCAGAACCCCGGCGCCAGTACAGACGATATGATCAATAACAAATATAGCACCGGAAGTGCCGACCAGATTTCAATAAATCGCTGGAAGAGCAGGTCAGTCAGACCGCCAAAATACCCCTGGACCGCGCCTGCCGTCACGCCAATGATTGCAGAGGCAAAGGTGAGCACCAAACCAAAAACGACCGAAATCCTGAAGCCGTAAATGATCCGCGAAAGCACATCCCTGCCCTGATTATCCGTTCCCAGCCAGTTCATGTTGCCAAGCGTGCAATTCTTGTCATCCACGCCATTGTCATAGTTTGCACATCTGGTTTGCTTGTCATAAAGCCAACTGGGTTTGGAAGGCGCAGGCTCCGGCAATTCACGATTTGGCGTATTGTAGGAGTAGCGAATGGGTGGCCATATCAGCCAGCCGTTTTCCTCAATGTAGTCCGTCACAAAAGGATCGCGAAAATCCGCAATTGGCAAGTTGAATTCATCATCAGGTTCAACAATGTCATTTTCCGAATATTGAACCATGACAGGAAAAATCAGCTTGCCATCCACAGAAGCGATGATCGGCTTGTCGTTGGCAATAAACTCCGTGAACAGGCTCAGAATGAACATGATCATGAAAATCCACAGCGACCAGTAACCCCGTCGGTTCGCCTTGAAATTCAGCCAGCGCCTCTGGTTGAGCGGAGAAAGAAAAGGACGCTTCTCTGCTGCCGGTTGTGAAAGGGTTTCAGCAACACTCATCACACATCCCTCGCTTCAAAATCGATACGTGGATCAATGGTTGTATAAATGATGTCGGATATCAGACTGACCACAAGCCCCATCAGCGAGAAAATATAAAGTGTGGCGAAGACCACGGGATAATCCCGCCCAACGATGCTTTCAAAGCCCAGCAGTCCCAAACCATCAAGCGAGAAAATTGTCTCGATCAACAATGAACCGGTAAAGAACGAGGTGATGAAAGCTGCCGGGAAACCGGCAATGATAATCAACATGGCATTTCGAAAGACGTGGCCGTAAAGCACCTTGTTCTCGGTCAATCCCTTTGCCCTTGCCGTTTGTACATACTGCTTGCCTATTTCATCCAGAAACGAGTTCTTGGTTAAAAGCGTTGTGGTTGCAAAGGACGACAGGACCATCGCCGTCAAAGGCAGGGCAAGATGCCAGAAATAATCAGCAATTTTTCCAAGCGTCGAAAGCTCATCAAAATTATCAGATGTCAGTCCCCTCAGCGGAAACAGGTCAAAAAAGGAACCGCCTGCGAAGACAATAATGAGGAAAATACCAAACAGGAACCCAGGGATTGCATAGGCAACAATAATGACGCCACTGGTCCAGATATCAAACTTGCTGCCATGGCTCACGGCTTTCTTGATGCCAAGCGGAATGGAAATGCCATAGGACAAAAATGTAATCCACAATCCCAGCGAAATGGAAACAGGCAGTTTTTCTGCAATCAGGCTTAAAACATTTTTTGATGTGAAATAGCTTTCGCCAAAGTCAAACCGGGCATAGTCCCAAACCATTTTGGCAAATCGCTCATGGGCTGGTTTGTCAAAACCAAATTGTTTTTCAAGCTTTTCTATAAATTCAGGGTCGAGCCCCTGTGCGCCACGGTATTTGGAGGAAGCATCGCCACCAACATCCAGGTTTTCATTTGCCAATCCGCCATCACCACCTGAAATACCATCCGTGGCACCTGCCGCCTGGCCGGAAAGCTCTGCCGCGATACGTTCAATTGGTCCGCCAGGGGCAAATTGTATGATTGCAAAAGAGATAGCCATGATGCCCAGAATGGTGGGGATCATCAAAAGCAGTCTTCGCAGTATATAGGCACCCATAAAGCGCTCGTCTCCAGCATGGCCTGAGGCGACAAGTGATTCGCCCAGGGCTCAAGTTTTACAAGCTTTGCCCAAGGCCGAAGCGAATTGCAAGCGCCTGGGCAACTATGGCTTTAACTCGGCCTCGATTGCTTCGTCTATCCAGAAGGAAAGCGTATCAACCCCACGGTATAATGGTTGCGGCGTAGGCACCTGAATTTGACGCCACTTTGCAAACCACAAATCGGGATTGTGCCACTGCGGAACGGCATAATATCGCCATTTCAAAATCCGGTCCAGGGCATGGGTCAGCGCGACCAGTTCATCACGATTGGGAGCAAGAATGATTTTCTCAACCAACTCGTCCAGCATCGGGTCCTTGATACCTGCATAATTTCGACTGCCCGGTTGATCTGCAGAAGCAGTGGACCAGTAGTCGCGTTGTTCATTGCCTGGAGAAAGGGATTGGCGGGTCGCAAAGCTTGCCATGTCAAAATCAAAATTATCGGCACGCGCCTTGTATTGGGCAGTGTCCAGAATGCGCAAACTTGCATCAATGCCAATGCTTTTCAGCGATTCGACAAAGGAATTCGTATAACGCTCAGATTCAGGATTGCCGCTGATAAATTCAATGCTCATTTGCTTTCCCGAAGCATCCAGCAACCTTCGATTGCTGTCAAAGGTAAACCCGGCTTCCTTGAAGAGTTTGAGAGCTCGGCGTTGCAGCTTTCGCTTTTCCCCTGACTTGCTGTAGTCCGGAAGTGCATATGGCTTTGTAAAAAGATCCGCTGGCAATTTGTCTTTATAGGCATTGAGAATTTCCAGCTCACGCCCTTCCGGAATACCTGAAGATTCAACCCCGGACTCAAAATGACTATCTGTTCTTTTGAACTTGTCGAAGAAAAGGTTCTTGTTGATTGTCTCAAAATCAAAGAGCAGCGTTATCGCCTCACGCACCCGCACATTCTTGAATTTATCCAGTCTGGTATTGAAGAAATATCCTGTAAAGGCCTGACCGGAATCCGTAGGGAATGTAATCTGCTCGACATCTCCGCGCTTGACCGCATCAAAGTCATACTGATTGACCCACCGTTGAACCTGACTGTCAGGCTCAATCCGATAATCCGATATATTGCCTTTCTTGAAAGCTTCCCACATGGCGTTTTGATTCAGGAAATAAGTGTAGCGGATGGAGCCGAAATTATAGCGCCCCTTGCGAACCGGAATATCCTTTGCCCAATAATCTTCCACCAATTCATATTCAATGAACTTGCCCAGTTCATAACTGCCAATCTTGTAGGGGCCGGAACCCAGTGGCGGCTCTGTTGTTGGCTGGGTAATATCGCGCTTGTTACCATCGGCATCTGTTCCCTCCCACCAATGCTGGGGAAGCACCACCAGATCCCCGATGATATGCGGCAATTCCCGATTACCCTTTTGGTCAAATTTGAAGGTTACCTCATGGTCTCCGGTTTTTTCTGCAGATTCTATATTCTTGAAATAACCACCCCAAAGCGGATAGTTCTCCCGAAGCACTTTCAGCGACCAGATCACATCTTCTGGCTTGATCGGCTCTCCGTCATGCCAACGGGCTTTTTCATTTATGCGATAAACTGCCCAGGACGAATCTTCAGCCTTGCGAAATTCCTTTGCGACCATGCCATAAGAGGCACCAGCCTGGTCCATCGACTGATCCATCATCCGGTCATATAACAAGCCGCCCCAATAGTTGAGCTGAACCGGAGCGCGACCGCGTACAATAAACGGGTTGAAAGTGTCGTAGCCGCCAAAGGCCGTGCGCTTCAACTGCCCTCCTTTTGGGGCATTTGGATTGACATAATCATAATGCTTGAAGTCCGCGCCATATTTCAATTCACCAATCAGGCTGTCGCCATGTCGCCATTGATCCTCATCAGCCTGGGCAAGCCCTGCAACAAGTGAAAAGGCGATGATTGCGGAAATACGGGTAATGGAAAAACGCTGTTTCAAGTCAATATCCTTCAATACAAATCAATATGAATAAGGATAGTGGCAAGTGTGGCGAAAGCAAGCTTTGGGATTTGACACTTGTGTGTTCAAGCAAGTGAGAAAACGAAAACAAAAAAGCCGGGTAAAGGACCCGGCTTTGAATTATACGATTTGAAAAGGTTTATTGCGCAGGAAGCTCTGCTGGTGTGTCAGCCTGCTCACGCAAATAGGCGATGAGATTGGCACGGTCTTCAACCTTTTTCAGACCACCAAACCCCATGGAAGTGCCTTTGACATATGTCTTTGGCTTCCATAGAAAACCGTTCAACTCTTCATAAGTCCATTGCTTGCCATCACCATATTCCTTAAGCGCACCGGAATATGAAAAACCGTCAACTGAAGCGATATCCCGGTTTACAATTCCGTAAAGTGCCGGACCAACCTTGTTGGCACCACCGGCATTTACATTATGACAGGCTGCGCATTTCTTGAATACGTTTGCACCATCTGCTGAATCAGCACTGGCAAGAAGTGGCTCTACCGGCTCAAATGCAGGGCCTGCATCTTCTTCAGGCTCAGCACTTGTATCGGCTTCTGCCAATTCAATCGCGTAGCCTTTTTGCTCCGGATTTTCCATGTGGAAAATTCCGTCAGCAGCAAAATTCAACCCCATAACCAAAAAGACAGTTCCAAGAACAGCCATTGCAATTTTATTGAACTCGAAAGAATCCATTGTCTTCTTACTCCTTATCGCACCGAAAAAACCCGGTGCAGATGCCACTTTATCATGGTGGCGTTAATTCTGGTCAGAACCTATTGTGTTTGCGTGTTTGATACAACGTCTCTATGAAAGGTTGTAGTGAGACTTTTTGACACGATTTGCAAGATTGATTAGCGAAGTTTTTGACGAGAATCCAATAGAAAATGACAAACGCCCTAATTCTTATCCCCGCCCGAATGGCATCCACTCGCCTGCCAAACAAACCCCTGGCCGAAATCAACGGCTTGCCGATGATTTGTCAGGTTGTCGACCGGGCAAGAGAGGCAGACATTGGCGAGCCCATTGTGGCAACGGATTCAACGGAAATTCTCAAAGCTGTTGAACAACATGGTGCAAAAGCCGTCATGACACGAGAGGACCACGAGTCCGGTTCCGACCGTATTTGGGAAGCAGTTGAAAAAATTGATCCCGACGCACAAGCAAAATTTGTCATCAATGTTCAAGGCGACCTGCCAGCCATTGATCCAAAACTAATCAGACAGAGCATCTTGCCGCTGGAGGATGACGACGTTGACATTGCAACCCTGGCTGCAAAAATCATTCAGGAAGATGAAATCACCAACCCCAATGTGGTAAAGGCGATCGGAACGCCTGTCGGTGCAAAAAGACTGCGCGCACTTTATTTCACCCGTGCAACAGCGCCACATGGAGAAGGCCCGCTTTACCACCACATAGGCCTTTATGCCTACAAGCGCAGCGCCTTGCAAAAATTTGTGTCCCTGCCACCCGGAACACTTGAACAACGCGAGAAACTGGAGCAGCTTCGTGCGCTGGAAAATGGCATGCGAATTGATATTGAACTTGTGAACACCATTCCTCACGGTGTAGACACACAGGCAGATTTGGATAAGGCAAGGCGCCTGCTGGAGAAGAGACGATAATGGCAATTACTAAGATATCCTTTCAGGGTGCCAAGGGCGCCAATTCGGAAATCGCCATTCGCGAAGTCTATGGCGAAGATGTAGAAGCCATTGCCTGCGATACGTTTGAAGATGCTTTTAATTCGCTCACCAAGGGCGAAGCTGACCTCGCCATGATCCCGATTGAAAACACGCTTGCCGGGCGTGTCGCTGATATTCACCACATCCTGCCGGATTCTGGCACGCATATTATTGGCGAATATTTTCTCCCCATCCGGTTTGACCTGATGGTTTTGCCAGGCGTCAGAATGGAAGAAATCAAAACGGTCTACAGCCATGTTCATGGCCTGGGGCAATGTCGCAAAATCATCCGCGAAAATGGATGGAAGGCAATCGTTGGCGGTGATACTGCCGGATCAGCCAAACTTGTTTCAGAACGTAATGACCGCACCATGGCAGCCCTTGCACCTGCCTTGGCAGCCGATATTTACGGCCTGGAAACACTGGCCGAGAATGTCGAGGATTCTGACGATAACACAACGCGGTTTGTCATTCTGTCGCGTGAAGCCCAATGGGCAAAGCCTGACAATGGCGAGGTTATAACTTCGTTTCTCTTTCAGGTCAGAAACATTCCGGCAGCACTCTACAAGGCCATGGGTGGCTTCGCCACTAACGGCGTCAACATGACCAAACTGGAAAGCTACCAACTCGGCGGCTTCACCGCCACGCAGTTCTATGCGGATGTCTTGGGACACCCGGAAGATGAAAACCTGCAACTAGCGTTCGAAGAACTTGGATTCTTTACGGATGAATTCAAG
>CALDZZ010000084.1 GCA_937944075.1 uncultured Rhizobiaceae group bacterium
CTTTTAAAAGAGTTTTTCTCAGCACTTGGTTTGGCTCTTCGTTACATGTGGAAGCCTAAGCCAACCATCAACTATCCGTTTGAAAAAGGCCCTGTATCAGCTCGTTTTCGTGGCGAACACGCGCTTCGTCGTTACCCCAATGGGGAAGAACGCTGTATTGCCTGTAAATTATGTGAAGCGATTTGCCCCGCACAAGCGATCACAATCGAAGCTGGTCCGCGTGGCAATGACGGCACACGCCGCACCGTGCGTTATGACATCGACATGGTGAAATGTATCTACTGCGGTTTCTGTCAGGAAGCTTGCCCGGTAGATGCCATCGTCGAAGGCCCAAACTTTGAATTCGCCACTGAAACACGCGAAGAACTTTACTATGACAAAGACAAATTGCTGGATAACGGCGATCGCTGGGAACGTGAAATTGCCCGAAATCTGCACATTGATGCGCCATACAGGTAGGAAACAGCCATGACCGCATCAATTCTTTTCTTTTATATGTTCTCTGGCATCATGCTGGCATCAGCCTTTATGGTGATCTCATCACGCAACCCTGTACATTCAGTCCTGTTTCTGATCCTTGCATTCGTAAATGCTTCCGGTCTTTTCATTATGACAGGTGCAGAGTTTTTGGGGCTTTTGCTCATCGTGGTGTATGTCGGTGCCGTTGCGGTGCTTTTCCTTTTCGTTGTCATGATGCTCGATGTGGATTTTGTTGAACTGAAAGATGGTTTTTTGCAATATTTGCCAATTGGTGCCCTGATCGGCATCATATTTCTGGTTGAACTGCTTCTCGTCGTTGGCTCATGGGTCGCTGCGCCTGTTACAGAGGGAACGTCCCAACAACCTATTCCGGATGTTAATGAAGTTCGTAACATCGAAGCACTTGGAAATATTCTCTATACAGATCACATCTTCTATTTTCAGATTGCCGGCATGATCCTGCTGGTTGCCATGGTTGGTGCAATTGTTTTGACATTGCGTCACAAGCCAAGTGTGCGTCGTCAGGACATTGCCACACAAGTCGGCCGTGATCCGAAAACAGCCATTCGCAATGTAAACGTTGAAAGCGGAAAGGGCCTATAAGATGGAAATTGGAATTTCACACTACCTTTCAGTCAGTGCAATCTTGTTCACCATTGGCATGCTGGGAATTTTTCTGAATCGAAAAAACATTCTCATCATCTTGATGTCGATAGAGCTGATTCTGCTTTCTGTGAATTTGAACTTCGTAGCATTTTCCCAGCACCTGGGTGATTTGATGGGGCAGGTATTTGCCCTTTTCGTTCTAACCGTTGCTGCTGCTGAAGCTGCCATCGGGCTAGCCATTCTTGTGGTATTCTTCCGCAACAAGGGATCGATTGCTGTTGAAGATGTTAGCGTAATGAAAGGCTGACCATGTACCAATTAATCGTCTTTCTGCCACTCGTTGGTTTTTTGATAGCCGGACTTTTTGCAAAGTCTATCGGGTCAAAGGGCTGTGAGTATATTACGACAGGGCTCATGGTGATTGCAGCTGTTTTGTCTTGGGTGGCTTTCATTTCCCATGGCTATTCTGATGCGGTGCCATTCACAGTGCCCGTATTGCAATGGATAAGTTCCGGTGACCTGAATGTTAACTGGGCCTTGCGCATAGATACGCTCACAGTGGTCATGCTTGTGGTGGTGAATACAGTTTCAACACTCGTGCACATGTATTCTATTGGCTACATGCATCATGATCCGCATCGTCCGCGTTTCTTTGCCTATCTTTCCCTGTTCACCTTCGCAATGTTGATGCTGGTGACTTCTGATAATCTACTGCAAATGTTCTTTGGATGGGAAGGTGTTGGCCTTGCGTCTTATCTTCTGATTGGTTTTTGGTTCAAGAAACCAACAGCCAATGCAGCTGCGATGAAAGCCTTCGTGGTCAACCGGGTAGGTGACTTCGGTTTTGCATTAGGCATTTTTGGTGTTTTCTACATGTTCAACACCATTGAGTTTTCAACGATCTTTGCAAATGTCGATACCGTGGCAAATGCAGAAGGTGTTGTCATGAGTTTCCTTGGTTATGAATTGGGCTCGGCAGATGCCATCACAGTGGTCTGCCTGTTGCTGTTCATGGGTGCCATGGGTAAGTCAGCTCAGTTCCTGCTTCACACCTGGTTGCCGGACGCCATGGAAGGCCCGACACCCGTATCAGCGCTCATTCACGCTGCCACGATGGTAACCGCAGGGGTTTTCCTTGTCGCTCGCATGTCCCCCTTGTTTGAATATTCGCAAACTGCCTTGACCGTTGTAACGCTTGTCGGTGCAACGACTGCATTTTTTGCTGCAACCATTGGACTGGTACAAAATGACATCAAGCGTGTCATTGCCTATTCAACGTGCTCGCAACTGGGCTATATGTTTGCTGCTCTTGGTGTCGGTGCGTATGGTGCCGCAGTGTTTCACCTGTTTACTCACGCATTCTTCAAGGCGCTTTTGTTCCTGGGAGCAGGTTCCGTTATTCACGCAGTTTCTGATGAACAGGACATGCGTAAAATGGGTGGGCTGCGTAAGCACATCCCAAAGACTTACTGGATGATGATTATCGGAACTGTAGCCCTGACCGGACTTGGAATACCAGGAACCATCATCGGCACAGCTGGTTTCTTCTCAAAAGATGCAATCATTGAGAGTGTATTTGTAGGTAATAATGCTTTTGCAGGATATGCCTTCGTGATGCTTGTTTTGGCGGCGCTCTTTACAAGCTTTTATTCTTGGCGATTGATATTCATGACATTCCACGGCAAGCCCAGGGCTTCAGTTGATGTCATGAGCCATGTGCATGAATCTCCCAATGTGATGCTGATCCCGCTATACATCCTTGCAGTGGGGGCGCTTCTTGCTGGCGTTGTATTCCACGATGCATTTGTTGGTCAGCTAACAGGTGTAGACAATGAAGGCTGGTACAACGAGTTCTGGAGAACTTCCCTGTTTGCTGCCGAAGGCAACATGATCCTTGAAACTTTCCAGAAGGTTCCAAAGTGGGTCAAGTGGTCTCCAGCAATAGTCATGGCTTTGGGCTTGCTGCTAGCCTGGTGGATGTACATCAAGTCGCCCTACATCCCAAAGGAATTGGCGAAACAGCATTCCGGTCTTTACGCATTCTTGCTCAACAAGTGGTACTTCGATGAACTCTATGACTTCATCTTTGTTCGTCCGGCAAAATGGATCGGCTATTTCCTTTGGAAAAAGGGGGACGGCTGGATGATTGACGGCTTTGGACCAAATGGCATATCCGCTCGTGTTCTTGATGTCACTGGCAAGGTTGTCAAATTGCAATCAGGTTATCTGTATCATTATGCCTTTGCCATGATGATTGGCATTGCGGCCTTGATTACCTGGTCCATGTTTGGAGGAGCGGGCTAATGTCTGACTGGCCAATTCTAACAATGATCACATTCATGCCGCTGGTTGGCGCGCTAATGATCATGCTTGTTCCAACTGACAATGCAGTTGCAGAACGCAACATCAAAAATATTGCACTGTTCACAACCGTCATTACCTTCATAGCTTCCCTCTATATCTGGGTGAACTTTGATGAAACAACAGCTGGCTTCCAGTTTGTTGAGCGATATGAATGGATCGGTTCCTTCATGTCGTATCACATGGGTGTTGACGGCATATCCATGCTGTTTGTGATCCTTTCAACTTTCCTGATGCCATTTTGTATTTTGGCAAGCTGGAAGAGTGTCACCAAGGACGTAAAATCCTACATGATTGCTTTCCTGGTTCTGGAAACATTCATGATTGGTGTTTTCTGCGCACTCGACATCATGCTGTTCTACATATTCTTTGAAGCTGGTCTGATCCCGATGTTCCTGATTATTGGTATCTGGGGCGGCGCGCGCCGTGTGTATGCGAGCTTCAAGTTCTTCCTTTATACGCTGCTTGGCTCTGTTTTGATGTTGTTGGCGATCATGGCGATCTACTGGCAGACACAAACAACAGATATTGTTCTGTTGCTTGACCCGACCCGTTCGGAATCGGTCATTCCAGCGTCCATGCAAACCTGGCTCTGGCTCGCATTCTTCGCTTCCTTTGCGGTGAAAATGCCAATGTGGCCAGTTCATACCTGGTTGCCGGATGCGCACGTTGAGGCACCAACTGCAGGATCTGTAGTCTTGGCGGCTATCTTGTTGAAAATGGGTGGTTATGGTTTCCTGCGTTTCTCAATTCCAATGTTCCCGGTAGCAAGTGAAGAACTTGCCATTCTGGTTTTTGTATTATCGGCCATAGCCATTGTTTATACCTCGCTCGTTGCGTTGATGCAGGAAGATATCAAAAAACTGATTGCCTATTCTTCTGTCGCACACATGGGCTATGTGACAATGGGCATCTTCACCATGAATGCTAACGGCATCCAGGGTGGCCTTTATCAAATGCTGTCTCATGGCCTTGTATCTGGCGCATTGTTCTTATGCGTGGGGGTTGTTTATGACAGAATGCATACGCGTGAAATTGCTGCTTATGGTGGTCTGGTCAACCGAATGCCAAAATATGCAGTTGTATTCCTGATCTTTACCATGGCCAATGTTGGCCTGCCTGGTACTTCGGGCTTTGTTGGCGAGTTCCTGGTTCTCCTCGGGATATTCCAGGTTAATACCTGGATAGCGCTGTTCGCGACAACGGGTGTTATTCTTTCAGCAGCCTACGGTCTTTGGCTCTATCGTCGTGTTGTTTTTGGCAGTCTCGACAAGGAGAGCCTCAAGGCAATGCTGGATCTGGATACTCGTGAAAAGGCAATCATTTACCCACTCGTTGTTTTGGTCATTTTTTATGGCGTGTATCCAATGCCTGTGTTTGATGCAACAGAGACATCAGTGAACAACCTGATACTGAATTATGAAGCAGCCATTCAAGCTGCAAAAGAAACCGCTCAGGCTAGCCTGAATTAAAAAAGCAGAGAATTCCAATGCAAGAAACATTGCTGGCATTTATAGAAGCACAAAACATAGGCCTTTTGGGTGCAGAGCTATGGCTTGCACTGGGTATTCTTGTCTTGTTGATGGTTGGTGTGTTTTCCGGTGAAAAGTCACTGTCGCAAATTACCGGCTTGTCTCTTGCTGTGATCGTTGCTGCCTTTATCGTGTTGTTCCTTGCTGATGGGCGCGGAACTGCGATGAACGGTTCT
>CALDZZ010000085.1 GCA_937944075.1 uncultured Rhizobiaceae group bacterium
TATCGTATGAAGGTTTTCACCCATTGCAAGAGGCACACCGGTTAGCTGCGCTATATCGTTATAGCCAGAATAGTGATCTGGAATAATCGGTTCTTCAAACCACAAGATATCATAGGGTTTGAAAGCATTGGCAGCTTTGACAGCCTGGGCTACATCCATCGAATAATTTGCGTCCACCATGAATACAACATCAGGGCCAATCATCTCTCGGATGGCTTTCACACGCTCCACATCTTCTTCAAGCGTGGGTTGGCCAACCTTGATCTTGATGCCGTTATAGCCTTTGGCAAGGTAACCTTCAGTTTGTTTCTTGAGTTTATCGAGTGAAAAATTGAGATCAATTCCTCCGCAATATGCCTTGCATCGATCAGAGGCTCCACCAGCGAGTTGCCAAAGCGGCTTGTCCTGTTTTTTGCAGCGTATGTCCCAAAGAGCGATATCAATTGCCGAGATTGCAAAGGATGCAATGCCGCCTCGTGCCACATAATGCACGTGCCATTGCATTGCCTCATAAAGCATTTCGATTTGACTACCATCCTTGCCCAGCACAAAGGGTGCAAGATCATGTTTGAGCATGGCTTCAATCGCACGCCCACCCTTGCCGCCTGTATAAGTATAGCCGGTTCCTTCAGAACCATCCGCAAGCCTGATTGTGACCGTTATCAATTCAAAATGTGTGTGATCCCCATGCTTGGCGTCCGTCAGAACTTCATCAAGCGGTACATTGAATAGTTCAATTGAAATATTCTCAACTTTGTTCATCAAAAGCCTCGGGAAAACCCTATTTTGGTATGACCAAACTATATCCAAAGCAGAATATTTATGCAATATTGTATCGAAAGAATTTGGGGAAGATATTTTTGTAGGACAAAATTCGCTGTGGAAAATCTCAGGATTTGGCGTATTTCGCGATACTCTTGCAAGAAAATCTCATCGTTTGAGAAACGCGAACCAGACATGGGAACAACATGCAGAAGCCGATAAAAATTGGTTGCTTGGGTGAGGTCATGATTGAACTGATTGCCCAGGAAGGTGACAGCGCAAGAATTGGTGTTGCAGGTGATACTTACAACACGTCGGTTTACATCAAAAAGCTCTGCAAGGAAGATGAAATTCAGGTTTCCTATATCACGGCTCTGGGAACGGATACATTTTCACAACGTATTTTGTCAAATATCAAACAGCATGGTATACAGACTGATCATATCGAATTTCGTGATAACCGGATGCCTGGTCTTTATGCCATTGAAACCGATACTGAGGGAGAGCGCAGTTTTTCCTATTGGCGTGGCGAGGCAGCAGCGCGAACCCTGTTTGAAGAACCCTGCACTATAAAGCCTGAAGCAATGTCTGAATTTGATCTGCTTTATCTTTCGGGTATCAGCATTGCCATACTACCGGAAGAGACCCGAAACCGGCTTATCAATTATATCGGAGATTTCAGGAAGAACGGTGGCAAATTTGTTTTTGACAGCAACTATCGCCCAAGACTCTGGGGAGACACTAAAACTGCACGTGAAGTAACAATGCAGATGTGGTCATTGACGGATATTGCCCTACCTTCGCTTGATGATGAAATGGCCTTGTTTAATGATGCTAATGAACAAGCCGTTTTGAACCGTCTAATTCAAGCAGGCGTAAGCCATGGTGCCCTCAAGCGTGGAATGGACGGCCCAAAAGCAATCGGAGAAGCAGTAATTCAAGAAAGTTTTGAACCAGTTACAAATGTTGTAGATACCACTGCAGCAGGTGACAGTTTTAATGCAGGGTTTTTATACAAACATGCAATGGGCGAAGGGCTTGCACAAGCCATGCTGTCCGGCCACACTCTGGCATCAAAAGTCATACAACAAAGTGGCGCCATTATTGAGATTGAGTAGCAAGAACACAGGTGAGGAAAATGGCAAAGAAGAAAATCAGGATTGAAAATCTGCGGTCGCGAAAGTGGTTTAATGATCCATCTGATCCAGAAATGACAGCACTTTATCTTGAGCGCTATTTGAACTATGGCCTAACCCGCGAGGAGTTGCAGTCCGGAAGACCTATCATTGGCATTGCCCAGACCGGATCCGATCTCAGCCCTTGCAATCGACATCACATAGAACTTACCAAACGTGCCCGGGATGCAATTAATGCTGCAGGCGGCACCGTCATGGAAATTCCTGTTCATCCCATACAAGAGACCGGCAAGCGCCCTACTGCAATGCTGGATCGTAATCTTGCATACCTATCCCTGGTAGAAACCCTGTTTGGCTATCCGATTGATGGTGTTGTTCTCAATATTGGCTGTGACAAGACAACCCCTGCGCTTTTAATGGCAGCCGCAACGGTCAATATTCCTGCAATTGCGCTTTCAGTGGGGCCGATGCTGAATGGTTGGTACAGGGGGGAACGAGCAGGTTCCGGCACTGTAATCTGGAAAGCGCGTGAACAACTGGCAACTGGTGAAATTGATGATGAAGAGTTTATGGAACTTGCTGCATCTTCGGCGCCATCGGTTGGCTATTGCAACACCATGGGTACCGCCACCACGATGAACTCTCTGGCCGAGGGTCTGGGCATGCAACTCCCCGGCTCTGCCGCCATCCCGGCCCCGTATCGCGAACGTGGGCAGATCGCCTATGAGACCGGCAAGCGCATCGTGGACATGGTGTGGGAGGACATGCGCCCCACTGACATCATGACCCGCAAAGCCTTTGAGAATGCGATTGTGTTGAATTCGGCGATTGGTGGATCAACGAACGCGCCGATCCACCTGAACGCGATTGCGTCCCATATTGGTGTACCGTTGGACAATGACGACTGGCAGAATATTGGGCATGATGTGCCGTTGCTTGTGAACCTGCAACCGGCGGGCAAATATCTAGGCGAAGATTATCACCGCGCCGGTGGTGTTCCGTCTGTGACGGCTGAACTGTTGCGCGGTGGCCTGCTGCCGCACCCTGATGCGCTGACTGTGAACGGCAAGACGATGGGCGAAAATTGTGAAGGGCGCGCGGCCACCAATGCGGACGTGATCCGGGGCCTGGACAAACCGCTGAAAGAACAGGCGGGCTTCCTCAATCTCAAAGGCAACCTGTTCGAAAGCGCGATCATGAAGACCAGCGTGATCAGCCCTGCCTTCCGCAAGACCTATCTGTCCAATCCCGATGATCCCGAAGCCTTTGAAGGCCGCGCCGTCGTCTTTGATGGCCCTGAGGATTATCACAACCGCATCGATGATCCGGCCGAGAATATCGACGAAAACTGCGTGCTCTTCATGCGCGG
>CALDZZ010000086.1 GCA_937944075.1 uncultured Rhizobiaceae group bacterium
TAAATTTCTAGTTGCAAATGACAACTATGCGGAAGCTCGTCTAGCTGCTTAATTGCGGTTCGACAGTTTCACACTAAACTCCCTACGGTTCGCACTGTAGGGCGGGGTTCGAAGGCACCTGGCAACAGAAGCCTTCACTTATATTTTGGAGAGTGCAAAACATCATGAATGAAGAACAACAACCTGAAGACCTGATCCGCTATGATATCCTGACACAGGATGCATTGCGTGAGGTTATTCGCAAAGTTTTGCAAGAAGTATCCACCTCCGGCCTGCCAGGTGAGCATCATTTTTTCATCACCTTCAGAACAGACCATCCTGGCGTCAGACTTTCAACTCGCATGCGTGAGCGCTACCCGGAAGAAATGACAATCGTTATACAGCATTCGTTCTGGGATTTGAAAATCAGGGATACGTATTTTGAAATTGACTTGTCGTTCGATGATATTCTTGAACGTCTCCGCATTCCGTTTTCTTCCCTGAAAGGGTTCTTTGATCCTCATGTGAATTTTGGCGTTCAATTTGACTCAGACTTCGCAGAAGAAGACGAAGGCGAAAATGATATTCAGGTTGTGATCGAAACCGAAATTGTCGAAGATACAGAAAACCTTCCTACACTTGCACAATCGCGTGAAGTTTCAAAAGCTTCCGAATCCAAGGACATCCCTTCAAAAGACGATGAAGGCGAAAGTGCTGAAATCGTCTCACTGGACCAGTTCCGCAAAAAACAGTAATTCAAATGGTTGAGCCGATTAATCTAAGACAATTCAGAAAACGCAAGAAACGCGCTGAAAAAGAAAAGACGGCTGAAGAAAATCGCAATAAGTTTGGAATTTCATCAAAGCTCAAAAAGAATTCCAAAGCCAATCAACAGCTTGAAATTTCAAGACTGGATGGTTCGAAACTGGACAATAAGGAATAGCTTCCTGCAAAACAAATACTCAATCAGCATTCGTGGTCACAGCACCAGCTATTCTCTGGAACCTGAATTTTATGATGAATTGAAAAAGATCGCAGCTGATAAAAAGACGCCATTGGCAACGCTCATAACTCAACTTGATGAAAAGCGATCGCCTGGGAGAAATCTTTCCTCGACATTGCGAGTCTATGTTCTGGATGAATTATTGAAGCGTAAGACCAACTGACAAATTCATTCCTCAGTTGGTACTTAGAAAATCCTGTATCTCTTCCAAAACATTATCCTCGACAGAGGGGCTCGACCCCTGTTGAAATCTTCTAAGCGCCCTATTCTCTCGCTCTTCAAGTTCTGCCTTTAACTTGGCAATGCGCGCTTCTTCGGCAATGCGCCTCTCCTCTTCGAGCCGTTTGAGACGAGCCTGCTCTGCCGCCTCAGCTTCTTTACGCAGACGTTCCTCTTCGCGTTTCCTGGCTTCTTCGGCTTCACGTTGTTTGCGCTCTTCTTCAAGCCTGATTGCCTCAAGACGCTTGCGCTCCTTGAATTGCTCCTTGGCAAAGGAATATGCAATAACACCACGCAGTCGCTGCTTTTCAATGACTTGTGCCTCAAGGCTTTCAAGGCGTCTTTGACTGGCCTCAAACGCTCGCAATGACAAATAGCCCTCAAGCCTGTCTATGCTCACAACACGCTCAAGCGATTGCGGTTCACCGCTCCAGCGAATGACCGCCTGAGGTTCCGAACCTGAAATACGTTCACGCTTTTGAGGTGTAAAAGAGATAACGGTTTCAGCTTCCAGCAAATCATCCTGCAACAGATATTCAAGGTCGGATGAAAATTCGGTTCCACCCTTTTTATATCGCACATTTCGAGCGCGTAACTTTCCGCGGTTCAAAGAGAACGGCGTATCAAATTGTGAAACTTCAAAGCCAGAACTGAAAGCATTTTCAGCAAACAGATTGGCGATTTTCTCCGAGGTCAATTCATAATTTTCCACCCCGGTTTCAGATAAAATGGGCCCAAGTGCATCCGGATTAAGCCCCACAACTTCCCCCGCATCCATCGCGATAAAGCCATTACCGGAAATATTGCCTGCCAAGCCTGCAAGGCTCTGTCCATTGGTTTCAAGCGATCCACTAAGGCTAACTTGACCCTTGCCAAATTCAGGCATTTCAACAGTTGTCAAAAAGTCACTAAAGTCCATATCCTTGATGGCATAATTCATGTTTGCCAAAACATTACCTGATGTATTCTTGAGACTTAAGGCACCATCAAAGCGCCCTTTCAGAAAATCAAATGATAGGGAATTGAAATCAATAGCCCCATCGATCATCGTCATTTGCAAACTTGCTTCCTTGCCCTTGAATGATTTTCCAAGCGCGAGCTTATCTGCAGAAACCTTGATATTAGCGTCGACACCACCATAAAGCGGCTCACCAAAACCGCTCTCTTCATCAAATGCAATATCACCGGTAATGCCTAAAGACTTTCCAATCGTCGTAACGCGGCCGAAAACCGCTTCTGCAACCAGCGGCAGGGAAAGTTGCCCCAGAGATAACTCACCTGACAGTCTTGGACGCGAAACCGTTTCCTGCTCAAGCTTCAATGCCCCTTCAAATCGGTTATCAGCCATCTGCCCTTTCAGGTTTGAGACAGTGTAGTCCCTTTTCTTCTTGGCAAGATCGAACCCGGTAGAAAGCGGCAGCCTTGTATCAGGGGAGAAACCCGGAACAAGAATATCCATCGCTGACACAAAGGGCGAAATATCCTCAGCACCGATCATGACATTAACATCAGCATCATAGGAATTCATTGTTGCACTGGAAACCATTCCGGCAACCAGAAGTGACAAATCCTGCCCAGTTACGGAGACCCGCGTTTCCAGCCCCTCGGCTGGCATTCCGGAAATGGAATACGAGAGTTTCAACGAACCTGGAATTTTTGGGGCAAGTTCACGAGCAAGCGTTTTGATGCCCACTTGCTGCATCAAGACGGAGGGATCTGAATGGCTCAAACTCCCATCAAGCGAGATCGGAAGTCGGGAAAGCTGATCCATATTGCCATTGTACTTCAACTGAAGAGACAGTTCACTGCCACCTGTTATCCCGTTCAACAGCAACAAGCCATCCGCACCTTCGTCAGTTTCCGTTGTATCAAGTTCGAGATCGAGTTTCGTGGCTTTGGTAAGGTCTGGCTGCGAAGCAAGATATTTGACATAAGTGTTGCCACCCAGAAAGCGGTTGGCATAGGCAAGTAATCTTGAAATATTATCTGCTTCCAGGGCCAGCTTCATATTACCATTTGGCTTGCTCAAGACATTTTCGATGCGTCCTGAAGTGGTAATTTTGGCGCCAAGAAAATCACCCATGCTAAGCTCATCAACGCTAACAGTGCCATCGCGCAACTGCACATCAGCTACCAGATTGCTGGCAACAAATGGTTGCTCCTTTAAAAGAGCTTCAAACTTGTCAGCCTTTACCCGCAGTTTGAGATCATGCAAGGGTTGCGTGTCATCATGCGATTTGGTTAGCGAATAGAGGGCCAAAAGATCATCAACATTAACGCGATTGCCCTTGAGTTCTGCAAGCAATGCCGGCTTGCCACCTTGCGGGGAAAGGCGCTGTAACTTACCCTTCAACAGGGCATCATCAAGCCTGAGCTCGACATTTTCCATGGTGACTTGCCGGTTGGTTATCGTAAGATCAGCTGCCACACCAACAGATTTTAATCGCCGCAGCGTTGCATCAACATTTCCCGATATCCAGTCAGCAAATCCGGAAGGCTGGCGGGAAGCCGTCAGGATTTTCCCTGAAAAACCAAATCCGTTTTGCAGTCCAAGACGCCCCTGCGCTTCAAGCACGGTATTGCCCGGAAAAGTCGCCTGAAAATTTTTGACAACCCATCCATTACCAGTTGGACTGATCAGGGTCTTGATATCACGAATATAGGTATCTCCAGCTACGACAGCCGGAAGAATAACATCAATCTCCCCTTTGGCAGTCGGCACGGGAATTCGCTTCAAAACGTCCTGAAGTGCACCCAGCCTCTTTTCGAGCGTCAGCACATCATTGGGTGCCTGCGCTTTTTCAAGGGCATCGATATCAACTTGTCTGCCATCCGCCTGAACAGCAAAGGATATGTCTTCCCGAATGTTGATTTTACCAGTTCCCGTAACGGTATACGGGTCTTCGGGAGAGCCTATTTCAAGGCGGTATTCAGGAATTTGAACCAGTTCAGGACTTGCTTCAAAGCGACCAGTTGCCAAAACAGGCAAGGGTTCAAGAGGCTTGTTCATTCCACCAATCTGGGATTTGACAAAGGGCGACACGCTGAATTCCCCATCCCAGGACAAGGCATTGTCCTTGAGTTTTACCGGGCCATCCAGCAGGAGGTTATAGGGCCTGTCAACACGGTTGAGATCCATCTTGAGCCGCATGGAACCATCATCCTGAAACGTTCCTGTTGCTATTTTGATTTTACTGTCAAATCCTTCAACCGTCGCATTGGCATCTATTCTCCACGGACCAAGAACCGATTTGGCATTCAGCTCTCCCTGAATATCATCAACTTGAAGACTGCGATTTCCAACCAGACCCTCAACCAGAATTGAACCGTTCTGGATATTCAACTTCTCGATATTGACTTGTTCGGGATCAACCAACGCCTCTTGCGGATTGGTCCAGGCAATGGTTCCATCTTCCTCGACCTGCAAGTTGACTTGCGGACGTTGCATGGACATTTCCACAATCCGGACTTCACCCGAAAGAAAAGGCAGCAATTCTGCATTGAAAGAAAAACGGTCCACCGTCATCAGCGGGGAACCGTCTGCATTTCTGCCTACTTGCAGGTTTTCAAAACTCAAGAAAGGAAGAGGTAAAATGCGCAGGTTCGTCTTCCCGCCAACACGAACTTCCTGCCCAAGTACTCGCGAAGCCTGTCTCTCGAAATCGCTTGTAAACTTATCCCAATTTACAAAATAAGGTGCGATGAGGGCACCAAACAGGATAATAACGAGCAAACTTCCCAGAAAGATGAAAAATTTGAACAAGAGATTCATTTAATGTGCTCGCCCCTGAACGATATTATTCCGAATACCCCACTACCTTGCCGGGATTCATTATGTTATCGGGATCTATAGCCTTTTTTATTGACGCCATTATGTCAGCACCAACGCCATGTTCCAGGCGTAAAAAGCGACGTTTACCCTGGCCAATGCCATGTTCTCCCGTACACGTACCTTCCATCGCAATTGCACGCATATTAAGGCGCTCGATAAATTCTTCCGCGCGGGCAACCTCATCCGCGTCATCCATCATGACAAGTGGCGTAATATGAAAATTGCCATCACCGACATGCCCGACAATCGGCGCTACGAGATCAAGTTCCTGCGCGTCCTTTTGGGTTTCAGACAAACACTCCGCAAGACGCGATATTGGTACACAGGCATCCGTTGCAATGCCATTACATCCCTTGCGCCATGCCAGCATCGCATAATAGGCATCATGACGAGCTTTCCAAAGCTTGTTGCGAGCTTCCGTAGTTTGCTCCCACTGGATGTTGCCACCGCCAAAATCATTGGCAATTTCAGTGAAAATTTCGATTTGCTCGTTCACACCAGCTTCAGTTCCATGAAACTCCAGAAAAAGCGTTGGTTTGGGATCATGGGTCAGGCCCGAGTATTGATTGACCATTTCCACCTGAAGACTGTCCAGCAGTTCAATACGTGCAAGCGGCAAGCCTACCTGCATGGCAAGAATACAGGCATTACATGCATTTTCGATGGTTTCGAACTGGCATATGCCTGCAGAAATCTGATCCGGTATTCCGTGAAGCCTCAACGTCAGTTCAGTGATAATCCCAAGCGTCCCTTCAGAGCCTACCATGAGTTTGGTCAAATCATATCCGGCAGATGTCTTGCGGGTGCGTGAGGCAGTCTTGACGGCTCTGCCATCCGGCATCACGACTGTCATGGTAACCACATTCTCGCGCATGGTGCCGTAGCGAACCGTATTTGTGCCGGATGCTCGCGTTGCCGCCATGCCACCAAGGGAAGCGTTCGCACCTGGATCGATCGGAAAAAACAACCCGCTGCCACGCAAATATTCGTTCAGGGTCTCTCGTGTAACACCAGGTTGAACGACACAGTCCAGATCATCAACATTGACACTCAGCACCTTGTTCATTTCATTTAGGTCGATGGAAATACCACCGGCAGGTGCATTCACACCTCCTTCTAGGGACGTACCCGTGCCGAATGGAATTATGGGAACCTTATAGTCTGCACAAACTCTCACAATGTCCTGAACATCTTGCGTTGTACGTGCAAACACAACTGCATCAGGAAGCTGTGAAGGAATATAGGTCATGGTATGAGCATGTTGTTCCAAATACGCCTGAGAGGTTTTCAGCTGTTCACCAAACTGCTGTTTCAGAACAGATATGGCTGTCTGAATACCATCCTCATTGCGATTTAGCGTTTGCAAGTCGCTTAATGCCACGAAATTTCCTCCAACTCCTACATCCCCAGTTGATATGAATAAAGAACCTGAACAGGACATGCAAACTAAATGTAAACAAAGCAGCCACACTTGCTTCGACTCGTCGCATGTGAAAAAGTCAAAAGAAAACAAGCGAATGTTCGGTAATGCTTGAAATTCTAAAGAACCTCCCCTCAATCATCTATAAATGGATTGAGCCAAACATGTCGCGCTTTGGCGCAGACAGGCAACTATCTGTATGGTTCGCCGCCTTTGTAATCGGGAGCATTGTTTCAATTGCAGCCATCTTGTTCAGGGAATTGATCGGGCTTATACAATGGGTCTGGCTGTTTGAACGATCAGAAAACATTGTATCGGCAACCAAGGCAACCCCATGGTATGTCCTGCTGTTGCTACCTGCCCTGGGCGGTGCGATTGTTGGCTTTATCATCACCTACTTTCTGCCATTGAAAAGAACTGGTGGCATTCCCGATGTGATGGAAGCACGGGCAGTCGATGGCCGTGACATAGATCTCAAGTCCTCGCTCATATCGGCAGGCGCGACTGCAATCTCGCTGGGAGCAGGCGCAAGTGCCGGACGAGAAGGCCCAATGGTGCACCTTGCTGCAGGCATTTCGACATGGTTTGCAAATGCCCTCAAAGTGCCTCATGATTCAAAAAGTACAATACTGGCAAGCAGTGCCGCAGCCGCAGTCTCTGCCTCATTCAACGCCCCCATTGCAGGCGTTTTGTTTGCACATGAAATTGTCCTTGGTCATTATTCCAGGCGTTCTTTCGTGCCGATAGTGATTGCAGCGGTAAGTGGTACGATTTTCTCAAGACTTTGGTTTGGAGATATCGCTGCGTTTGAAATTCCG
>CALDZZ010000087.1 GCA_937944075.1 uncultured Rhizobiaceae group bacterium
TCATGGACGAACTGCCACTGGAACGCATCTGGCGAGACGCAAGAATTGAGCGTATCTGGGAAGGCACTTCAGAAATTCAGCGCCATATTATTTCTCGTGCCTTGCTTAGACCTTTGGGGGCTTGAGACAGGTTCATGAAAGAGACTGATCTTTACCTGCCTGTCAAAAACCTGCTGAAGAGTCAGGGCTATGAGGTCAAGGCCGAGGTCGGTTCTGCAGATATCATGGGCGTTCGAGGCGATGAGCCTCCTCTGATTGTTGAACTCAAAACCGGTTTTTCGCTTACCCTCGTACATCAGGCAATCGAACGGTTGAAGATTACGGACCTGGTTTATGTTGCCATACCGGAGTGGAAGGGTCGAACCGGCTGGAAAGCGTTTTTGGCAAATCGCACGCTATGCAGACGGCTGGGACTTGGGTTGATGACAATCCCCCAAAACCTGGAGAAAGCTGATGTTCACCTTGATCCAACCCCCTACACACCGCGCAAGAACAAAAAGCGCCAGGACCGGATGTTGAAGGAATTTCAAAATCGCGTGGGTGACCCCAATCAGGGCGGCTCTACCAAGGTCAAGCTTGTGACATCCTATAGACAGGATGCACTCAGATGCCTCGCACACTTGAAGAAAAACGGAGCCACAAAAGCATCGGAGGTGGCTGCGGCAACCAGCGTCGCACGTGCAAGGCCAATTTTATCAGATGACCATTATGGCTGGTTCGAGCGGGTAGAGCGCGGCGTTTATGCAATTACCCCAAAAGGCAGGGAAGCCGCCAAGGAATATAAAACAGAATTGAAAGCCCTGAAATGAAACCGGACCTTTCACGACTTCTGAACCCAAAATCCATTGCACTCTTTGGAGGTGCATGGGCTGAAAACGTAATCCTGCAATTGCAAAAATCCGGTTTTGATGGCGATATCTGGCCGGTGCATCCAAAGCGTGAAAGCATTTGTGGCATTCAATGTTATGCTGATATTGGCGATTTGCCCAAGGCACCTGACGCAAGCTTTGTGGGTGTAAATCGCGAACTAACCATTGAGGTCATCAAAACCCTATCCAAGATGGGTGCAGGTGGCGCAACGTGTTTTGCATCCGGTTTCTCGGAAAGTGAGAGCGAGGGAACGGGTGGCGCTGACTTGCAACAACGCCTGATAGAAGCCGCTGGCGACATGCCAATATTGGGGCCAAACTGCTACGGCCTTTTGAACTACCTGGATAATGTCACCCTTTGGCCAGACCAGCATGGTGGCAGGTCTTGTGAAAAGGGTGTTGCCATCATAGGTCAATCCTCGAATGTGCTGATCAACATGACCATGCAAAAACGGGGCTTACCCATCGCCTATACCGTGGCAGCCGGAAATCAGGCACAAACCCAGTTAAGCGATATCGCCTCACACCTGCTCGAAGACAACCGCGTCACAGCCGTGGGGCTATACATTGAAGGCTTTGGTGACATTCGGAAACTAGAAGCCCTTGCCGCAAAAGCCAGAAAATTACACAAGCCCATTGTAGCGATTAAAACCGGAAAATCCGAAAAGTCAAAACTCGCAACACTTACCCATACTGCCTCGCTTGCGGGTAGTGCGGCCGCTGCTTCTGCGTTGATGAAGCGACTTGGTATTGTTGAGGTGGAATCAATCGCTGTCTTTTTGGAAACACTGAAACTACTGCATACATGTGGCCCCCTTGAGGGCAATGCAATTGCGTCCATGTCTTGTTCAGGTGGTGAAGCGGGGTTGGTTTCTGACATGGCAGAAGGCACGAAGATCAGGTTTCGTGACATCAGCTCGAAACAAACCGACATACTAAAAGGCATTTTGGGGCCAATCGTCACCGTTTCAAATCCGCTTGACTATCACACCTTCATCTGGGGCGATGAAGAAAAAATGGCGGGTATCTATTCCGCAGTGCTTAACGATCAATACGATCTCAATATCCTGATCATGGACATTCCGCCAGAAGACCGTTGCGATCCTTCTGCGTGGGATTCTGCACTTGCTGCACTGATAAAAGCCAATTCAAGATGCAACGCTAATGTTGCGATGTTGGCAACACTGCCAGAGAATTTGTCTGAAGCCTTGAGCGATAAATTGCTATCCCACGGGATTTGTCCAATGCATGGTATGGAAGAGATGATACTGGCGATCGATGCCGCAATTCAGGCTGGCGAGATCATGAATGCCGATTCTGAACCTGTCTTTCTTTCAATACAAGAAAACGAAGCCTTCAAAGTGCTGGATGAAGGGCAGTCGAAATCAGCACTTGCAAGACATGGCCTATCCTTCCCTAAAATGGCAACGGCTGCAAACCTGAACGAGGTTCAAGAGGTTATTCGGTCTCTTAGTTTCCCAGTCGTCTTGAAAGGCCTTGGCATTGCACATAAAAGCGAAGCAGGTGCAGTGGTGCTGAATCTGGAAACACCTGATGCAGTACACGCCGCTGCCAGTACCATGAAGGGCGTGACAGGCTTTCTGGTTGAAGAAATGGTTGCAACACCTGTGGCAGAAGTTCTGGTCGGTATCACACGCGACACCACCGGAGTGATGATGCTGACCGTTGGCTCAGGCGGGGTGTTGACAGAACTGCTGGAAGATACTGCCTCATTGATCGTCCCTTCAGGTCGCAAAGAAATAGCTCAGGCAATCAAGGGCTTGAAACTGGCAAAATTGCTGGAGGGGTACCGGGGCAAACCTGCCGCAGATATGGATGCCTTGCTTGACACAATTATGGCTGTGCAAAGCTTCTGCCTAAACTCACAAGATCTGATTGAACTCGATGTAAACCCGATCATGGCTCTTGAGAATGGCGCAATGGCTGTTGACGCACTTGTTAGAATTCAAGCCTGATTGTTAATTGAAAATCGTCTTCTACCCTTACATGCTTTAGACCTGGAAGGAGAAAGCCATGAAAAAAATTGCAACAGCAGCATTTATAATCCTCATTTCAACAGCAGCAGCCCATGCAGAAAGGGCATTTTTGAAAAATTCAGTCGGCGACAGCATGAAATTATGGTGTGACAATTCTGGTTGCTTTACCAACATCAAGGTTAAAGGTGGCCGCTATGCAGGCAAGGAAAAAATCGGCCCCGGTGGAAGTCAAAACTTCAAGGCCCATAAAGCCAGGTTCAAGGGCAAGGGCTGGAAATAAAATCCCCCTGTCAGCTAATTTTGCTTTCAAATAGCCAAAAGATTTGTTTAATCAATTCCAATGGAAATTTATCTGGAGCAAAGCATGACCGGACCTGTTGAGACCCGCAAGGAAGGTGGCATCCTTGAAGTCAAACTCAATCGCCCAAAAGCCAATGCGGTGGATCTTGAAACCAGTCGTCTTTTGGGTGAAATATTCAAGGAATTCCGCGATGATCCTGACATGCGGGTTGCAATATACACCGGCTCCGGAGAAAAATTCTTTTGTCCGGGTTGGGATTTGAAAGCGGCTGCAGACGGTGATGCCGTTGATGGCGACTACGGCGTTGGCGGATTTGGCGGCTTGCAGGAATTACCGCATTTGAACAAGCCGGTGATCTGCGCTGTAAACGGTATTTGTTGCGGCGGCGGACTGGAAATCGCGCTTTCCTGCGACATCATTCTTGCTGCAGAGCACGCAAGCTTCGCCTTGCCGGAAATCAGGTCAGGTACAGTTGCTGATGCAGCCTCAATCAAACTACCTAAACGTATCCCGTATCATATTGCCATGGAGATGCTTTTCACCGGACGGTGGCTGGACGCGGAAGAAGCACACCGGTGGGGGTTTGTAAACCAAATCCACGAGGCAGACGAACTGATGGACAAGGCCTGGGAAATGGCAAGACTGATTGAAAGCGGCCCACCCCTTGTAAATGCGGCAATCAAGGACGTGGTTCGCGATGCAGAAGACAGCAAATTTCAGGACGCCTTGAACCGTATTACGACCAGCCAACTTGCAACAATCGAAAAGCTGTATAATTCAGAAGATCAACTTGAAGGCGCCAAGGCCTTTGCCGAAAAGCGAGACCCTGTCTGGAAGGGGCGATAGAAA
>CALDZZ010000088.1 GCA_937944075.1 uncultured Rhizobiaceae group bacterium
ATCTCGAAATATCATCGTGCCAAAACGGGCTCCCTGTTCGTTGGTGCGGTGACATCGGGCGCCATAGCTGCGGGATCTGATCCTTCGCTATGGCGTCCTCTTGGAGAAAAAATCGGTGAGGCGTATCAGATAGCCGATGACCTGCTGGATGCTGTGGGTACAATGCAGGAAAGTGGCAAGCCTGTATCACAAGATGAAAACTTCTCTCGCCCCAATGCCGTGTCTAGATACGGGCTTGAAGGTGCCATGGCCCGATTGAA
This sequence comes from uncultured Rhizobiaceae group bacterium, assembly GCA_937944075.1. GTDB lineage: Bacteria > Pseudomonadota > Alphaproteobacteria > Rhizobiales > Rhizobiaceae > JAALLB01. The sequence continues at coordinate 261 of CALDZZ010000088.1, forward strand.
GTCCATTGTTCATGATGCCGCTGATTCTATTCCTGACTGCAAGGGTGGGGATGAATTGCGCGAGTTGATTATTGCGCAGGCAACACGACTGGTTCCGGCAAAACTTGCCAATCACGCAGCATGATTTGAAGGTCGCTTGTTGTGGGTCTATACGACGTATGGCTGGACTTTCAGGAAAAATGCCTGACCTCCAAAAAATTTCATGACTTTGCAATCCGGTTTCCGTTAACCCGACCTGTAGTTCGCAAACGACAAAGTGAATTGTTCGATGTTGTGTCCGGCTTTGTCTATTCCCAGATATTGGCGTCATGCGTTGAACTGGAACTTTTTTCCAGTCCGCAATTAAAATCACCAGGCGCCAGCCTGGAAGAGATATCAGAAATCACCGGTCTGAACACGGATGAAACACGCCGGTTGATGGATGGCGCTGTATCATTGAGGCTTTTTCAAAAAAGACACGAGAAGTACCGTCTTGGAGATCTGGGCGCGGCACTATCCATAAACAAGGGTGTTTTGGCGATGATCCGTCATCATAACGCCTTCTACAAGGACATGACAGACCCGGTTGACCTTCTGAAATCCGGAAGACGAGAAACAAACCTTTCACGCTATTGGGATTATGCAAGAAACGAAAATCCGAAAACATCAGGAGCCCAACAGGTTAGTGCCTATAGCGAACTCATGAGTGAAAGCCAGGTTATGGTGTCTCATGAGGTTCTGGCCAGTTTCAATTTTTCTCCATTCAACAAATTGCTGGATGTTGGAGGAGGTCAGGGAACTTTTCTGAGTTGTGTGGGAGAGGCATATCCGGAACTTGAACTCATGTTGTTTGACTTGCCTGAAGTTGCAAAAAGGGCAGAGCAAAGGTTTTCTGAACATAACTTGTCTACAAGGGCCATTTGTCATGGGGGTTCATTCTTCGAAGATGACCTACCCAAGGGGGCAGATATTATTTCGCTGGTTAGAATTCTTCACGATCATGATGATGAACCAGTGAACAAGATTCTATCAGCTGCTTACAAGGCACTGGAAAAAGGTGGGCAGCTTATTGTCTGTGAGCCTATGTCCACAGGCAGATCTGCCCATAGAATCTCGGATGCATACTTTAATTTCTACCTTTACGCCATGGGCAGCGGTCGCCCGAGAACGCCTGCATATCTTGAATCAATGATCAAAAATGCAGGATTCACCCATATTCGGCAGGAAAAAGTCCGCGCACCGCTCATCACGAGTATTCTGGTTGCAGAAAAATAAACAATTATAACCGTCACTTATGCTTGACAATTAATTCTGTCCAAATAATATTACACATAGGGAGCCCATCTTTAATTTGCGTATATCGTGTAAGATTGGGAATGTAATGAAGGCGCAAGCCATCATATTTGAAAGACCAGGCAGTCTTGTTGTTGATCAGGCAGAGTTGAATAAACCTGAAGATCAGGATCTTGTTGTAAAGTCGCTTTGGAGTGGCATCAGCACAGGAACCGAAAGACTGTTGTGGAATGGCGAAATGCCAGCGTTCCCCGGAATGGGATATCCGCTTGTACCCGGTTATGAAACAGTAGGAGAAGTTGTTGAAGCTTCTTCCTTCAATCGCCACAGAATTGGCGAGCGGGTATTTGTGCCTGGTTGCTCCGCATACAAGGATGTACGTGGGCTCTTCGGCGGTTCGGCTTCTGCGCTTGTGGTGAATTCGGAAAAAGCAATACGAGTGGATGAAACAGTCGGCTCACAAGCCTTGCTTTCTGCGCTAGCCGCAACCGCACATCATGCAATTGCTATCAATCCAAACAACCTGCCGGAACTTGTTGTTGGCAATGGTGTTCTGGGCAGACTGATTGCGCGCATTACAGTTGCTTTGGGCGGGCAAGCACCAACCATCTGGGAGACCAATCCTGTTCGTCGCCAAGATTGTGAAGGCTTCCTTGTTATCGATCCATCAGAAGATGAAGGCGCATTGTATTCATCAATCATTGATGTGAGCGGCGCCAGCGACATTCTGGACATTCTGATCAGGCATTTGAGTTTTGCAGGCGAAATAACCCTTGCAGGTTTTTATTCAAAGCGCGTCGATTTTTCATTTCCTACAGCATTCATGAAAGAGGCCTCAATCCGGATTGCGGCAGAATGGAAGCAGGATGATATGACGGCCGTCCAGTATTTGCTCAATGAAGGGCATTTGTCCTTTGAAAATCTCATAACGCATAGCGCGCATACAGATGCAGCTGCTGAAGCCTATGAGACTGCGTTCAACAATCCTGAATGTCTGAAAATGGTTTTAAACTGGGAAGAGAAACAATGATTGAAGATAATGGAAACAAGCCAAGCGCTGAGGGGCGTGAAGCAACAGATGTCAACATGTATGACTTTTTGAAGGACGAGGCTGCTCAGGAGCCTGATCCGGTGCATACTGGAGAAGTAACCAAGGAAACACAGGTCATTGCCATATATGGCAAGGGTGGTATTGGCAAAAGCTTTTCGCTGGCAAACCTTTCATACAATTTGGCAAAGAATGGCAAAAAAGTTCTGCTTATTGGCTGTGACCCGAAGTCGGATACGACATCACTGCTTTTCGGTGGAAAATCCTGCCCAACCATCATTGAAACATCTGCTGCCAAAAAGGCTGCTGGTGAAGATGTGAAAATTTCAGACGTTTGTTTCAAGCGTGATGGCGTTTTTGCCATGGAACTTGGTGGTCCAGAAGTGGGTCGCGGGTGTGGTGGTCGTGGTATTATACACGGATTTGAATTGCTTGAAAAACTCGGTTTCCACGAGTGGGATTTTGATTATGTCCTACTCGATTTCCTGGGTGATGTGGTGTGTGGCGGCTTCGGCCTGCCGATTGCACGTGACATGTGTCAAAAAGTAATTGTTGTTGCATCCAACGACCTTCAATCTCTTTATGTCGCAAACAACGTTTGCTCGGCCGTTGAATATTTCAGAAAACTTGGCGGTAACGTAGGTGTCGCTGGCATGCTCATCAACAAGGATGATGGCACAGGGGAGGCTGCTGCCTTTGCCAAGGCGGTCAATATTCCGGTTCTTGCGGCCATTCCACAAGACGAAGACATTCGTCGCAAATCTGCCAATTATCAGATTGTGGGTGACCCTGAAACCCGTTGGGGACCGATGTTCTCGGATCTTGCACAAAACATGATGACGGCTCCTCCACGCCAGCCAACGCCGCTGGATCAGGATGGATTGCTGGGTCTCTTCTCCTCCGAAGAAACCGGCGCAGACTGGGTGCTTGAGCCAGCAAATCCCGAAGATATGTGTGATCCGTCAGTGATTACAAAAGAATCCCTAGAAGTCGTTTACGACAGCGTGTGAGCAGAAGATGATTGAAGATTTAACACATATGGATGACCGATCGGCAGAAGCCGAACGCGATGACGTGTTGACCTCGGAAATTTCTTCTGTTGGCGTTGATGGCATGGGCTGTCACGCTGGCGCAGACCAAATGATGGAAGCTGCCAAAAAGGCAGGCAAGTCAGACATTTTGGGTCAATATGCAGAAGATTATCCTCAAGGACCGCACGATCAACCCCAAAGCATGTGCCCGGCCTTCGGCTCGTTAAGAGTTGGCCTGCGCATGAAGAGAACCGCAACCATACTTTCAGGTTCAGCCTGCTGTGTTTACGGTTTGACCTTCACTTCGCATTTTTATGGCGCAAGACGCACAGTAGGATACGTGCCGTTTGACAGTGAAAGCCTGGTTACTGGCAAGCTTTATGAAGACATCCGTGATGCTGTTCATGAAATGGCTGATCCGGATAAATATGATTGTATCGTAGTGACAAACCTTTGTGTGCCAACCGCTTCGGGTGTGCCATTGCAAATGTTGCCGGACACAATCGATGGTGTCCGCATCGTCGGGATAGATGTTCCAGGATTCGGTATTCCAACCCATGCAGAGGCAAAAGATGTCCTGGCAGGCGCGATGCTTGCCTATGCACGCAAGGAAGTTGAAGCAGGGCCGGTACAAGCGCCGGAAAGCATGTCTGCAGGTGGCAAGCCACGCATCACCATGCTGGGAGAAATGTTCCCTGCAGATCCGATGGGCATCGGCGCAATGCTGGAGCCTATGGGGCTTGAAGCAGGTACAGTTGTACCAACGCGTGAATGGCGGGAGCTTTATTCTGCAATGGATTGTGGAGCTGTTGCTGCCATTCATCCGTTTTACACAGCTTCTGTAAGGCAGTTTGAAGCGATTGGCCGAAAAGTTGTTGGCTCTGCACCGGTAGGTGTTGATGGGACAGAAGCCTGGCTGCAAAAAATTGGCGAAAGCTGTAATGTGGCTGAGGCGGATATTTCAAAGGCCAAAAATATTTTCTTGCCAGCCATCAAGGAAGCCCTTTTGGCAACACCCATCAATGGCCGTATAACCCTTTCAGGCTATGAAGGCTCTGAATTATTGGTTGCGAGACTTCTCATCGAAAGTGGTGCGGATGTTCGTTATGTGGGTTCTGCTTGTCCTGCAACACGCTGGTCTGAAGATGATCGTGTCTGGCTTGAAAGCAAGGGCGTTCATGTAAAATTCCGTGCTTCACTGGAAGATGATTGTGCGGCAATGCAGGAATTCCAGCCAGACCTTGCCATCGGTACAACGCCTGTTGTTCAGAAGGCAAAAGAGCAAGGCACACCTGCGCTATACTTCACAAACCTGATTTCTGCTCGTCCGCTAATGGGGCCAGCTGGTGCCGGCTCTCTGGCAACCGTTATCAACACTGCGATAGAGAACAAGTCCCGTTTTGATGCGATGACCGAGTTTTTTGAAGGTGTTGGAACAGATTATGCGGCAGGCGTTTGGGATAAGATGCCCGAAGACAGACCGCAATTTAAAAAGAAATACGCAGCCAAAGCGGCTCGCGCAGCCAACGCAGTAGATTCAGGGGAGGCGGTAGGATCATGACACTGATACTCGATCACGACCGCGCCGGAGGATACTGGGGTTCAGTCTATGCCTTTACTGCAATCAAGGGATTGCAGGTAATAATTGACGGACCTGTTGGGTGCGAAAACCTACCAGTGACGTCGGTCCTTCATTACACGGATGCCTTACCCCCTCATGAGCTTCCTATTGTAGTGACGGGTCTTGGAGAAGAAGAACTTGGCCAACACGGTACAGAGGGTGCGATGCGCAGATCGCGCAAGACACTCGATCCTGATCTTCCCGCCGTGGTCGTCACTGGGTCCATTGCAGAAATGATTGGTGGTGGTGTTACCCCTGAAGGGGCTAATGTCCAACGCTTTCTCCCCCGAACCATTTATGAGGATCAATGGCAATCCGCAGACCGAGCCCTCAAATGGCTTTGGACAGAGTTTGGTCCAAAAAAAGGCCGTGTGCCCGCGCTTAAGGATCGCAAGGAAGGTGAAAAGCCGAAGGTCAACATCATTGGTCCGATGTATGGCACATTCAACATGCCATCAGATATTGCTGAAATCAAAAGACTGGTTGAAGGTATTGGTGCGGAGGTCAACATGACTTTCCCGCTTGGCTCTCATCTGGCTGATATCAACAAACTTCCTCAGGCAGAAGCAAATATTTGCATGTACCGTGAGTTTGGTCGTTTGTTGTGTGAAGCCTTGGACAGACCCTATTTGCAGGCACCAATGGGTATTCATTCAACGACTGCATTTTTACGCAAGCTCGGTGATATGCTGGGACTGGATCCTGAACCCTTTATTGAGAAAGAAAAGCACACAACACTCAAACCAATGTGGGATTTGTGGCGCTCTGTGACCCAGGATTTCCTTGGCACGGCAAGTTTTGCCGTCGTTGCTAATGAGACTTATACACGTGGCCTCAAAAACTTCCTTGAGGAAGAAATGGGAATGCCGTGCAGTTTCGCTATTCCGCGCTTGGCAGGCAAGAAAACCGACAACAATGAAGTGCAGGAATTGCTCCAGGAAAAAGCGCCGATGATCGTATTCGGTTCTTATAACGAGCGCATGTATCTCGCAGATCAGGGTGCGAGATCAACCTTTATGCCGGCTTCATTTCCTGGCGCAGCAATCAGACGTCACATCGGAACACCTTTCATGGGGTATTCGGGTGCGAGCTATCTCATTCAGGAAATCTGTAATTCATTGTTTGATGCGCTTTTCCATATTCTGCCTTTGCAAAGTCAAATGGATGCAACAACGCCAGCTGCACTCGCACAGGCAAAAAATACACTTCCCTGGGACAGCGACGCTCGCGTAACGCTGGACAAGGTCATCGACAAGGAGCCGATTTTGATCCGCATCTCGGCAGCCAAAACCTTGCGAGACAGGGTTGAGCAGGACGCCTTTGAAGAAGGTGAAGAAAGAATAACAGCAAAACGCGTTTTGACATCAAGCAAAACGCTTTCAAGGAAGGTCGCATAATGCGCTTTCCATTCAGGAGGAATACAAATGTCAGTTGCTGATTTTGAAAGACAATCGTCAGGCAGTGGCGCCAGTTTTGGAGAAACCCTAGTACGCAATGCCCTGGTTGGACTGCTGATTGCAGTAGCCCTGGTTGCCTTGGGTTTCGCAAAATTAACAGGAAAGACATTTCCTGAATCGCTTTGGAAAGAAGCCAGACAAACTGCCCATGCAGTCGTTGGCTATGCTTTCAAATACTAGACAGTACATCTGTCTGGTTCATCGAAATTTCTCCACTTAACCTTGGAGAGATACTGGTTCAAGTGAACCAAACCCGGCCGCAGGGGTGTTCGCGGTGTTTGCCGTAAGGCTGAGACTAGGAGGTTTATATGGCTAGTCCCGAAACAGGGTCCATGACTGGGTTGACCAGTGGTGAGGCTCGTGAGTTCCACCGGATATTCATGAAAAGCACAATCGCTTTTACAGGTTGGGCTTTTGGCGCACATGTTCTTGTGCACCTTTGGCGTCCGTGGCTCTACAACGACGGCAGTGCAACAACGTCTTCTCTGATGGAAAATATTTCATCCGTGATTTCGGCACTCGTTTAAGGAGAAAATGAATCATGTATAAAATCTGGCTCTTTTTCGATCCGCGACGCGTGCTTGTAGCACTTGCAGTCTTTTTGTTCACGCTTGCAATTTTGATTCACTTCATTTTGCTCAGCACTGAACGCTACAACTGGTTTGATGTGAACTCTTTGGCTTCAGTTTCTGAAGTCATGCCGGCTGAAAAGCTGATTGGGTGAAGCATCTTCCAAATTCAGCAGGCGGGGTTTTATTTTCCCGCCTGCTGAAAACCTAAACGAAATAAAACACTATTTGGAGATGGGCCATGGCCTTATTAAGCTTCGAACGAAAATATCGTGTCCGTGGAGGCACGTTACTGGGTGGTGACCTGTTCGATTTTTGGGCAGGACCCTTTTATGTAGGATTCTTTGGAGTTCTAACTATATTTTTTACAACCCTTGGCACTGCACTGATTATTTACGGCGCATCCCTGGGAGATACATGGAATATCTGGCAGATCAACATCAGTCCGCCTGAAGCTGAATATGGGCTTTCCATGGCGCCGATGAAAGAAGGGGGATTATGGCAAATCATCACCTTCTGCGGAACATTTGCATTTATCTCGTGGGCCCTGCGAGAGGTCGAGATATGCCGCAAACTGGGTATGGGATATCATGTTCCATTTGCTTTCAGCATTGCCATTCTGGCATTTGTCTCACTCAATATCTTCCGACCGATCCTGATGTATATCACGGACGGTGGTGAATCTGGCTGGAGCCATGGTTTTCCATACGGGATTTATTCTCACCTCGAATGGGTGAACAATGTCGGCTATGCCTATGGTAACTTCCATTACAATCCGGCGCATATGATCGCGATCACATTCTTCTTCACAACAACGCTTGCATTGGCACTTCACGGTGGTTTGGTACTTTCATCAACAAACCCGGGTCCGGGGCAGGAAGTGAAGACACCTGAACATGAAGATACATATTTCAGGGACTTCATCGGTTATTCAGTAGGAACGCTCGGCATTCACCGTGTAGGTCTGTTCCTGGCGCTGATGGCCGTCTTTTGGAGTGCTGTATGTATCATCATATCCGGTCCTTTCTGGGAAGATGCCTGGAGCGACTGGTGGTCATGGTGGCTTGAATTGCCGGTCTTCCCTCAGGATGATCTGGTCCGTGAAATTGGCGATCTGCCATACTTAGACGAATAAGGAGAAGATGAGTCATGAAAGAATATCAAAACATCTTCACAGCCATTCAGGTACAGGGACAGCCCGAAATGGGCATCCCTCTACCAAGAGGCGATGACCCAAGAATTGGAAAAGGCTTTCTTAGTTATTGGGCTGGCAAAATAGGCAACGCTCAAATCGGGCCTATCTATCTTGGCACACTGGGAGTAATCTCGCTGATCTCCTTCCTGTTGGCCTTCAACATTATCGGGTTGAACTTTTGGGCACAGGTTGGCTGGGATCCAGTTCAGTTTGTCAGGCAATTGTTCTGGTTGTCCCTTGACCCTCCAGCACCTTCTTATGGCTTGACAGTGCTACCACCACTTCAGGAAGGCGGCTGGTTCATGATCGTCGGTTTCTTCCTGACGGTTAGCGTGTTGACTTGGTGGTTGAGAACTTACCGTCGTGCAAAGGCATTGGGTCTGGGAATGCATGTCCCGATCGCGTTTGCCTCGGCAATTTGGCTTTTCCTTGTTCTGGGCTTTATTCGTCCGGTATTGATGGGAAGCTGGAGTGAAGCAGTTCCTTATGGTGTGTTCTCGCATCTTGACTGGACGAACAACTTCTCGCTCATTTACGGCAATTTGTTCTATAACCCGTTTCACGCACTTTCGATTGTGTTCCTTTACGGATCAGCATTGTTGTTTGCCATGCACGGAGCAACCATTCTTGCAGTCAGCCGCTATGGTGGCGAGCGCGAGATTGAGCAAATTACCAACCGGGGTACAGCCTCTGAGCGCGCTGCACTCTTTTGGAGATGGACCATGGGCTTCAATGCAACCATGGAATCCATTCACCGTTGGGCCTGGTGGTTCGCCATGCTGACAACGCTAACAGGCGGTATTGGTATCCTGCTAACAGGAACCGTTGTGGATGATTGGTCTGCTTGGGCAATCAAACATGGTGTACTGCACGAAAGTGGAACCAACATCCGATAAGCAAAACCGGATAACAAGATTATAAAGGCGCCAATCATGGCGCCTTTTTTCTTGCCCTGACAGGCAGCACAACAAACGATTAAATCGAGAGATGCTTGGCATATAAAGCCAGCCAGATAATTAATTTATTTCTGGTGGATTGAAAAAACGGTTCAGTTTTACAGCCAGTGCGATTGGGCCCTGATACTGTAGCTTGCGTTTGAAAAAGGCCTCTTGTCCAGTGATACGGCCCATAACCATATCGACGTAAGTCTTGTCAGACATTTTGAGAATGAGCGTAGGATTGTCATGTACGCCCTTGTGTAGCTCACAGGTATTATTCTTGATGTCGGCAAAGAATTCATCGCCCTGTTTACCGCTTAGCTTGAACTGCAAAACAACATCTATATCCGGTGCTGCTTTCGGGTTGAAACGAGATGGCATTCCCGCAATAATCTGTTGAATCGATGGATCTGCCATATCTAGTAACTCATTGAATCGACTTGGAATAATTATCAAACTAATATACCAGCAGCACAAATAACATGCAAAACCATTGTTGCTAAATCAGGCGTTGTGAAGGGCTTTTTAGGGATGGACGAATTTCGTTATATATTGGGGATTGTGATCATTGTGATTATGCCGGTCGTCATAACGTTCTGGGTCGTCATTCATGGTGGTTCAAAAGTCTGGCGAAAGCGCAGTCCGGAAATGGCATATTCGGTTGCAGGTTTTTTTATCGTGATTGCGATCTTGCTTGCAATTTCCTTTCGATCAGAGCTGATTGGCAGGGACTTGGGTTTTAATCTGTTGTTCTTTATCGTTGGTGCGTTGATTTATATTTCGTCTTTTGTGTTGTGGCGACCCGTCAAACGGCATCTTGATTTCAAGACCTTTGCAGGCGTTCCTGAAATTACCAATACCCGAATTGAGCTTATTCAGGATGGGCCATTTTCAATTGTAAGGCACCCAAGATATCTCATGGTTGCGATCGGCGTTGCAGGCTGGTGTCTGATGAGTCATTATGCCGGCGTTTATCTTGTAGGCATTCTCTCGATAGTCGGCCTGTTCCTGGTGGTGCGACTTGAAGAAAAAGATTTGCTGGAACGCTTTGGTGATGATTACCGGGCCTATCAAAAACGGGTGCCTCAAATGGTTCCAACCATTGCAGGCATCAAACAGTTCTGGCACGAGAATTTTTCGTAAAAAAGTCTAGAAATTAAGTTCAGGATATCGGTTAAGATAGATGCGGAACCAGGGTGTGTAATCAGCAGGATTTTTGGCCATGTCTTCGCGCAAGGCTTTACCCGTGACCCATTTTATTTCGCATACTTCCTCAGGATTGAGGTTCTCGCGAATATCTGCTTTTTTCACATCAGCACGAAACATGTGAACCCGCTCGCGTTCCCACAAGCCACCACCTACGTTGGCAGAATATTCAACAATAAGGCGCTCAGTAACGGGAACGGAAAAGCCCAGCTCTTCCTTTAATCTGCGATGCGCAGCAGTTTCAATGTCCTCACCAAAATGGGGATGCGTACAACAGGTATTCGCCCATTGACCCCCGCAATGATATTTCTCAAAGGCACGGCGCTGTATGAGCAGTTCATCTCCATCAAAGATGAAAACGGAGAGTGCCATATGATGCAACCCCTCGATATGTGCCTGAATTTTCTCAACCGGGTAAAGTGTATCATCTGCCTTGATGCCAGGGATCATGATTGGTGGATTTGTAGGCTTTATCTCACAGCTTTCCATTGCATCCTGGTCAGGGCCATCCGGTGCATCCGGGGTCAGATATAAAACTTCATCAAGCATCATTCAGTCTTTCTATCGATACCAGTAGTTCTAGGCAACTGCGCGAGATAGCGCACATTGTGACCAAAGTTCCGATAACGCATTGACGAGATGATCGATATCCTCAACCGTGTGAACAGGAGAAGGCGTGATGCGCAAGCGCTCCGTTCCTTCCGGTACGGTTGGGTAGTTGATCGGCTGAACATATAAGCCATGTTGATCAAGCAGCAAGTCCGAGATGAATTTGCACTTCTTGGCATCGCCAACCATGACAGGCACAATGTGACTGTCATTTTGCATATGTGGTACACCAACAGCATCCAGCTTTTCACGCAGTATTTTGACATTTCTGCGCTGTTGCATCCGCTCTTCACTGCTTTCCTTTAAATGCTTGATGGAGGCAGTTGCACCTGCTGCGAGAGCAGGGGGCAGGGCAGTTGAAAAGATGAAGCCCGAGGCAAAGGAACGCACAAAGTCTATTAGATTGCGAGAACCGGTAATATACCCGCCCATTACGCCATAAGCCTTGCCGAGTGTTCCCTGAATAAGCGTCACACGATCCATGAGGCCTTCACGTTCAGCAATGCCACCACCACGTGGGCCATATAGACCAACCGCATGAACCTCATCCAGATATGTCATGGCGCCATATTTGTCTGCAACATCACAAATCTCTGCAATGGGTGCAATATCCCCATCCATGGAGTAAACCGACTCAAAGGCCACAATCTTGGCCGCTTCGGGATCACAATCGTCCAGTTTACGTTCCAGTTCACGAACGTCATTGTGTTTCCAGATGGTCTTGTTGGCGCGTGAATGACGAATGCCTTCAATCATGGAGGCATGGTTGTCACTGTCTGACAAAATAACAGAGTTTGGAAGTCTTGCACCCAGCGTGGAGAGGGCTGCCCAATTGGCCACATAGCCTGAAGTCAACAAGAGTGCAGCTTCCTTGGCATGCAAATCTGCAAGCTCTTCTTCAAGTAAAACATGATAATGGTTTGTGCCGGATATGTTGCGTGTGCCGCCTGCACCTGCACCACATTTTTCCAGGGCATGATGCATGGCACCCAATGTATCTGGGTGTTGTCCCATTCCAAGATAATCATTCGAACACCAGACAGTTACATTGCTGATGCTTTCATCATCATAACGTGTGGCATTTGGGAACTGGCCTTTTTGGCGCTCAAGATCGGCAAAAACCCTGTAGTTGCCAGCTTCCCTCAAAGCATCCAGTTGTTTTGCAAATTCGTTTTCAAAATCCATAATGATCTCCCAGTCTTTCTTGCCCAACGGCAAGCCTTTTTATTCTGCGGCAATGCGTTGTTGCGTCTTGCCTTTTGTGTTGGTCTTGTTTGTTCTGCTGTTTGGCATCGCCCAACTCCAAAGTCTGGAGTCTGCTACGGGTAAAACCATGAAAAAATGTTCAATCACTGCCAATCCCACGAGTGCAGTGAGCATGATGGTTTGGGTTTCAGCAACGGACCCGTAGTCAACATGTGTCAATGCATAGAGGCCCGAGGCAAAAAAGAGTGTGCAGCCGGTTATGGAAGCCCAAAACCCCCAGCCAATCCGGTCACTTCTGAAATAGGTCTGTAAATAGGCAAGGCGTTCCGGCATCATTTCGACAGAGAGTTTTGGAACCCCTGAAAAAATTGCAAACTTTGCACCAATGCGCATCAGCCACATGCAGGCAAATGTCTTGGACGCCATTGCACTGCCACCAGTCATGTCAATTAGCCCAATAACCACAAGCGCTCCCAGCAGGGTAAACTCATGATGGTTGATTACATTGAACGCATGAACGAACCGGCTTGTCTCGTTTATATTTTCAGGGCATTCGATTTTTGTCTTGCCAGTAATCAGGCCGGCAAGGAAGGTAAACTCTACCCAGCCCCAGATTATGAGCGCGGATACAAAGGCAACGTAAACAGCCCAAACGGTTTCGTGCAGCGTGCTGATGATCAGCGCTGTAAAGCCAAGCGCGCACAGTACAGTCATCCCGATAAGGCGCAGGCTCATTTGTTTGTCCATACCGCGCGCAAGCCATAATATGGCCCCGGTGGAAGACCACCAGAGCAATATCACAAACAGTATTGGCAAGACATAATCAGTCATGTGCGCGATACTTTTCCTTCATTTACCAACTTGGAACCATACGGCTCGTTTCCGGTATCTCGTTCTTGAGCGTTGGCATCAGGTAGAGGCCTG
>CALDZZ010000089.1 GCA_937944075.1 uncultured Rhizobiaceae group bacterium
CATCAGCAAGCGGAATATGTATCGTCACGGGAATTGTGCGTAATTGCGGACCTGCCAACATCATCACGGGTGTCGTCTTAACACCGGTATGACTTTCTGAAAGTTCTGCTAGATATTCTGTGTGGCCTGGTTGTTTAAACCCTGCCTGATACAATACGTGTTTGTTAATGGGGCAGGTAACCAAACCGGATGTTCTGCCTTCAAGAGTGAGTGCAACGCAAGTATCAATTGCCTTGATAGTGCCCGGCGCATCTTCCTTATCCGGCTTTCCCGGGGTGCCGATCAGACGATGACCTGTCTCCAGAACCGAGAGTTTGTCAGGAGAGATTTTATTCAAGTCTGTTTGTTCAAATTGAACATCAAGGCCCAAGAGCTTTGCTCTTCGTTCAAGAAACTCTATATCGCCGGCAACAACCAGATTCGGAAACCCTGTGGTTTTAGAATTTGCCCATGCCCTAAGCAGGATATCGGGCCCAATGCCGGATGGATCGCCCAAGGAAACTGCAAGCGGTAAGGAAGGCTTGCTCATTCGTTTTATTGATAAACGATTGTTGCGTTCTTGCGAAGCTCGTCGAGATATTCCTTTGAAAACTCGTTCGCTTTTTCACCAAACTGGGTAAAGTCTGTCGACTGCTTGGAGACTTGCGCCGCACGGTCATCATCGACTGTTCTGCTGCTGCAGATTGTCATGAATTCAATACCTCTATCCGTTTCCTGGACAGGGGTGGTTTTACCGACGCCCGCTTTTGCAACTGAGTCTTTCCATCTGGTTGGCAGCTCAGGCTCCATGATATGACGTCTGTCAATGATGCTGACGTCTTTTAATGCCTTGATGGATTGCAACAGGTTATCACATCCGTTGACAGTACTTCTGAAAGCATTTGCTTCTCTTTTGCGTGCAGCCAGCGCAGCGCTTGATCGTTTGTTTTTTGGAACGACAAACACAACCTGCTTGAATGTAAATTCATCCACTTTTGGCTTTTGATTTCCACTTTCGCGAAGTTGTTGTATGGCTTCACGTTCTGAAACGCGTGTGGTTTCAGACTGGAATTTTGCCTGAATTGTGCGTTGCCAGCTGATTTGCGTCTTGATGAATTCCTTGAAATGTGGCGCACCAACACCAAGCTTGCCCAGTTCACGCGAAAGGATTGCAGGTGTCGCGCGGTTCTGCTTTGCAAAGGTTGCAAAGGCTTCATCTATTTGCTCTTTGGTGGCTGTTGTGCGTCTTCGTTTTGCCTCTTCAAGCTTGAGCGCCTGCTCAATCATCTCATTCTCGGCAATCTTGTTGCGATTTCCTGGAACGCGTCTTAGAGCCAAAAACTTGGCTCTGCGTTGAATGTCAAAGTTTGTGACCGGAGTTTTGTTGACCAGAACACGGATATAGGCGCCACGATTTTTGACGCCGCCTTTCCGCGTGATTACCTTGGCAAGTTCCTGGTTTTCTTCCTTGGCAGCTTCAGTGGTTTCGGTAGAAGCAGCGGTTGCCAACTGGGAACCGGTTTCTTCCTTCGCTTCCTGTTTGAGAGCATTGCCGGAAGAATTACAAGCGACGAGGCCCAATAAAGCGCCACCAAACAGACAATTAAGGCCTATTGTAGTGAATTTCATATTACTTCCCCGGTTCGTCTTTTTGCTTTAACCTGATTACAGTTCAGGAACACTCCAAATTTGGTATTTTTGTGATTTGGAATGTTATTAGTAACAGACGTTTTGATCAATTATCCCCAAAATCAAAGTCACGCTCAAAACCGCCGATTGTGCGAAGGCCAAGTGAGAAACCAATGGTTTGTCCTGTGCTTTCACCCGTTACGCGGTTGTCATTGTCAGTATAGCTGAGTGAGAATGAGAAACAGTCATTGTCATAGCCAATGCCTGCACTGTATGTGAATAATTCCCTGTCCTCGATATCATATGATGCAGAACCGAATACACGCCAGTTTTCATCCAGGCGCAAACTGCCGACGCCACTGATTTCGTGTCTGTCGCGGTCAAACCGGTAGTTGGGCTGGGCTTCTGTGAATGTGTAGGACGTGCGGAATGCGTAGTCGCTTTCATTTACGCTGACATCAACTTCTGCGCGATTTAAATCCAGGTCTTTTTCATCGAGTCGTACAGCAACGCCTGTTGAAAAACCTCTGCCGTTGCTTGCTCTCAAAGAAGCTACAATATCGGAGCGATCGGTTTCCAGCCCAGATTCCTGACCCACATTGACGAGATCATTGGTTGCTGCAAAAGAATTCAAACCTGCAAGATGGAAAGATTGGCCTGCTACAAAGTTGAATGAGCCGCCATCCTTTAGGCTTGCCGCATAACGGAATCCAATGTTTGCCCGGGTACCACCTTCTACACGATCATAGCCGGAAAATTTATCGCGTTCGAAAAGATTAGATGTGTCAAATACAAGACTTTGCGCATCTTCATTGGCAAACTGCCCGATGTTTTCCTCATCCGGGCGAACAACAATCTGCGCAATCGGCTCAAAAATGTGGCTTGCAGTCTCTGTTTGCGCAACCATTGGGTAGCGAATCTCAAACATGCCTGCAGGCATCACACGGTAGATGCTCTCATTGTTCAATAATGGATTGCCGACACTGTTCAGATTGTCAGTGTCCTGAAAAATTGCATCACCCCGAACACTTAGAGAGGCTGTGCTGACCAATCCGCCGGTAGAAATGCTGGAAGCTTTCCACTCAAGTTCTCCACTTATACGGGTGGTATTGCCTTCAAGACCGGTAAATCTTTCATTTGCAGATAAGGAAACGACGCCGTTGTCGTCAAAATTGGATATTTGTGCTGCGTCGCGCGAAACACTGGCAACATTTACATCAAGCGAGATTTGACCATTTTCAAATTCTTCACCCGACACTGCATTATAATCCAAAAGGGGAAGAAGCGTTGCCTGCTGATCAGTAGCAGACTGATCGCCCGGGAACGAAAGTCCGCCGAGTTGATCAAGTCTCGTGGATTGAACCAGAAAGTCCTGCGCCCTTAAATCAAAGTAATTTTTCTCGCCAATTCCAACCAGAAAAATCTCGTTGGTTATATCCGTGTCATCCTTGTCCTGAATGTCATAGGTACGAGCAAAGTTCTCATCCGTTTGGAAGAGGGCATCCCAGCCCACTTTCCAGCGCGAATTGATATCAAATCGTCCTTTGGTGATTACTGCATGGCGATCATCCTCAACCGCATCCACGGTATTGGCTCTAAACGCTTCCGGTTCTTGCTGGTCTATGCCTGCATAGCTGATGCTGTATTCGCCGTTTTCAGTTCTATGGCGCCATTCGGCCTCACCCAGAAAACCCTGGCGGCTGTAATAGGTGCCGTAAACCGTGAGGTCATAATTAGGTGCAAGGTTAAAGAAATAACCTTGGCGGTAACTGATGCCCAGTTCTTCATTGTCACGAATGCGAGGAATTAAAAATCCGGATTTGCGTTTGATTGCCGGGTCAGCGTGTGAGAAATGCGCAAGTTTGAAAACCGGCTTGCCGAAGAATTCAAATGTTGGCTCTTCATAATCGATTGTTCTGGTTGCCTCGTTGATTACCACTTTGGCAGCACGGATCGACCAGAAAGGAGGCTTTTGGGGATTATCCTTGCAAGCCTTGCAGGCGGTGTAAACGCCGTTGTTAAATGTGGTCACTTCACCATCGCGTCGCTCGGCACTTTCTGCGGCGATACGAGTGTTGTCAGGTGTAGCGATGTTCAGTGCTGATATGAAACCATCCCTGAAGTCATCCGTAATATCAATTTCTTCGGCAAAGATACGATTACCGTTGGGCTCAAGTATTTCAACATTGCCCGAGGCAATCAGACGACCGCTTTGCTGGTTGTATTCAACACGGTCTGCAACCAGGGTGGATTCGCCAAATGCGATCTGGACGTTGCCAGTCGCGACGACAACACTTCGGTCATTATCAAATGTGAGTTGGTCTGATTCCAGTAAAAGCTGTTCTTCTCCGCTTGGAGCAGAGCTTTCATCAAAAATCTGGCTTGCCTGAATGTTTTGCGCGTTGGCACTTTGAAGTTCAAGTTGATACGTGTCCGAGAAGGTAAGGGGTGTCAACGCAAAAAGGCCTGCAACAGAGCACGTTGCAAGCAAAACGCGTGATTTGCGTTTTATAACAGTATTTAACCCATACTCAGGACGCATGTTTATCCGTCCTCTTGATGTAACAAAACACTCATACCAAACAAGGTCGCCACTAATCCCGGTGCCCAAGCTGCCAATGCAGGCGTCACAACACCACTACTACCCAGAGCCGTTATTAAACTCGTTATTGTGTAAAGCACAAACCCGCTCAAGATGCCACCCATAATCATCCTTCCAACCTGCCCAAATCGTACAAATCGTAAACAAACTGTCGCAGCGATTATGACCATAGCCAATAAAAACAGCGGTAATGCGGTCAAACTGTGGAATTGTACCATGTAAGGCCTGCCGTTAGTGCCTGATTTTTCCACACGTTTTGAGGTTTCTCGCAATTTGTAAAAGGAAACCTGGTCTGGCTTGGCACTGATTCCCAAAAGCTCATCTTCTGTTAACCTTGTTTCAAGATTCATGGAACCAATGTTGGTATTCTTGCCTGAAGTGTCGATTTTTACCACTTCATTGAGCAGCCAGGTGCCGGGTCTGTGGATGGCCTGAACAGCATCAAGGCGTTCAATAATCTGCCAGTCCTTGTTAAATCTGGTGATGGAAACATTATCCAGCAGTCGCCCGCCCTTACGCGCAATTTGCGCATTGATGATTGAGCTGCCGCCATCCGGGTCTTCCTGTTTTATCCAGTAATCGCGCTTGGTTGCGTTGCTGGTTTTTCGTGGTGTTTGCCGCAAAACCTTTGCGGAAAGATCTTCACTGCGTTCGAAAGCCCTGATTGCAAACGGGTTGTATACCGTTGCAACGAATATGCCGACCAAAACAGCAGATATGCTGATGGGAAGCAGGAAATGGCTGGCTGAAACGCCTGCTGCCCTGGCTACGACCAGTTCCATTTTCAAATTGAGTTGCGTTAGAGTAATCATGGCTGCAAAAAGACAGGCAAACGGAAATGCCTTTTCTATAAATGCCGGAGCCCTAAGGAGCGATACAGTGTAGAGCGACAAAAGGGGTGCATCATCAATATTGGCTGCCTTGCGCAACTGTTCGATGAAATCTACGGTTACGATCAGAAAGCCAAGCCCCAGAACCATGGCAATCAGGACCTTCAAAAACCGAACCGAAATGTAGAAGTAAAGCGTTTTGCCAATCATGTCTTCACTCCTGCAAGACGTCGCCTGAAGAGTTTGTAGCGTTCCTGCAAATCCGCGAATTTGCCGGCGATGAACATGTTGGATTTTTCAATTGAATCAAGCATCGGCTTGGGCAGGGTCGCCGGACGGTTTGTAAAAATGAACCACCCGCCAAATGCAATACAGGCAAGCGGCAGGAAATAGACAAGGAAAATCGCATTGGGGTCTGATTTAAGGGAGTTGATGGCTGAAAAGCCAAGGCCTCTTGCCACGATTACGGATATGGTTGCTGCTGTAATCGAAGAACTGAAGCTTTGACGGTTGGAGCGCGCTTGTCCTGCGAAAGCTAGAATCATGAACACATAGGCAAATGGCCAGAGCATCTCTGAAAATCGCTCGTGGATTTGGGCAGAGAAACGACCAGGATAGTTTTTGTAAATGTAATCATCGGGATCTGGGTTCAACAGCTCAAGAGTGGTGCGTTCCTTGGCCTTGATGATGCTGGGCTTGTCTTCTGATCCGCCTGAAAAGCTGGATAAATCAAATATGTATGACTGATATTTAATAAAGGTGACCGTATTGTTTTTGCGGTTTATCTGCTGGATTTCACCGTCTTTGAGCTTAAGGAAAGAGCCCTTGTCAGAGCGGGTCAATATGCCTTCTCTGGCGGAATAGATGATGGCGGTGTTTTCTTCGCGTTCATCGGAAATCATGATGCCGGATAAAATGCCTCCAGCTTTTCGTTCTGATATGTGGAAGGTCAGTCCGTCGTCAATATTATTGAACGTGCCTTCCTGAATCAGAATTGAAACAAGATCAGCACGCATCTCGGTTACGAAGGCTCGCAGTTTAATCAAGCTGAGTGGCGAAACGGTGTGCCCGACAATGCCTGCAAACAGACTGCATAAAAGGGCAAGGATTATAAGCGGTTTTGCGATTGTCCAGTTGGAGCAGCCACTTGCGGTAACAACGACAAGTTCGGTGTTGGTATTGAGTGCGTTGATTGTATTGATTGTTGAAAGCAACAGGGCGACGGGAATGATTGCCACCAAAAGATTTGGAACTGCAAGACTGGTGAGGGACAGATAGGCAAAAATGGTTTGCCCGTTGCTGTTTACAATGTCCACTCCCTTGAGCGCCTGGATAATCCAGACCACACCCGCAAGGGAGCCAAGAATAATCAGCGTCGCTGTAGCTGCCTTTTTGAATATGTATCGCTCTATCAACGACATGAGTCTAGCTACCTCGAAAGCAGTTTTAACTGGATGACTTAATCCGCTGGATCATAAGCGATTCTGGATTAAGGTGTTAGAATTCTTGAACTTTATACCCGATTTTGACCCGTTTTCCGACTCTTAAACACAATAGGAACAAGGCCGTAGAGGGGCATAAACACATTGTTTTAGGCACAATTATGCTTGCGGGAAGAAAAAGTTAGCTAAATCAAAAAGAGTTTTGATTTCTGACCTCGACAGGAAGAATAAATCCATTACCTTCCATAAAAATGATTTCTCTGGAGTAACCATGGCCAAATTACCTACTTTTACCTTCGCAAAGAATGCAATTCCTGCAAATGGCACACTTGTTGTTGTGATGCCTCTGGATGGAAAATTGCCTCCGCTTGTCAAAGGCATGGCCTGTGGCAAACAGCTGGAGCGTGCCATTTCAGTTGAGAAGTTTACGGGTAAATCCGGTTCAATGCTGACGCTTGTTGCCCCTGAAGCCGGGCCTGACAAGGTTATCCTGATGGGGTGCGGAAAGCCCTCCGAGATGAACGAGACTGCAGCCTACAAGGTTGGCGGCAAGATATTTGCTGCAACCGGCACACAGGAAACTGTTACAATCCTTACGGAGACTGCGGCAAAGGCCAATGCACTTTCTGCTGAAGCCATTGCCAATATCGCATGTGGTGCAAAATTGCGTGCCTACAAGTTTGATGACTATCTGACCCAAGGGCGTGAGGCTGACAAGAAACCGAAAAAGGTTGCAAAGTACAAGGTAGGGACTGATGAGCTTGCTGCAACCAAAAAGGCCTGGGCAAGGGCTGACGGGGTGAGTGATGGCGTCAATGTTGCGCGACAACTTGTGAATGAGCCTCCCAATACGCTAGGTCCGGTAGAATTTGCCAAGGAAGCGCAAAAACTCAAAAAACTTGGCATGAAGGTTCAGGTTTTGGGCGTTGCTGAAATGAAGAAGCTGGGCATGGGCGCCTTGCTTGGTGTCTCCCAAGGATCTGCGGATGACCGTCAGGCTCGCATGGCCATTATGCAATGGGAAGGCGGCAAGAAAGACGAACAGCCGCTTGCATTCATTGGCAAGGGGGTTGTGTTTGATACGGGTGGCATTTCTCTCAAGCCCGGTGGTGGCATGGAAGACATGAAAGGGGATATGGGTGGAGCTGCTGCTGTAACGGGTCTTATGCATGCCCTTGCTGCCAGAAAGGCCAAGGTCAATGCGGTGGGGATTATCGGGCTGGTAGAAAACATGCCTGACGCAAATGCGCAAAGACCGGGCGATATTGTTACCTCAATGTCTGGTCAAACCATTGAAATCATTAATACAGATGCTGAAGGCAGGCTCGTGCTAGCTGATGCGCTATGGTATTGTCAGAAGCGTTTCAAACCCAAATTCATGATTAATCTGGCAACACTGACCGGAGCCATTCTGGTGGCGCTTGGCAAGGAACATGCCGGCATTTTCTCAAATGATGATGAATTGGCGGATAACCTGTTCAAGGCAGGTCAGATGACAGAGGAAAAGGTCTGGCGCCTGCCGCTCAATGAGGCTTACGACAAGCTGATTGACACCAAGAACGCAGACATGAAAAACACGGGTGGACGCTACGCAGGCTCAATCACGGCAGGGCAGTTCCTGCAACGGTTTGTGAATGATGTTCCGTGGGTGCATATTGATGTTGCCGGCATGGCAATGGGATCCAAGACAAATGAATATAATCAGTCCTGGGGTTCAGGCTATGGCGTTCGCCTTTTGGACAGGCTTGTCGCTGAATTTTATGAATAACCCGAAAATATTGCTCCCGCACTCATAAGTGAATGCGGGAGGGTGTCATGTTAACGTGAAACGACCAGTTTCATGCCAGGTCTAAGAAGACGTGGGTTTTCAATACCGTTCATGGCCATGATTTCTTTGGTGCCAATTTTGAATTTACGGCTGATTGCGCTGATCGTATCGCCCGGTTGAACAACATGAAGCTGTTCGTTACCTGTCAGGACGACCTTTTGTTGCTTGGTTTTATCACCCAAGCGCGCAGAATCCTTCTTGATGGGTTTGATTACGGTTGTTTTTACAGGTCGTGTGATCGACTTTTTAACAGTAGCCGTTTTGGTCAGGTCAATCTGGCGAACTTTTCGCTTCAGGTTTTCCTTTGTGCTTAAAACGCCGCCTGGCCACTGGTTTTCTGCTGAAGAACTCGCCAATTGGTTTCCCGGTTTGCTGCTTTGCAAGAACTGGTAACCGGCATAGCCTGTGATGGCGAGAAGGATAACCAGGCCGCTTTTCATCAAAAGACCGCCAAATCCATAACTCGTATCTTCTTCGTAATAGAGATGCTCTGGGCCTAAAGACACCGCCGGCTCATTTTCCCAGTCCAGGGATTGCTCACTGAAATTGGGTTCTACTCTGCGTTCCGCAGACATACAAACTTCATACATGATGATTACTCACTACATTTATCAACTCGTTAAAATTATAATAAAACGGTTAACAAATTACGTAACGGTAATACGTTTTTAAGCATAAGAGTGTGATTTTGATAAAATTTTATATAAATCAATATCTTAAGGCTATTTGTAACCCTGCCAGAGTAGCTGTCTGTAGAAATTGAGTGCTGCATTGTAAGTTTCTTTTGCGCTTTCATAGCGCTGGGAAAATGCTTGAAACTCTTCGCTTCCGATGCGGCCGCGCTGTCTTTGCCGCTCTGTGTTCCTGGCTAAACGATTTATAACCCGCCAATTTGCCTCCATGCTTTTTCTGTAAGCTTCAAGAGAGCCATTTTTGGAAAACCTGCTGGTCTCATCAAGGGGCGACTGAAGTGTTTTAAGGGTTTCTTTCGAAATAAAGCTGGTCAAAATGTCCTGCGGTGTTGACTCTGATGTATTGCAGACCAGAATGTTGTTTTCCAGTTTACAGCCTTCTGCCAGTACACTTGTTGGGTTGACTGCAATTGCCAAGAAAAATGGTATTGCGCAAAGAAATGGATGAATTTTCATAGTTACCCCCCGAAAAATTAGCCTTTGGCAAAATTTTGTAGGCAGACAGGATTTGAGTCAAGCGCAAGTGTGATAACAATCCAGAATGAGTGAAATTCTGTTTTATCACATGACTGAACGTACACTGGAGCAGATACTGCCCGGCTTGCTTGAAAAATCTCGCTCAAGAGGCTGGAAAGTTGTTGTTCAATTGGGTTCACAAGAACGCGTAGAAGCGGTTGATGCCCATTTATGGTCGTATCGCGATGAAAGTTTTTTGGCACACGGTTTCATTCGTGATGGAACAGAGAATTTGCAACCGATATGGCTCACGGCAGAAGATGACAACCCGAATGATGCCAAGATCAGGTTTTTGAATGGTGGTGCGCAGCTGGATGATCCATCCGCCTATGATCGCATCGTCTATATGTTTGACGGGCATGACAATGAAGCGGTGGAGCATGCGAGAAGTCGCTGGAAGTTTCACAAGGAAGCTTCCGGGGCTGACGAACACCAACAAACCTACTGGCAGCAAAATCCGAATGGTGGCTGGGAGAAAAAGGCATGAGCGAAGAAAGTCGTGACAATTTCCTCAAGCGCCGGAACTCAAGGAAACTTGCGGTCAATCAGCTTGAAAAGGACAAGCTGCATTCAAATCCAAGGCGGGATGAATTTTTTGAAGCAGTGTATGATCAAGCAGTTGGTGATGCTGCTAATGTGCCTTGGGCAGACCTGGAGGCCAAGCAAAAGCTTGTGGACTGGCTTAACAACAATTCCGATCATTCAGGCAGGGCAATCGATGTGGGGTGTGGATTGGGTGATAACGCAGAAGCACTGGCTAATGCTGGCTATGAGACAATTGGTTTTGATTTTTCCCAAAAGGCGATTGATTGGGCCAACAATCGTTTTCCTAAAAGTGCCGTGCGTTATCAAAAGGCAGACTTGTTTGATTTGCCTGATGAGTGGAAAGGGCGATTTGATCTCGTGCATGAGTGCTATACGCTTCAATCCATTCCGCCAGAAACGCTTGAAAACTCAATTCCTGCTATTGCCAGCCTGGTTGCGCCTGAAGGACTATTGCTGGTTTATAGCCGTGTCAGAAAAAATGGCGAAGAAGTTGAGGGGCCACCTTGGCCATTGGAAGAAGACGCGGTCATGCGCTTTGTAGACCACGGGCTAAAGCTTGAATCACATGATGATTTCATTCTGGACTGGAAGGATCGCAAGGTGCCGCACGTATTTTATGTCTGGAGGAAATCAGCATGAAGAAAATCGGGCTTTTGCTGATTGTCATTGCGCGATCAATCGGGTTGGTTCTGCCATGGGCAAAATTGAACTTTGATGAAAACGTTGTGTCTGAAGTTTCGTTTCCTGAGTTTCACAAAACGGGTAAGGCTGAACAAACGGTTTTATTGACCAAAGCAGACAACCCCCTGCGCATAAGGTTTGTTGCCCGCTACAAGGTTGGAGGGCTTTTGCCACCTGTCAAGATACCCTTGCAGGTAAAGCTGAGTGACAGGGATGGCACACTCATTGGAGCGATTATATCGTTTCCGACCAATGGCATTGATACTGGTACTGAACAACCCAAAACCAGAAGTGGTACACATCTGCTTGCTACTGTCCAACATGACGGCCTGCACAAGCTGGAAATTGAGTTTGCACCCAACAAGAACAATAACGGGATCGAAAAGCCGGACGTTGATGTGATTACCGCTTCCTTTGTTGCAAATGCCGCGCCTGTAGAAAATCAATATCAAATACCTGCTTTGATTTTGGGGCTTTTGGGTTTTTATCTGCTCATTCGTTCACGACGGTCCGGCAAGTCCAAAGCCAAGTCACAACCCCATAAGTGGGGGAGGTAATGCCCGTTTCGGGCAGCTCTTGAATTGATTCTGATTATTTCTGTAACAAGCTGAAATTATTGCATATTATTTGCGTCGGCATGTTCTTTCAAAGCGACTATCAAGCACTCTAGTGATCTGAATTAAACGCTGGTTTTGCTTCATCAGATTTATTGTTTTCAGCGGGTTTTTCATCCGATGATGCTTCGGTTATCAGACTATCATCGATTATTTCGCCCTTGTTAAGCGTTAAAACCCGATTGCACAATTTGTTCAGTAATTGCTGGTTGTGGGTAGCAACAACCATAAGCTTGGCTTGTTCTACAAACTCCAGCAGACGGTTTGCAGCCTTGGCCTGGAAGTCCCTGTCACCAGCGCCAATCCACTCGTCAATTAATAGAATGTCCGGATTGCTGTGCAATAATATTGAAATGGCAAGGCGTGCTCTCATGCCGGCTGAATAAGTATAAAGCGGATCATTGATGGCTTCTTCGAGTTCTGAAAATGCGATAATGGAATCGGCTTTCTTGCGCATTTCGTTAATGCTCATATCCAGATGAAGGCCGCGCAATATGATGTTTTCGTAACCGCTTGCTTCCGCCTGCAAACCGAATTGGGGGTTGATCACACACAGCAATCGACCATTGCTTGTGAGTGTTCCTGTTTTTGGGTGATATATTCCTGAGAGCAGTTTTAGAAGCGTCGTCTTGCCTGAACCATTTCTTCCGGTAAGGCCAACACGGTCGCCTTCATTAATTTCAATGGAGATGTTTTTGAGAACTGTCCGGTTTATGCGCTCACTGCTGCCAATGTTTGTAAACAGGCCACGAATAGAAAACAGACTCTCGTTTTGCTGTTGACGGACAAGGGGTAATTCCAGACTGGCGTTATCGGCCTTGATGAAGAACTTGCTCATGGTCGTTCTCCCTTACAGCCACGTCAGCACTTGTCGTGCATTCTGCCTGTGAACGAACCACGCCAGCGCCCAGGCGACTGCAACAAGGGAAATGGCGACAATCCAGTTTTTCAGCTCTATGGGCTGGCCGATCATGGGATCGCGAATGATTTCCATCATGTGATAGAAAGGATTGAAATCCAGCACAAACTGGCGACTGCCTTTTGCCATCTCTGGCAGCCATATGATGGGGGTTACGAAAAACGTGACAGCCATGATGCTCAGTATTGTGTTTTCCAAATCCCTGAACCGAAGACAGGCTACAGACAGAACAAAGCCTATGGGCAAGGCGGCTGCAAAGTTGATCAACAAACCCAGAATTGCCAACGGCAAGCCGTACCAGTGGGGAAGGGCAAAGAAAAGACTGATGAGAACTGAGACTGAAATGTTAAACCCGAACAGAAAGGTGTTTTTTGAAATATTGCT
>CALDZZ010000090.1 GCA_937944075.1 uncultured Rhizobiaceae group bacterium
TCATCCTCGCGCCTTTTTTGTGTAGAATTCTTTAAAGGGAATCAGGAAAACCAGAGTCAATTATCAAAAAAATAAAATTACCCTCTTGTGAATAATGAGGACAACGGTAACAAGAATTTCTTTTCGTTTTTTCGTCCCTCAAGGGTGTTGATAAGCAGCGCCTCAAGATGCAAAAATTATGAGCGACTACAGGCCAGGACAAAATCAGACCCATGACAGATGCCATCCCAAGAATTGGAAACGAACCAGAACCAAGCTACCGCACTGCTCCGCACAACATCGAAGTTGAGCAGGCTTTGCTTGGTGCCATTCTGGTAAACAATGATGCCTATTACCGTGTTTCGGATTTTTTGAAACACGATCATTTCCATGAAGCCCTGCACGGCGAAATTTACCGCGTCGCAGAAGAAATGATACGTGCCAACAAAACCGCAAATCCGGTTACAATCAAGACATTCCTGCCCCAGGATGAAAAAGTCGGCGACATGACGATTGCCCAATATCTGGCACGTCTTGCAGCAGAAGCAACAACCATCATTAACGCAGAGGATTATGGCCGGTCCATTCATGATCTTGCAACGCGTAGAAACCTCATCACCATTGGCGAGGACCTCGTCAACATTGCTTACGACGCACCGGTAGAGACGTCTCCTTCAGAGCAAATTGAAGACGCTGAAAGACGCCTCTTCGACCTTGCTGAAAAGGGAGGCAGTGATGCCGGTTTCAATACGTTCGGCAACGCCATGAACATCGCCCTTGATATGGCGGCTGCCGCCTATCAGCGTGATGGTGGCCTTTCCGGAATTGCAACGGATATCAGCTCACTGGATTCGCGCATGGGTGGTTTGCAACCTTCAGACCTGATTGTACTGGCCGGACGTCCCGGCATGGGCAAAACATCCCTTGCAACCAACATCGCGTTCAACATAGCCAACAACTACAAGGGAGACGTTGCACCAGATGGCTCCACATCGGCTCTGGAAGGCGGTGTTGTCGGGTTTTTCTCACTCGAGATGTCTTCAGAACAGCTGGCAACAAGGATCATTTCAGAACAGGCAGAAGTATCTTCAAGCAAAATCAGGCGTGGTGAAATCACCGAAGCCGATTTTGCAAAACTGACCATCTGCGCCAATGAACTCTCCAAGACCCCCTTGTACATTGATGAAACCGGCGGCATTTCCATCGCCCAGCTTGCTGCCCGTGCACGAAGGCTGAAACGCCAAAAAGGACTTGATGTCCTCATCATTGACTATATCCAGTTGATGCAGGGATCAGGAAAACACGCCGGAAACCGCGTACAGGAAGTAACCGAAATCACCACTGGACTGAAGGCATTGGCCAAAGAACTTGGCACGCCCATCATCGCCCTCTCCCAGCTTTCACGCCAGGTCGAAAACCGCGACGACAAACGCCCCCAACTTTCTGACTTACGCGAATCAGGCTCCATTGAGCAGGATGCGGACGTTGTTCTCTTCGTTTATCGTGAAGAATATTACCTACAGAATGGCGAGCCTGAAGAAGGCACCGAAGAATGGGTAAAATGGAGAGAAAAACTGGAGCGTGCAAAAGGCCGTGCCGAAGTCATCATAGCCAAACAGCGTCACGGCCCAACAGGCACAGCGCAACTAGGCTTCCAGGGCGAGTTCACACGCTTCTCTGACATCGCAGAAGAAGATTACCTGCCAGAGCGCATGGAATAAATTCGTTTAAGAGTACCAACATGTCTACAGCCCCTCGCCTCACCATTGACCTCAATGCGCTTGTAAACAACTGGCAATTCCTGAAGGAAAAGTCGGGCAAGGCTGAATGCTCTGCCGTTATCAAGGCAAATGCCTACGGTCTTGGCATTAAACCGGTTGCGACAGCACTGACCGGAGCTGGCTGCAAAACCTTCTTTGTGGCCATGGCGGAAGAAGGTGCAAGGGTGAGAGCGGTTGCACCGGATGCCGACATATATGTCCTGAACGGTATTTTTGCTGATACGCTTGAGGTAATAGCGGAGAATGATCTCTCCCCTGTGCTGGGTAATGTTGACCAGGTAAGCCTGTGGGCGACAAGCGGCATGGGCAAGCCCTCAGCCCTTCATGTGGACACGGGCATGAACCGATTGGGCCTTGATGTCGAGGAGGCCCTGCAACTGGCTGAAAATACCTCCATGCTCAAAAGGCTGAATGCACGAATTATCATGTCTCACCTTGCTTGTGCAGATGACCCTGACCACGAACACAACACGCTTCAACATGAAAACTTCAAAAAGGTAATCAGAAAATACCCGGAACTGAAAGCCTCCTTTTCAAACAGTGCAGCAACCTTGACCAATCCTGGTTTTCATTATGACCTGACCCGCCCTGGCGTTGCCCTTTATGGAGCAGAAGCCGTCAACGACATTGCCAACCCGATGCAGCCGGTTGTGACGGCCCAATCGCGCATGCTGCAAATTCGACATGCAAAAGCAGGTGAAAAAGTAGGGTATGGTGCAGAGGCAATTCTCGACCGCCCCACCAAAATCGCCACCATCTCCGGTGGTTATGCAGACGGATTCCACCGCGCCCTGTCAGGTGCAGGCGTACCACTTCGAGGCGCAAAACCAACAGGCGGAAACGTATGGCTTGAAGGCCACCTCGCGCCCATACTCGGCCGCGTCTCCATGGACCTGATC
>CALDZZ010000091.1 GCA_937944075.1 uncultured Rhizobiaceae group bacterium
CGAGATGGGGCTTGCAGGAAGTAACGATTTTTCAGTCAAGGTCACACCAGATGGAGAGAGTTGGAAAAATGCACTCATCGTTTCAGCCGAAAATGGCAAAGTCGATTTTCCGCAAGGCATAATCAATCCGCCATTGGCTGGAACACCAGAAAGTTTGAATAGCATGGAGATATTATATCTTGATGCAGTTGCGGGGGATGATCAAAACGATGGGAAGACCGTTGCTACCGCCATTAAGAGCCTGCAAAGACTGGAAGAGCTGTTTTTTCTTGGCGCCCGTTTTCAGGTTCGCTTGCTAAGTGACTTGGTTTGGGATCATGCCCTGCTGATAAATTTCCCGGTTGTCAAACTGGAAATCATGGGCAGAAAATCTGATAATAGTGGCTATGAGCAAAGAAGCATTCGGGTTGTTGATTCAACCAATATCTCGAATTATCCAGGATCACTGGTTATGACTTGTGTGAGCAGTATTTTTCTAAGGTCTGTCGATATCAGTCTCGAAACATCGAAAGGCTTTGCCTTTCTGTATTTTTCTTCAACAATGGGATATCTGCGAACCTACAGTTTGTCACTCAGCAGGTCTGGAAGTGGAAATTGCTCTTTCTTTGCAGATGGCAGTTCTTTTGTTGCAAGCAGGCACCAGCTCTTATCAATTGACCCTTCAGCCGAAGGCTATGTTGCGCAAGGGGTTCCAGCCAGCTCTGACCCCAATGAAATGTGGCAGTATACTTCCAACATAACTGCATTTTGATTGGTTCTTATTCGTCACGCTTCGGTACAATGGTTTTCAAATATTCACCCAGTTTGGACCAGTCATAATTTTCTTCCCACGTTTTCCTTGCAAGAGTGTGGGAAGTGCTCTTCCATTGTTGAATTGTATCGCGTGTGAGCGTGCTCAGTATATTTGCAATTTCATCACTCTGGTTAGCGGATATATCGGTTACTTCACCCAATCCTTTGTCCTTTACCATTCTTTTCATGGTGGCCGTATTACTGGCAATAATTCCTAGCCCGGCTGCCATATATTCATAAAGTTTGTTCGGTTCGGAATACATCAGTTGCAGTGATTGGTTTTCAAATAGGCAAAAACCAATATCGTACTGACTTGCTTCACGTATAAGAGCAGCGTTGGGAATGCTAGGTTCAAATTCTATTTGATCAGATAACTCCATACTTGTGACCAGGGCTTTCAATCGGGCAATATAACCGGGCTTGCCGTTGCCCCTGATGGTGAGTGTCATGTCTTTGCGGCCTGACTTCTGCAAGGCGGTTATCAAGGTTTCAAGCGATCTGTTGGTTGTGATCAAACCGTGATAAAGCAGTCTGATTTTGCCATCATCCTCGTACTGTTCTGGCCTCGCACATGGTTTTTTTGTATTTGGCAGGTACAAAACATCCACATGTTGCATGTGCCGGATCTGATCAAGGCTTGTTGCTGAGCGCAAGATGATGTTCCTGTCGGCAATCTTCAAAAGCCTGATGATGACTGGTTTGTAAATCAATTGCCAAAGCTTGCTGTTGTCATGCTCGGCTTCAAAAACCTCATTGATGTCCAGCCATATTCTGACGTTTGATCCAAGGTGTAAAATACTGGGAAGACTTGTCCAGTGCTTGACCACAAACAAGTCATACGAATGTTCATCTGCTGCCTTCAAGGCTGAACGGGTCACGTCTCTTGTGATAAGCCGTTGTGATAGCATTTTCAGCAGGGCCTTTTCTGGAAGAATTCTTGATGCAAGCATTTTGAGCAGATCCAGAACTCTGGCCAGGAAGGAACGTTCCGGAACAGGTGAAAAAAGAAAGTTCGCTTTGTCCTCATTATTCCCATAAGCAATGGTTGTGACTTCAAAACCGGCATTTTCCAGTTGGGCATGAAGACGCTTTAATCTGCTGTCGTTGTTAAAGTCTGAAGCAGAAATGAGCAGGGCTTTTGAGCGTTTTTCTGGCACTGTTATTCCTTCAAGCATTTTCACGTTTGTAAAGTGAACGGGGAATTATTTCCAGTCGTGGATAATCAGAATTGAAGGCTGATATTTAAATAAATGAGTACGAGTAAAAGACTTCGTTTGTAAATGTACTATTTGAATTTATACTAACCTGGGCATTATTGCATAATGGAAAGCGCGACGCATGACACTTGATGAATTTCTGAATTTGCCTGTAATCGCTGATATCAGTCAGTTTTTAACCAGCATAGGGTTTTCACAATCCATCATCTTCAGCCGATGGGCGCTTATCCAGATCGGTATTTTGGTTGCGGCAATCTTTATTGCCAAGATAATTGAAAAAAGAATAGATGCACCGATTACTGAAAGACTGCGCAAAATTGAGGGGCAGCGCAGTCTCTTAAGGGTATTGCTGATCTTCAAAAACCGTATTTTCTGGCTCTTGCTGTCAATTCAACTCTGGATCGGGTATCTTATTCTACGCTCGGTTACATGGCCTAGTAACAGCTATATCCTCAGGGTCATGACAGGTTTGGCAACCGCCTGGTTTATCATTTCCTTCTTCTCAAGACTGATCAAGAACCGTTTCATATCAAGAGTGATTTCCACATTTGCATGGGGCATAGCTGCGCTTTACATTCTTGGCCTTTTGCCAAGAGCGCAAATGGTTCTTGATAGTGCTGCCTTTACAATGGGCGGGAACAGAATTTCTGCTCTATCCATCATTCAAAGTGGCATTTTACTCTTTGCACTTATTTGGCTGGCGATGATTGCTTCAACCTTCATCACCAATTCACTTGCCAAGAATGAAGACATATCACCTTCTGTAAAAGTATTGCTTTCCAAGGTTCTGCGTTTCCTGCTGCTTTGCCTTGCCGTCATTTTCTCACTGAGTGCCGTTGGAATTGACTTTACTGCTCTGGCTGTTTTCTCTGGCGCAGTTGGTATTGGTATCGGCCTTGGTTTGCAGAAAATTGTTTCCAACTTTTTGTCAGGCATTATCTTGCTGCTGGACAAGTCAATCAAACCGGGTGATGTCATCGAAATCGATACGGTATCGGGTTCAACATATGGATGGGTACAGCATCTGGGTGCGCGCTATACCGCGGTTAGAACGCGCGATGGTACAGAAACGCTCATTCCCAATGAAGTCTTTATCGATTCTCCTGTTACCAATTGGACGCATACCAACAAGTCAGTTCGTCGCAAACTTCCGGTCGGTGTCTCCTATGATACTGATGTTGAAAAGGCGATCGACCTTTGTCTCAAGTCAGTTGAGAACATGCCGCGAGTGCTGAAAGTCCCCAAACCGGTTTGTCTGGTCAAAGGGTTTGGCGATTCATCCGTGGATCTGGAATTACGTTTCTGGATTAACGATCCAGAAGGGGGTGTCGCAAATGTTTCCAGCAAGGTCTATCTGGAAATCTGGAAGCTTTTCCAGGCCGAGAAGATAGAAATTCCATTCCCTCAACGCGATTTGAACATTCGTTCCAGCATCCCTTTTGAAATCAAGACAAAGAAGTAGGCTCTCTTATGCAACTTGAAAATAAAACGATTATCATTACGGGAGCTGCAAAAGGGATTGGCGCAGCCATGGCAAAACGTTTTGCAAGTGAAGGCGCTCACCTTGTGCTGGGTGATATTGACAAAAAGCTTGTCGAAGAAACAGCACATGAATGCAGCGCCATCGGGATTTGCAATAATGTAACGAAAGAAGAA
Source organism: uncultured Rhizobiaceae group bacterium (assembly GCA_937944075.1). Lineage (GTDB taxonomy): Bacteria > Pseudomonadota > Alphaproteobacteria > Rhizobiales > Rhizobiaceae > JAALLB01. The sequence continues at coordinate 3,666 of CALDZZ010000091.1, forward strand.
GATATTCATCAGATTGTTTCTGTAGCCAAGGAAAAATACGGTAAGGTCGATATGTTTGTCTCCAATGCAGGTGTCTGTTTCGGGGAAGGGGAACACGCTGCTTCTGCCAGTAATGATGTTTGGCAAACATGCTGGGATATACATGTCATGTCACATGTCTATGCAGCTCGTGCAGTCCTGCCAGATATGATTGAGCGTCAGGAAGGGTACCTGGTCAACATGGCTTCTGCTGCAGGATTGTTAAGCCAAATTGGTGATGCTGCCTATTCAGCAACAAAACATGCCGCTGTTGCCTTTGCCGAGTCTGTTTCCATAACGCATGGCAAACAGGGCATCAGGGTTTCTGCAGTATGCCCACAATATGTTGCAACAGAAATGACCGGCTATGAAGAAGGTTCTGAAGTTCCATTGAGTGAAACAGTGATCACCCCGCAACAAGTTGCAGAAGCTGTGCTTGAAGGCATACATCGGGAACAGTTTTTGATATTGCCACACCCCGAAGTCAGTCAGTTTATGCAGCACAAAACGGCAGACTATGACAGGTGGTTGGCAGGGATGAGAAAACTGCGAAGTAACATCATAGAGAAAGCGGGCTCAACAAAACTCGAAGACATGCACAAAGTTCTCTAAAGAGGAATTTTTCTTGCTTGCTCGGAAGATTGATAGATTGCCTCTTCTATTTCGATGTTTCTAAGATATTGCCTTGCAGTATTTTCAAACTCGCCATTTTCCATGAGTGCGTCTACTACGTGTTGTTGCAAGGCAAAGACGCAGTCCCCTGCAAAGCTGTTTGCGTCGCTAGTGTCCTTGTAAGCTTCAAGCAAAAGCGTACTTTCCTGACTGCCAAACTTTCTGAGCCACAAACTCCCATCACCTTCTAGTGTAATGGTGCCTGCCGTTCCTTCCAGCAAACATTCGCCCAGGGTTGTACGGCAGTTTTCAGCCTTGTGATCAAGATGCCTGTTTGCATCAAACACGGCCCTTTTACCCGCCTCGAACTCCATAATGAAAAGCCCGGCATCTTCTCCATTGATGTGGGGGTTCATTTTTCTAAGGTCAGCATAGACAGCACTAGGCTCTCCCATCAAATAGCGGAAAGTATCAATCCAGTGGATGCCGGTTTCATGAATTAAAAACCGATCCATGTTTTGAAAATAGGGCTGGCGTTCCAGGTAGGCATCTGCACCCTGACCATCACCTGTTCTTAGCCTGAAAGCAACCTGATGCAACTGGCCGATCAAACCTTCATCAAGCGCCCGTTTCATGGTTCTATACCAGGGTTGGAAGCGGAAATTCTCGTGTACAACAAGCGAGACATCATGTTTCTCAGCCAGTTCTGTAGCTTTTCTTGCTTCCTGCAAGGATGAGCAAAATGGTTTTTGGCAGATGATGGTACTCACCCCTTTTTTGATAGCTGTCTGAATGGCCTTCATATGCGTAGAGGGCGGTGTGATAATATCCAGCAGATCCGGCTGCTCAGCGTCAAACATATCTTCAAGACTTGCATAGGCATTCAGACCTGTACTCCTGGCTGCTTCTATATTTGAATCAACGCTTGCAACGAGTTCAACAGATCCGAGGCGCCGCCATGCATCGTAATGGAAAGCACTGAAGTAACCTGCTCCCAAACAGGCAACCCTGATTTTTGTCAGATTGATCATTAATCCGCCAATTGCTTAAGAATAGCAGAAGCGGCTTCCTTGGTGCCAGCTTCTCCGCCGATATCTCTTGTCAGGCCTTTTTTGTTTTGTATGACATGCCCAACCGCCTGTTTGAGATTTTTGCCATCCTTCAGCAAATCGGAGTTATTATTTTCATGTCCAAGCCATTCAAGCATCATGGCGGAAGACAATATCATGGCGAAAGGATTGGCAACGCCCTTGCCCGCAATATCGGGTGCCGACCCGTGGCAGGGCTGGAAGAGCGCATGTTGAAGGCCGATATCGGCAGAAGGGGCCAACCCAAGCCCGCCCATCAGTCCGGCCCCAAGATCGGACAAGATGTCACCAAACATGTTTTCTGTTACAAGAACATCAAAATCCCAAGGCTTTTGAACCATCCATAATGCCGTTGCATCAACATAAGCGTATTCTTTTTGGATATCGGGAAAGGCCTTTGCCTGTTCATCAAATATTTCCCTGAAAAATGCAAATGCCCTGAACACATTTGCCTTGTCCACGCAGGTTACAACTCCGCGACCTTCACCAGAGCTTTTTCGTTGTTGCGCAAGTTTAAAACTGAACTTGAACAGTTTTTCACTGACCTCTCTTGTAATGACCAGGGTTTCACTGGCTTGATCCTTGCTGACCTCACCCTTGCCCTGAGACCAGAAAAGACCTTCAGTGCTTTCACGTATGAGCACGAAATCTATGGTTTTGCCTTCAGGAATTTTTAGTGGAGTGTTTTGTCCGGGATATAAGGTTACGGGTCTAACGCCAGCAAAAAGATTGAGCTCTTTTCTAAGTTCTATCTGTGGAGAAATTTCTGTACCATCTTCATAGCGAATATCAGGCATGCCCATGGCAGAAAGCAAAATCGCGTCTGATTTTCTGGCGGTCTCTAACGAACTTTCAGGAAGCGACTGGCCAGTCTTGCTAAAATGCATTGCGCCAGCGTCACAATAAGTGAAATTTAGTGAATAGGCCTGATGTCTTTTCTGTAGGGCATTCAATATTTGAACAGTAGGAGCCATGATTTCAGGTCCTATTCCATCCCCTTCGAAGACAGCAATTTCAAACTCATTCTTCATGTATTTTTCACTTCCGCTCTGCAAAAATCCTGTTCACATAAGTCAGGTAACGACAATGATAATACAAGCTATACGTGTATGTTAGAAAAGCAAGTACGTTTTATTTGTGTCTGTGCGTTCGAGTGTGCATAAATACCTTCAGTGAAAACCAAATTAGAGGATGGGTCAGGAGGCATGGAAAAACTCTGGAAAGTTTATGCCGTAAAATATGCCGAGAGAAATACGCGCACCCGAGCGGACAGTTTTCTGTTTGATGATGATCACGCCAGTCCTCACAACATGGATTATTTTATCTGGGTTTTGACATCTGACGAACAGGTCATTGTGGTAGACACCGGTTATGATACTGCTGAAGGAAATCGCCGAAATCGACCGATCTTGAGAGATCCGGCAAAGTCACTGGAAGCAATCGGAGTCGATGCAAGCGCTGTCGATACTGTCGTAATCACCCATTTGCATTACGATCATGCAGGAGGACTTGACCGCTATCCCAATGCAAAATTTCATTTGCAAAAGTCCGAAATGGAATTTGCGACCGGGCCATGTATGTGCAGTGACGTGCTGCAAATGCCTTTCACGGTAGATCATGTGTGTGAAATGGTTCGCAAGGTCTATTCAGGCAGGGTAATGTTCCACGATGGGGATGGGCTGATAGCTGAAGGGGTTACAGTGCATTGTGTTGGCGGGCACTCCAGAGGATTGCAGGTCGTACGTGTAAAAACCGAGTCCGGCTATATTTGCCTGGCTTCAGATGCTTCCCATTATTACGAGAATTTTATTGAACAAAAACCTTTTCCCATTGTGGTTGATATGGAAAACATGCTTGATGGATTTTCAAAAATCCAGCAACTTGCGAGTAGGCCTGCGCTGGTAATTCCGGGTCACGACCCATTGGTCACAAACGTCTATCCGGAGTGGGGTTCCTCCGGTTTTGTCTGGCAACTTCATTCAGGCCCTGAAAAAACGATAAGAGGTATAATATGATTCTGGGTTGTATAGGGGATGACTTCACCGGCTCAAGTGACATTGCGAATACATTATCCAAGCAGGGAATGCGTGTTACCCAATATACAGGCATCCCAAATGGAGATGCAGAACAATGGGTGGAAGCGGGCGTTGTATCGCTGAAGTCCAGAACCATAAAACCTGAGGATGCAATCGCGCAAAGTCTGGAAGCTGCGCGTTGGTTGAAATCACAAGGCTGCAAGCAAATCTTTTTCAAGTATTGCTCGACTTTTGATTCAACACGCGAAGGTAATATCGGTCCTGTGGCAGAAGCGCTTGCAGATTATCTGGGGGAGGATCAGGTTGTTTTTTGTCCTGCATTCCCGGCAACTGGCCGATCAATCTATCAAGGCCACCTGTTTGTAAATGACACATTGTTAAGCGAAAGCGGAATGAAAGATCATCCGTTAACGCCCATGAGTGATTCTGACTTGAGAAGATGGCTTGGCTATCAAACCGATTGGGCTGTGAAACACGTAAGTTATTCCGATGTGCTAGGCGGGAGTGAAACCGTAGCTGACAGGATGAAGCAGCAGGCGCCAGCTTTCTACATTGCAGATGCCATCCGCGATGAAGACCTCGAAGTGCTAGGAAGGGCCTTGAAGGATCGGACGCTAATTACCGGCGGTTCCGGCCTGGCACTTGGATTGCCGGAAAACTACAGGCAGGATGGCTTGATTGGCGTAAGTGAAACAAATTGGACAAAACTCGAAGGCAAGGCAGTCTTGCTATCGGGCTCCTGTTCGGTTGCAACGCGTGGGCAGGTTGCACATTACAAGGCTCAATATCCATCTCAGGAATTAACCGCAGAAGATATCTTCACTGGCATCAAAAGTGTCTCCTCCGTATGTGATTGGGTTCTGGAGCAGCAAGACGTTCCGCTTGTTTATACCTCTGCGGATCCTGAAGTTGTAAAGGCAGCCCAGGAAAAATACGGTCAGGAACTCATTGCTGACAAGATAGAAACATTCATGGGTGATGTCGCATCCGAGTTGCTGAAGAGGGGCGTCAACTGCATCATAACAGCAGGCGGAGAAACCTCTGGTGCAGTTGTCAAGGCACTGGATATCAAGGTCATGGAGATTGGGCCTGAAATTGCAGCTGGTGTGCCTGCCTTGAGGGATTGTGACCGGGAGCTCGTTCTAGCGCTAAAATCCGGAAACTTCGGAAAAGAGACTTTCTTCGAAGACGCCCTATCTGTTTTACAGGGCTGAACAAATGCCGGAATATGACCTGATAGAGATAATCTCGATTATTCTGGCGTTACTTTTGGGGGGCATTGCGGTTCTCAGTTTTCGCAATTCTAACTTCATGATTGCCACTGTTCTCGTTGTTGTAGTTATCATTCCATTATTGTGGTCCGGGATATTGCGATTGCCTGTACCACAAACCATGATTTGGATTGGGATGAATGTTTCGGCCATGGTTTTCTGCTGGCAGGGTTTTATGGGGTTGGTATCGGGACATGCAAATTCCTCAGTATTGCCATTGCCTGACGAGCTTGGAAACAGAGGCCGTCATATTGCTTCATTGTTTCTTGGGAGCCTCTTCATTGTACTTATTGTATTGACACAAATTTGATTGCCCCTGCTAAAGCTAAAGGTCAGAAAACAAGAAAGACCTTGTTCTGGTACGCTTTATAGGCCAGAATCTTGTAAAGTGACTCAAAAAGAACTGCCACGGGCTGGAAAATAGATACATGCGAAAGACTTATATTGCCACTGCCTCACTTTCTTTTGCGCTATTGGCAAGTCCTGTATTTGCAGACGATGTTATCAGAATTGGTGTTCTTGCTACCCTGAAGGGCGCTCATACCGTATTGGGTGAGGATGCTGTAAGGGGGGTAAAGGTTGCTCTGGAAGCACAGGGCAATGAGATTGCAGGCAAAACGATTGAACTGGTGATAGAACCTGTTTCCAATACACCTGAAAGCACCCTTGAAGGCGCGCAAAATCTTCTGGCTAAGGATACACGAATAATTCTGGGTCCTGTTTCGTCTGCACAAGGCATAAGCTTGAAAGAGTTTTCC
>CALDZZ010000092.1 GCA_937944075.1 uncultured Rhizobiaceae group bacterium
AGCATGACCAAGATACAATCGAAAATATCACCGACATCTGCACAATTCATGGCTAATGAAAAAGCCAATCTCGAGCAGCTCGAGGTTGTGCGTGAAGCGTCAAACCTGGCCAGCCTGGGTGGCGGCGAAAAATCACGGGAACGGCATTTGTCTCGGGGTAAGATGTTACCACGTGACCGGGTTGCCAATCTCCTAGATCCGGGATCCCCCTTTCTCGAAATCGGAAATACGGCTGCACATTGTATGTATGAGGGTGAAGCCCCCGGTGCCGGAATGATCGCAGGTATTGGCCGCGTTATGGGGCATGAGGTCATGGTCATCTGCAATGATGCGACGGTTAAGGGCGGCACTTATTATCCAATGTCCGTGAAGAAACACCTTCGCGCACTGGAGATTGCAGAGCAGAACCATCTGACTTGCGTAACGCTGGTTGATAGCGGCGGCGCAAACCTGCCGCAACAGGCAGAAGGTTTTCCAGACCGTGAACATTTCGGGCGAATTTTCTATTATCAGGCAAACCTGTCAGCACAAAACATTCCGCAAATTGCTGTGGTCATGGGGTCTTGTACCGCGGGTGGTGCATATGTGCCTGCCATGTCGGATGTCTCGATCATCGTCAAGGAACAGGGAACAATATTCCTGGCAGGTCCACCCTTGGTAAAAGCTGCAACGGGTGAAGTTGTGAGTGCAGAAGACCTGGGCGGCGGTGCGATGCATACGGCTACATCGGGAGTGGCTGATTATCTGGCGGATGATGACATGCATGCACTGGCCCTGGCACGACAAGCGGTTGGAAACTTGAACCGCAAAAAGCCGGAACAACTTCAGCTACAACCGATTGAAGAACCTGCCTATGACCCGGATGAAATCCTGGGCGTTGTGCCGGCAGATTTGAAAACACCTTATGATGTGCGTGAAGTCATTGCGCGTGTCGTGGATGGCTCTCGCTTTGATGAATTCAAGGCACGTTACGGCACAACCATCATTTGTGGTTTCGCTCACGTGATGGGGATGCCCGTTGGCATCATTGCCAACAATGGGGTCTTGTTTTCTGAAAGTTCAGTCAAGGCTGCGCATTTTGTAGAGCTATGCTCACAACGCAAAATTCCGCTAGTCTTTTTACAAAACATCACCGGTTTCATGGTCGGCCAAAAATACGAGGCTGGAGGCATTGCCAAGGATGGCGCAAAACTGGTGACGGCTGTTGCAACAACCAAAGTACCCAAAATCACAATGCTGATTGGTGGCTCATTTGGCGCAGGTAATTATGGCATGGCAGGACGAGCCTACTCACCGCGGTTTCTATGGACCTGGCCAAATTCCAGAATTTCCGTCATGGGTGGCGAACAGGCCGCAGGCGTCTTGGCAACGGTAAAACGCGCACAAATTGAACGCGGCGGCGGAGAGTGGTCAGCGCAGGAAGAGGCAGCTTTTAAACAACCAACACTCGACATGTTTGAAGAGCAATCCCACCCACTCTATGCCTCCGCCAGACTATGGGACGATGGCATCATAGACCCCCGCAAAACAAGACAGACGCTCGCGCTAAGTTTATCAATTGCGATGAATGCTGAAATCGAGGAGACGAAATTTGGTGTATTCAGGATGTAACAAGGAAAAGAGGTAAAACATGATTTTGAAAAATATTACAAAAACAGTCGCAGCCTTGGCAAGTCTGGTTGCTTCAACATCCCTGTATACATCCGCTGCAAGTGAGGTAAAGAAGCCTGCAATCAGTTACGTTCAGTATGCCTGCGAGCAGGAAGCCAGTTTTTTCAGTGTAAACAGTCTGGATTACCGGGCAGATAATCAGACGCTGCCTGCTTCCAAAAACCTGTTTCTGAACTCAAGCCACAAAGAAAAGCAGATAGAACACATACGCGTTTCCGAATGCATGGCAGGCGACAAACTTTTAAGCCTTACCCGTGTTTATTTAAACAAGCCTGACGACAGCGGCAGCCCTTGTGCAACGCTTGATTGGGCGGTTTTTCAATTAAAGGCTGACGACAAGGTTATCAGCGAATTCATCAGCGGTTGCTCTCTTGATATTCATGTCTTCACAAACGAGTTTAACCTTAATGTTTGCAAGAGTGATTTTAATTATACGGTCTGCAAAACCACGCCATGGCGAGATATAAACAAGGAAAACTTCAAACCCATAAGGGTTGGATTGTTTGGAGACTGGTTGTGAGACAAAAGCCATGAATAATGACCGCATCTCGAACACGCCAGGTGGCGAGAAAATGCTTGTTGGCGGCATAGTCCTTGGACTTTCGCTGGTGTTTTACAATGCCGTAAAATACAATGCCAGTATAAGTACCAAACTTTTTTTCATGGCAACAATGGCTTACGGTGCGGTTCAGCTTGTGCGTGGGGTCTGGGCATGGAAATATGCTGACAGGGAAAGCTTTAATGCAGAAAGATCACGCCAGAACCTGCTGATTGATATACCAATTCGCGATGGCAATTATGAAATCCTGCATGAAGTTGAAGATGCACTCATTGAGTTGATCCGGATTTCAAAGTCGGTCGATATTGATTTGCATTCCATTGACAAGGCTAACAACATGGGAACCATCAATCTGCACGGTCGTGATGCAGATGCGATGTTTGCACATGTTTATGCAACGCTTGCAAAATTTGCAACGCCAAACGGGCTGCACCTTTTCCCAAAACCCGGACACCCCATAGACACCGAAATTCATGGCAAGCGATTGTTGATCGATTTGCCGAGCCTCGAGATCAGTTTGAATAGGACACTTTAATGTTCAAGAAAATCCTCATCGCCAACCGTGGAGAAATTGCCTGTCGCATTATGCGTACTGCACAAGACATGGGTGTCAAATGCGTGGCAGTCTATTCAGATGCGGATGCGCAGGCTCAACATGTTCTGATGGCAAATGAAGCCGTCCATATTGGTGCTGCGCCTGTTGGCGAGAGTTATCTCTGTGGTGACAGGATTATCAAGGCAGCACTCGATACTGGCGCCCAAGCCATCCATCCAGGCTATGGATTTTTATCAGAGAACCCGGATTTTGTGGAGGCAGTTGAAAAAGCAGGACTTGTCTTTATCGGCCCGTCGGCAGGTGCCATTCGTGCCATGGGTCTTAAAGATGCTGCAAAAGCCCTGATGGAAAAAGCCAATGTCCCTGTCGTGCCTGGGTATCATGGAGACATGCAGGAAACCGGTTTCCTGGCGATGAAGGCAAATGAAATCGGGTACCCGGTTTTAATCAAGGCGCGTGCCGGGGGTGGTGGCAAGGGGATGCGCAAGGTTGACGATCCAAAGGATTTTGCCTCCGCGCTCATCGGTGCACAACGGGAAGGGCAGGCAAGTTTTGGCGATGCGCATGTCTTGATTGAAAAGTTTATTCAAAATCCCCGTCATATCGAAATACAGGTGTTTGGTGATAACCATGGCAATGTGGTGCATCTGTTTGAGCGAGATTGCTCGCTGCAGCGAAGGCACCAGAAGGTTATTGAGGAAGCACCGGCACCCGGCATGACGCATGAAATGCGGGCTGCAATGGGAGATGCCGCAGTAAAGGCAGCCCAGACAATCAACTATTCAGGTGCCGGAACAATCGAGTTCATAGTGGATGGTTCAAATGGCCTGAAGCCGGATGGGTTCTGGTTCATGGAAATGAATACAAGGCTGCAAGTTGAGCATCCGGTTACGGAAGCGATTACCGGCGTTGATCTGGTCGAATGGCAGTTGAAGGTAGCAAACGATGAATATCTTCCGATGTTTCAGGATGAGCTTGAAATTGAAGGCCATGCCTTTGAAGCAAGATTATATGCTGAAGATGTTCCCAAGGGTTTTCTGCCTTCAACAGGCAAGCTTGAGTATCTGGAATTTTCTGAAAACGCACGAAATGATTCCGGTGTCGTCGAAGGCGATACGATAACGCCCTTTTATGATCCGATGATTGCCAAGGTAATAACCCACGCTGAAAGTCGTGATGAAGCTTTGGCAGCCCTCGATGTTGCCCTTGGTGAAACCCGAATTGCCGGCACTGTAACCAATGTTGATTTCCTTAAAGCGCTTTGTAACCACGCGGGCTTTTGCTCCGGTAATGTTGATACAGGATTGATTGAACGGGATATTGCCAGCCTTACCAGACAACAGGAGGTTTCAGATGACCTGGTTGCCCTTGCCGCCAAGTCTGTATTAGAGATGCCAATTGAGCCGAATGCCAAGGGGCAGGATTGCGGGTTTGGTGAAACCGATCCCTTTGATATTCTAGCCGGCTTTTCAAACTGGAAAGCGCCAATCTGGTATCAGTCTTTACTACTGGGAGAAGAGCCTTTCGAAGTTAAAATCAGACGTCATGGCGATATTTGGCAAACAGCGGTGAAGCGGGGTGAAGCAGATTATGGAAAGTGGTTTACTGACATCGAATGTCTCAAGGGAGCATCAGCGCCGGAAGCTTTCGCCTTTGCAAACAAGCTTGCCTTGTTTACTGGCTCCACCACATTCGAGTTTACAGTGCCTGACCCGCTTGAGGGTTCGGCCGCATCAGCTGCTGGGGGTGATTTTGTCATTGCGCCAATGCCTGGGTTGGTAAAGCAGGTTAACATAAGTGTGGGCCAAGAAGTATCGCAAGGCGACCCGCTTCTGGTGCTTGAAGCCATGAAAATGGAGCACACGCTCACAGCTCCAAGAGATGGTAAAATCGAGGCCTTAAACGTCGACACAAATAATCAGGTTGAAGATGGCACAGTCCTGATAGCTTTGGAAAAAATCGATGGGTGAACAAGTAACGATTTTCGAGGTTGGCGCAAGGGATGGCCTTCAAAACGAGAAGGTTATGATCTCGACAGACAAGAAAATAGACTTGATCAACATGCTTTCTGATTGCGGGTTTTCCAAAATTGAAGCAACGGCATTTGTTTCGCCCAAATGGGTTCCACAGATGGGAGACGCTACCGAGGTCATGGCGGGTATAACCCGCAAGGAAGAAGTCAACTATGCAGTCCTCACCCCCAACATGAAGGGGTATGAGATGGCAAAGGCTTCAGGGGCTGATGAAATTGCCGTCTTTGGTTCTGCCAGCGAAGGCTTCAGCAAGGCAAATGTAAATGCAACCATTGCAGAAACAATCGATCGGTTCTTGCCTATCATGCAAGCTGCAAAAATAGACGACATTTTGGTTAGGGGCTATATTTCCTGTGTAGCAGAGTGCCCCTATGATGGACCAACACCACCTGAAAAGGTTGCGTGGATGGCAGAAAAACTTCTTGCGGCAGGATGCTATGAAATTTCACTGGGTGACACCATCGGTCAGGGAACCCCCGAAAGCATTTCAACCATGCTGGATGCCGTCCTAGCTGTCGTTCCGGCAGAACGACTCGCGGGTCATTTTCACGACACATCAGGTCAGGCGCTCGCCAATATTGAAATAAGTCTGGAAAAGGGGTTGCGCACTTTTGATGCTTCTGTCGGTGGGCTGGGTGGATGCCCTTATGCACCCGGTGCAGCAGGCAATGTCGCTACAGGCGCTGTGGTGAAAATGTTAAACGAAAAAGGCTTTGAAGCCGGAATTGACTTGCAGCAATTGAAACGTGCAGAAGATTTTGCGAAAAGCTTGAGGACACAATCATGAAATATAAAACAATCGCGCTCCAGCAAGATACGCGTGGCGTGGTTACGCTTTTCCTGAACCAACCTGAAACCCATAACGCACTATCTCCCCTAATGATTTCCGAGCTGTCAAATGCTGCGGAAAAACTCGCTGCTGATGATAGTGTCAGGGTTGTCGTTTTGACGGGTGAAGGCAAAAGCTTTTGTGCCGGAGGTGATCTGGGCTGGATGCGGCAACAATTTGAGGCGACACGTGAGACCCGAATTGAAGAAGCCATGAAACTGGCGCGCATGTTGCGGGCAATGAATGAATTGCCCAAACCCCTAATCGGCAAAATACAGGGTCAGGCTTTCGGTGGGGGTATCGGCATGATGTCGGTTTGTGATGTTGCCATCGGAAATAGCGCGGCAAAATTTGCCCTTACCGAAACAAGGCTAGGATTAATCCCTGCTACCATCAGTCCTTATGTCTTGGCGCGCATGGGGGAAGGCAAGGCGCGTCGTGTATTCATGTCCGGCAAGGTATTTAATGGCGAAGAAGCGGTTTCACTGGATTTGCTTGCAAGTGCAGTCTCTGCTGACATGCTTGATGAAGCAGTTGAGGCAGAAATCAAACCCTATCTTGCAACAGCACCTGGCGCAGTTGCCCGTGCCAAGGCTTACGCCCGATCACTGGGGCCAGTGATTGATGAAGCGCAATCGCTGCGCTCGGCACAAGCCCTTGCAGATGCGTGGGACTCACCAGAAGCCAAGGAGGGCGTTGGCGCGTTCTTTGACAAGCGAAAACCGGACTGGAACATCGGCTGATAACAAACAGGCACGATCATCTGACAAAAACGTGCAGTTAAGTGTTTCGACCCATGATAGATAAAGTGGTTTCTTCTGAGTGATTTGAAACAGTCGCCAGGAAAGAAGAATGATCAGCACAAAATTGAAGAATATCATCATTACTGCCGCAGTATGTGTGATGGCGTTGCCTATGATGGCGCATGCGCAAACCTCGATTGAAAAAGCGTTTGTGGCAAAGTCAAAACTGCACAATTCAATCTGGAAAAAGCACGATCCTTCCTCATCGATTGTTATCGATCATTC
>CALDZZ010000093.1 GCA_937944075.1 uncultured Rhizobiaceae group bacterium
CGCCGAATGCAAACCCCTTCAACTGCCCGTCCAATAATTCGCGTCCCATCCAGGAAACATGGCGCATGTATTCGCTTGCGGCCATGTGTTCAGGATCAACCAGATATAGCTGATCAAAGCGGGTATAATCGGGAAAACTCACATCCCGTGGCACATACCCATTGACCATGGTAATCCGCTCCCCTTGCGCCCTTAGGCCCTTGGCGCGATGAACAACCATATTGCCCTGTTGCAAGACAGCATATCCAGGCCCAGGTAATACTGGCGCCTTGATTTTTTCTGGATCAAGCGGCTTGCCGGCTTGTTTGAGTTCAGCCACTTCTTCCTTCGTACCGAGATAGTATTCAAACTCGCCACCTTCAACGGTGTTAGGATCCGTTACGAACATCACAAAATCAATTCGGAGCGTATCAACATGCCATTTGTCGACATTCTCGCCCACAACCTTTGGATTATAGTTCAAATGCCCAAGCTGATGCGGAATGGTATGAGGCAACATTGGAGAACCACAGATCGTGGAGATTGCTTGAGTTAACTCATCACTCTGGCAAAGATCACGCAAAAATCTCGACTGATACGTTCCACCGCGTACGTTTCTGGAAATACGGGCATTGCTGGTTGTATATTGTTCCAGCATACGCGCCACTTCAAGCATACAATGAGCGCCCTCATCGCTTAAAATACGAAAGACATTTGTAATGCCAAAATCACAGGGGCATTCTGCAATTTCATCATCTGAATAGCCAAATTCCTTTAGTGAGATAATGGTCTCTGGCATCTCGATTTGAAGGTGCCTTGCCGGATCAAAAACAGGTTCACCTTCAAGCAACGGAAACCCATCCGGTTGTCTGGAAGGAAATTCTAGTGGATTAGCCAGATATGATGTCATTTAAAGTGCCTCCAATTATGGAAGCAAAATTACAAGGGTCTTGCAAAAGTGCAATGACTATTTGCGACCCTACACGTAGCGATAAAACAATAAAACTTTGTCAGGCACATAAAAAAGCCAATAATCCAAAACAGATTAATGGCTTTTATTATATAATAATTACAATGGCTTAAGCTTGTTTCTCAGGAATTCTGACAACAAGGCCATCAAGCGTATCAGACACTTTTACCTGACATGAGAGGCGAGAATTTGGCTGCACTTCCCAGGCAAAATCTAGCATGTCTTCTTCCATGGCTTCCGGCCCACCAACGGCTTCCGTCCATGCTTCATCAATGTAAAGATGGCAAGTTGCACAAGCACATGCGCCACCACATTCAGCTTCAATACCAGGCACAGAATTTTTGATCGCTGTCTCCATGACTGTAGAGCCATTGGGTGCATCAACTTCAAAGCGTTGGTCATCGTGTGTGATATAAGTGATTTTAGCCATGTTATAGCCCCATCATAGAAATTTAATATTACCGAAATCTGTCTTGCGGTTTATCAGCTAAACATATTGTGTCAAGGCGTTATAGGCGCACACATTCGTTTAAAGCAAACCTAGGCTTCACACGATAGCTCAGTGACGTAATCTGCAATTTTACCAAGCTCAGTTACAAATTCCTGCATGGGAATAACACCAGTTTCCTCTGCCTGTTTGGCAATATTGGCCAAGGGGAAAGCACCAATATTGCTTGAGGCGCCCTTAAGGGTATGGGCAGCCATATAAACTGAATCCTTGTCATTGGCAGACTTTAACATCTTGATGTAATCCGGAATCTGGACAAGAAACATTTTTAGTACTTCGAGTTCCAATGCCCTGTCACCCATTGTAATGGTTGAAAGATGAACCAGGTCTACCGGTTTTTCAGTTCCTGCACTTTTGCAAGCTTCAGCCACATCCGCCTTTAATGCCATACCCATGACGATCTCCGTGTTATTTGTTATAAAAATATAGCGCAAAGAGGCAAAAACTTGGTTAACCCAGCGGAATTTTCTAGCCAGCTGGCTTCGAAAATGGTTAACCAACTACTTAATGAAAAAAGACTACGTAAGAAAATTTACTCGCATTTGTTAACCTTATTTTAAGATTTCGGGGATTTGAGACGCTGAATTCTTGTGATGCCATATAATGTATGCGAAAACGGTTTGATTGACGGGGATTTTTAACAATTCGTTTTGAGTAAGATAAAAATAAGGCGTGGGAACATGGCTAACAAAGCCGCTAAGGACATTACTGGCGAGACAGCACTTAACGCAGTCGAGGAAGCACTTTCGGTTGATTTTGCCGATGCATTCGATGATCTGAGTTCTATTGAGGACGAAATCGACAATGCTGCTGCAAAACTGAAAAAATCAGCCAGTTCGGAAGATGATATCAAAGACATTGATATTGAGCTTCAGGATCTGGATGCCCTTCCACCATCAAGCCCGCCAGCTGCAGCAAATGATGAAGTCAACCCTGAGTTGGCATCAGTCCTTTATGCAATTCAGCAAAAGCCAAAAAGCCGTATTTTTCTTGGAACATTCATTGTAACCCTGCTCTGGCTAGGTGCTTGCGCCTTTTATGGCTACAAGAACATCCTTCCCCTGTTTGGACAAAACCCGGATCTGAGCTGGATTTTGAATTCGCCAGCACTCTTTTCAACTCCTGTACTTTCATTTGCTGCAATTACAATCCTGCCCCTTTTCCCGCTCTGGGCATTTGCCGTATTGGTACGCCGTTCGCAGGATATGCGCCATGCAGCCAATTCAATGACAGAAGCTGCCATTCAGCTGCTTCAGCCTGAAAATACGGCAAACAGTTCAGTAGCAACAGTTGGCCAGGCAATTCGACGTGAAGTCAATGCAATCGGAGATGGCGTAGAACGTGCGATTGCTCGTGCTGGTGAATTGGAGTTCATGGTTCAAAAAGAAGTCATGAATCTCGAACGCTCTTATGGTGACTCTGAAGTGCGTTTGCGCAGACTGGTCGAGGAAATCGGCAACGAACGCAGTACAATGATTACACACGCTGACAATCTTAAACAAACCATTTCAGATTCTCATGTGAACCTTTCTACAGATATTCAGCAGGCAAGTTCCAAAATTGAAAATACACTGCGCGAGGCCACCAGCTCCATGAGCGAGACCCTGCAACTTCGCAGTGACACAATCACAACGAAGCTTACAGATACCAGTGAAGGTCTCGTTTCGCTGCTTGCCAATACTGGTGAAACGCTTAACGCCACCTTGGCAAATGCCAAAAAGGAACTTGAAGAGAACATCAGTTCAACAACCCAGGCCATGTCGAGCACAATCACAACTAACGGCAAGGCTGTTGCACGGCTTCTTGAAACCAGAACAGCCGGCCTGCAACAGGCCACTGCCCTGATTGATGAAAAACTGGAAGCAAACAAGAAAGAGTTTGACGAAAGCTTCTCTGCAAAAACAACAGAGCTTTCCCGCGTTATGGAAGCAACAGGCCAGTCCGTAAACAACCTGCTGAAGTCAACCACATCAGAAATTGCCGAGCAGAGCAATTCAACACTGCAAAAAATTGAAGAAGGTCGTACAGAATTCCGCAAGGAAATGTCCGAGAAAACAGTCGATTTTGCCAACATGATCAAGTCTGGCAGCAATGCGGTCAAGGAAATCATTGGCGCAAGTGCGGCGGATATGTCCGAGAAAAATCTCGAAACCATCAAGGAATTCGAAGCAAGCCGCGCTGCGCTAAATCAGGATCTTGCACAACAAAGCGCTACGTTTGCAAAAGGCCTCTCTCAGGTTGGTGAGTTTGTAATCAACAAACTTGAAACGGGTGTTGAAGACCTTGAAAAAAGAGGCGACAAGATTGCCCAGCAAATTAGTGATAATCTCTCTGTTACAACAAGCGAATTTGTATCTCAAATGTCAGCCAGTGGTGACAATATCGCTGGTGTTCTCGGCATGCGAACTGAGGCACTGGATAATGTTCTCAAGGAAAGAACACAAGCTATAGGACAAACGATTGCTGATAATCTTTCCGGCTTTGGCAAAAACCTTACTGAACAGGTCGACAGCACTGTTGGAAAGCTTGAAAGTCAATCCACTCGCTTACTGGAAAACACCAAGTCTGTCGAAGACGTCATCACCAACAAGGTGAAAGAGGTTGAAGATGCAGTTAAGTCCAGCACAATCAAATTTGCGCATGTTGCACAAGAGAACCTGAAGCATACTGCAGAGAAGACAGCAGAAATAAACTCTGCCCTTCAAAAAACATCATCAGAAATTACCGCCAGCATCGACAAAAGCAGTGAAAACTTCACTCAGGGTCTTGAGGTTAAAAAATCTGAAATCACCTCTGCCCTTCAGGAAACATCATCAGAAATTACTGCTAGCATCGACAATAGCAGCGAAGCCTTTACTAAGGGTCTTGAGAATAAAAAATCAGAGTTTACATCTGCTATTCAAGAGAAGACCGATAACTTTACCAAGGTTGTAGACGGCACAACCGAGACCTTCAGTAAGGCGATTGAAGAACGTGCCAACAATCTTTCATCCAAACTAAGCCAGGGTGCGCATCACATCGCTAGCTCACTTGAAGCAAATTCAAAATCTGCGAGCGAAAGAATGGAAGCCAGTGTCAAAGCGCTTGATGCACGCCTTTCAGAGAACTCATCGACTATCGAGAAACAATTTGCAGCCGGCAATCAAATTCTTGAAGAGAATCTTGCCAAAGGCAAGGAAGAACTTTTGGGGGCTGTCTCAAATACACTGTCTCAAATCAGCAATGAGATTGACAGCAAAGCCGATAAAATGGCGAACATCCTGACAGATAGAGCCAAAGTCATTGACGAAAAACTGGGCGGCACACTGGTTGAAACACAAAGAAACCTTGAAGCCAAAACTGATGAGTTGAACGCCCTTCTCTCTGACAAGAGCATGCAGCTGTCCGGTTATATTGATAATGAAGCCAAACCTGTTATCACAGCAATTGTTGAGACTGGAACTGAAACAAGTCAGAAGCTGGCCAACCTTTCCAAAATGATTGGTGAAGAGGCAAATACACTCTTCTCAAATATTGGTAATTCCAGCGGTCTTCTGGAAAGACTGATTGAAGATGCCACATTAAACCTCAACAGCATGCAAACATCGCTTTCAAGCCAGATAGAAAAATTTGCTTCTGCTGTTGAAACAACAAAGACCAATGTTGACCAGTCAGAAGCCATTGCTCTTTCATTGAATGAAAACATGCAAAATTCATCACGTGACATGCTTTCCGGAATGGGAACTATTGCACAACGCTTTGAGGCTCAAAGCGTTATCCTGCAAGACGCAACACGGATGATTGATGCAGCTCAAACCAACCTTGAGGCAACACTTGAAGGCAAGCAGGAAGCATTGCAACAGCTTGCTGTTGGTATTGTCAGTCACAGCGATCAGATAAATAACAACATGTCATCCTTCCAGTCGCTTGTAAGCTCAATGGTTGCCGAGGCAAGTCTGAAATCACAAAGCGTTGGAAGTGAAGTTTCTGCTGAAATTTCCAAAGCGATTGAAGACGCAACATCACGCTTTGACGATGCCGTCAATGCCATGCGTTCTGCAGCAAACACCATGCGTGCTGAGCTTGAAGATACCAGAGCCCAAATGCGAAAAGGCATTTTGGAACTACCCGATGAAACTGAGAAGAGCGCTGCTGAAATGCGTCGCGTTGTAACTGACCAGATTAACGCCTTGCGCGATTTGTCCGCAATCGTTGAACAGTCAGGCAAGAATTTGGATACTTCCAAACCAGTTCTGGCTCAGCCCCAGCGTGTAGCACAGCGCGCACCGGTAACAGCGCCACCACTTGCAGCCAAACCGGCACCTGCGCCAGCATCTGCACCTGTTCCATCATTTACAGCACCAAAGGCATCACCAGCAGTTGACATGGCCTTGAGAGGAACACGCTCGGAAATACCTTCGCCTCAGGCACAACCTGCAACACCTGGTAGAAGCACAGGCTGGGTAAGTGATTTGTTGCGTCGCGCATCCGAAGAAGAACGCGCGCCAGCT
>CALDZZ010000094.1 GCA_937944075.1 uncultured Rhizobiaceae group bacterium
TTCATACGGATGCAGACATTGAGAACCTTGTCAGTGCCCTGTCCGACCTCTGGTCACAATGCGCCTTGGCGCGGTCAGTCGCTTAAGACATTCAGGACAATCGGTTTCCGGTAATTGACAGATTGCGGAATTGTTTTGTGCCATCCCGCACTAGATCTCCCGTTACGGCTTCTTGCCATCTATAGCCAACGATCCCGCGCTTTGCCTTGTTAATGACGTTGTTGGTGATGGACACGTCGCCAGTACCCTCAACCACACTGACGTAAAATCCGGTTTTGGTATCACGGATAATATTATTGCTTGCAGAAACATTGCGAAGATATTCACCCCAACCAAGCAACATGCCAAAGCGTGATGTGCTTTCAATTACATTTCCCGTAATTGCGATGTCCGCTTCTGCAAGAATGCCAGTACCAAACACATGGGTCTCATCTGCGTAGGGTACATTTTCATGCACATTGCGCACGATATTGTTTGAGCAGACTGTAAGACGTCCACCATGATCCAGATTTGCTATGGAAATACCGCGCGCTGCACCATCCACGATATTTCCCGATATGAGCGCGCCCTGAAATGCAAATTCGGAATAGATGGAAGTCTCACCTGCACGCAGACAGGTATTATTGGTAATCTGGATATTGCTGCAAGAGTTTGAACGGATAGTAGAATAGGCACAATCCGTAACGTGATTATTGGAAATCATGACACCATCAGCTTGCCATGTGTTGATGCCATTGCCGTATTGACCTGTTCCGCCACTGACGGCAGAGATGAATTTGACGCGGTTATTGGTAATGATGGTATTGTCGTAACCGCGTTCGCGTCGATAAACCAGAATACCTGCATTTGCACATTCTGAAACCACGTTTTCAGATATCATCAAACCAGTATTAGCCTGGCCGACAATCCCTGCTGTACCAACAGCTGTATCAACCCGGTTTTTGGATACCCTGCCTGCAGAGCCTGAAACCTCAATGCCTGATTGAGAAGCGTTTGAGATGGAACAGTGTTCAATCAGAACATGCTTGGCATTTGCAATTCGAATATTGGCTTTTGAATAGTCTTTTACAGGCTGCAAGCCGCCATCAACGGTTATCCCAACCAGTTCAACATGGTTGGCATTTTCGCTATATATAAAATGATCACTGCCGGTATATTCAAACACGCTGGCGCCATTAACGCCAATAAGACGTGAGTTTTCAGGCAAGGTCAAATTGGAGATTTTATACCTGCCAGGTTCAATGAATACGGCCTGATTGTTGCGTGAAGCCTTGTTGAGTATTTTCTGCAAAATCTTGCCCTGATCACCGGCAGACCCTGCCTGCAAACCCATGGAATTGGCGTTGATCCCGCCAAAGACTTGCTGAGCAAAGGCTTGTGAGTTCGCAAGAGCAACACTGCCTGCGCCAAGTCCGGCCAAAAAATTTCTGCGAGTAATCATGTTTCACCTCAAGTTTTCTTCTAAATATGCAGGAAACATGCCATTTTCTTTAAATCAGCCTTTGCGATTGACGGCAGAAATAAATATGTATGTGTAAGGCACGAGAGATACATGTGGGCACAAGGGAGCACATCATGAAAAAAGACGGCGAATTATATATCGGTACCAGCAGAAACCCCGATGACAGCCTTAACAAGGGTGAGTTTCTCAATCTTAAACTTGCCAATCGGCACGGATTGATTACCGGTGCCACGGGTACTGGTAAAACAGTATCCCTGCAAATTCTGACCGAAGGCTTTTCGAATGCAGGTGTTCCTGTTTTTTGTGCTGACGTTAAAGGCGATTTGTCCGGTCTGGCTGCCAAAGGGGAAGCAAAGGACTTTCTACAAAAAAGGGCTGATGACATTGGCCTGGATGATTATCAGTTTCAGGAATTTCCGGTTATTTTCTGGGACCTTTTTGGCAAACAGGGACATCAGGTACGTACCACCATGTCGGAAATGGGGCCATTGCTTCTTGCCCGCCTGCTGGATTTGAATGAAACGCAGGAAGGTGTTTTGAACATTGCCTTCAAGCTTGCTGATGATGAAGGCATGCTTCTATTGGATATGAAAGACCTGCGTTCCCTGTTGATCTCCATGGGGGAGCGTTCTTCTGAACTGACTTCTGCTTATGGTTATGTTTCTAAACCATCAATTGGCGCGATCCAAAGGCAACTCTTGGTGCTTGAACAACAGGGAGGTGAAGGCTTTTTTGCCGAGCCTGCACTCAAGATTTCTGATCTCATGCGCACAACCCGTGATGGACGTGGCGCGATCAGCATTCTGGCAGCAGACGAACTCATGCGTTCGCCAAGGCTTTATTCAACCTTTCTGCTATGGCTCCTTTCAGAATTGTTTGAAGAGCTGCCGGAAGTTGGTGACATGGATAAACCAAAACTTGTCTTCTTCTTTGATGAAGCGCATCTGATGTTTGATGAGGCGCCAAAAATCCTGGTCGAAAAAGTTGAGCAAATGGTCAAGCTTATTCGCTCCAAGGGTGTGGGCGTTTACTTTGTTACCCAAAACCCCGTTGATATTCCCGATGGGGTGTTGTCCCAATTGGGCAACCGTATTCAACATGCCCTAAGAGCGTTCACGCCAAAGGAACAAAAGGCGGTGCGTGTTGCTGCTGACACTTTCAGGCCCAACCCTGCCTTTGAGGCAAAGAAAGTCATTACAGAACTGGGCGTTGGTGAGGCGCTGGTATCGACCTTGATGAAAAAGGGTGTGCCATCCATGGTTGAACGCACACTGGTACGTCCGCCAGCTTCAAGACTTGGTCCCCTGACAAAAAAAGAGCGAGATGAAATCATCAAGATGAGCCCAGTAGCCGGGCAGTATGACAAGATGGTTGATCGTGAATCGGCTTACGAAATGCTCAAGAAGGCTGCATCGGATGCTGCAAGAGCCGAAGAGGAACAACAAAAACTGGAGGATGAGGAGAGAGAAGAAAACGGTAGGGTCCGCAAAAGCAGATCAGGGTTTCAATTACCTGATTTTGATCGCGATGACAGGCCGACAAAACGCTCACGCTCAAAATCCAGGTCTCGAAGAAAAAAGGGTCGAAGTGGTCGCCAGTCTGTAACAGAGGCTGCGGTGAAAACGGTAACCCGTACGATTGCAAGTTCTCTTGGAAGAGCGCTGGTGCGGGGTATTTTGGGAAGCCTGAAAAAAGGGTTCTAGATCCCTTGAGAACAAAATTCCGTTTTTGAAAAAAAACAGATTGCAAAACTCTCCCAATCCTGACAAAGCGGGTTTGGGAGAGTTTTTTTATTATCTGATGATTTTGGAATTGAGTCATGCTCCGTCAAATATTTCCGGTTACAGCCCTTTTTATCAGTACATTCTTCCTGCTTGCAGGGGGAGGAATGCAATCCGTTCTTTTGCCGGTCCGTGGACAACTGGAAGGGTTTAGTGCCTCGCAAATAGGCTTGATCGGAACCGGCTGGGCAGCAGGCTTTACCATTGGTTGCATGATTGTTCCTCACCTTGTGAGACGCGTCGGGCATGTCAGAACCTTTGGTGCTCTGGCGGCAATTTTGGCGTCAGTTGTTTTGTTGAATGGCATGATTATTGAAGCTTATACCTGGATATTGCTACGCGCCCTTGCAGGGTTCTGTTTTTCCGGATCATACATGATTATTGAAAGCTGGTTGAATGAGCGCGTTTCGGATGAAAACCGGGGTGCGATGTTCTCGGTTTACATGATTGTTTCCCAAACAGCCTTCATGAGTGGGCAATACATGCTTGTGATTGCCAATCCTTCAAAGGAAACGCTTTTCATGTTGGGCGCTATTTTGTATAGCCTTGCGGTAATACCAACCGCACTGTCAAAGGCTCAGTCACCTGCGCCCTTGACGCAGGTGAAAATTGACCTGAAAGGCATGTATACCAATTCGCCTGCAGCCTTTGTAGGGTCACTGATTGCCGGTATTCTGGCAGGCTCCTTTCAGAGTTTTGCACCTGTCTTTGGAGTGGAACAGGGCATGTCTAGTGCGAATATTGCCAACATGGTTGTATTGGTCATGTTGGGCGCACTGGTGTTTCAATATCCGCTTGGCAAATTGTCTGACATGGTTGACCGTCGCTACGTCATGGTAGGGTTGAGCCTGTTGGGAACCCTGGTTGGTTTCATGATATCAGGCTATTCCGTCAATGGAGCTGATCCGCAACTTGCCTTCTTTGGTCTGATGGTTTTATTGGGTGGGTTTGTCTATCCGATTTACGGTCTGGTGAATGCGCACGCTAATGACCACGCCAATCCCGATGACTTCGTCAAGATTTCATCCAGCCTTCTGATTTTGTATGGCATCGGGAACATGATTGGCCCGCTGGTAACAGGTCCGGCCATGGAAATGTTTGGGACACAGGCACTCTTCCAGATTATTGGCGGGTCACATCTGTTATTGGCTATTCACATGGCATACCGTATCACCAGACGTGAAGCACCAGATGATGAGCAGGTGATGGATTATCAGGTAACACCAATTGCAACCATGGCACCAACCGCGGAAAGCTACGCGCTTGATCCACGCTCAGACGCAGAGACCTATATGTCTGAAGATGAAAGTCCCAAGGCTGCTGAGTGAATTATCCGCGTGTAGAAAGAAATGCTCGAATTGAAATCTTCGACCATGGGTCGAGGTGCCTTGCTGCCTTCTGGTAACTGGCAACAATATCACCTGTCAGGGCGTCCTTCTCAGCAAGTTCTTGCATAACCTCAACCGTCGCTGATTTTGCAGCAGAAAGAATGGCATCCGGATATTGCCTGATTTCAACACCCTGATTGGAAACCAGATCCTCCAGACTAGTGGCATTGTTCCATTCAGCTTCGCCAAGAGAGTAAATATTTTCAGCTTCGCACGCCACGGCAACGATTGCCTGCAAGTCCTTGGATAAACCATTGTAGGCAGCCTTTGAAACAAGTGCCTCGCCCGTTCCATTAGGTTCATGAAACCCGGGAGAATAGTAATATTTGGCAGCCTTGTGAAAGCCCATTGCAGCATCACTGAATGGCCCGAGAAATTCGGTCGCATCAATGACGCCTGTTTTGAGGCTGGTGAAAATTTCAGAAGGTGGAAGTCCCACAGGAACAGCACCAAGCTTTGTCATTACAGCGCCGCCATATCCTGGCATCCTGATTTTCAGTCCCTTGAGATCGTCCAGGCTGTTGATCGGTTCCTTGTACCAGCCACCCATTTGGTAACCAGTATTTCCCGCCATGAAAGGTTTGATACCAGCAGCGTCATAAAGTCTATCCCAAAGCGCCTGGCCGCCGCCGTGATTGATCCACGTTATATGCTCTATCGGAGTCAGGCCAAAGGGTGCAGCTGTAAAAATCGGTGCTGCCGAGAATTTGCCAGCCCAAAACAATGGTGCTGTATGAGCCATTTCAGCCACGCCATTGGAAACTGCATCAAATGTACCAAGGCCTGGAACAATCTCACCGGCGGCATAAAGTTTAACCCTCAGGCGACCATCAGAAAGGGTTGTTATCCGATCGGCCAGTCGTTGCGCTGTGATGCCGGGGCCTGGGAGGTTTTTAGGCCATGAGGTTACCATACGCCATTCAATCCTGCTTTGGGCAATAGCCGGTGTGGCAAGGGCAGGTAGGGTAGCTGAACCAGCCAGCAGACCCAGGGTTTTACGACGTGAAAGGGCTTTTGTTTTGGACACTTATTTGCTCCAGAGATTATGGAAATGATGTATGGGGCCTGAACCCTCGCCAACATTGAGTTCATCAGAATGGGCAATCGCCCCGGTTAGCCATGCCTTTGCCGTTTTGACGGCTTCCTGCAAAGTAGCTCCATGTGCCAAGTGTGAGGCTATGGCTGAGGACAAGGAACATCCGGTACCATGGGTGTTTTGCGTATCAATCCGCTCAGCTGAAATCCAGAGTTCATCATTCGGTGTTTTCAGTAAATCTGCGCATTGATCATTTTCACTGTGGCCACCTTTTACCAAAACAGCCTTTGCCCCTTCATCCAGCAATTGCTGCGCCTGAAGGATCATGGTTTCATTGGTTGTGGCAAGCGGTTGGCCGGTCAGTTTTGCAGCTTCATGCAAATTGGGCGTTATCAAATCAGCAACTGGCATGAGAACGCTTTTCACCGCATCTACCGCATCATCTGCCAAGAGCGGATCTCCTGATGTTGTTACCATAACAGGATCAAATACGATATTTTTTGCGTTATGTTTTTCAAGACTGTCTCTAACCGTCTCGATCACTGCGACTTGCGATAACATGCCGATCTTTACTGCGTGAATGTCAATGTCAGAAAAAACTGCATCCATTTGTGCCGAGATAAACTCCGTCGGCACATCATGGACTGCTGTTACGCCTTGTGTGTTTTGTGCCGTGAGGGCAGTAAGGACACTGGCGCCAAACGTCCTGTTTGCAGAAAAGGATTTTAAATCAGCTTGAATGCCGGCTCCACCACCGGAGTCTGATCCTGCAATGGTAAGGGTATTTGGTATTTGTGTCATTGTCCCGCCTTTTCAATGAGTGCCTTTAAGTCTCTTGTTGCCTTGCCAACATCTTCAGCCATGAAAAGGGCAGAGATCATGGCAACACCGTCACATCCCGCTTCAAAAAGTTGACCAATATTGCTTTCATTTATGCCTGCGATGGCACCGACAGGAAGATTGGGCTGACGCGATTTCAATAGTTGGGCAATTTTTGTCCAGCCATCGATACCAACGGATACAGGATTATCCTTTGAAAGGGTTTCAAACACGCCTCCAACAAAGGCATAATCGAGTACCTCTATAGGTGCTTGGTTGGCGTGTTCTGGCGTTTTGATGGAAAGCCCGATAATTGCCTTCTTGCCAAGAAGTTGGCGTGCATCTTCTGCCTTCATGTCTTCCTGCCCCAGGTGAACACCATCTGCTTTTGCTGCGAGCGTAATATCGACACGGTCATTAATGATAAGTGGAACACCTGTTCCCTCAAGCGCAAGTTTGATGTCCCTTGCCATATCAATCATGGTGCGAATGTCATTTTGCTTGTCGCGATACTGGATGAGCGTGGCGCCATTTTCGGCAGCCTCTTTTGCCAGCTCGGGCAATGGTCTCCCCAGACTGCGATTGGGATCGACAATTCCGTATAGTGAAACATCAACCAGATTCATGAAATCCTCGCGTGATTTTTGATCTCATCGAGCGTTATCTGATGAAGCATGTCGATGAATATGGGGGAGAAACTTCCAGGTCCGCTACATCTTTCTGCCGAAAGTTCCCCGGCGACCCCAAACCACAACAATGCGGCCAGACATGCGCTTGATCTGCTTTCCGTTCTTGATGAAAGCGCTGCAATCAAGCCACCCAAGGCACACCCTGTTGCAATAACCTGAGCCATGATCGGATGGCCGTTGTCGACAGAAATCTTCGATTTTCCGTTTATGATTTTGTCTTTTTCACCTGTCATGACCAGGCATGAGGAATGTGCATTGCCAAGATCCAGAATATCCATTTCCGATTGGTTTCCCCGAACGATATCGGTTTGATGAAGAATGGAGTTTGCAAACTCTGCTCGCAGTGTCGACACATGTGCCATGACCGGGTCCAGTGTTACTGGTTTATTTTTTTGCTTTGCAACAAACATGCTTTTTTGAATGGCGTCCATACGTTCATTATCAAGCGTACCAAGATTGATATGAAGCGCATCAGAACGCCTGGTAAA